>CABYZM010000030.1 GCA_902523435.1 uncultured SAR116 cluster alpha proteobacterium
TTATGCATGAGGGCTTGTCGATGTCTAGAATAACATAAGAGTTAAATATGCCCGGCCCTTTTCTTCCATCCTAAAAGAAGATAGCGGTCATAGCTGAACCGCGCGACAAAATCGATGGAAAGGACTTTGCGATGTTAAGATCAAAAGGCAAGAAGAAGAAAAGAAAAGCATGATGGGACGTTACAGCTAGCTTGTTGTAGGTTGTTGTAGTTTTTGTGTGGGAATAGGTGGTAAACGATGGGCAGTATTTAGCACAAATGCTACCAATTTACCCTGCATTACCCTTAAATAATGGCCTGTCACGCCGGAGGCCGCGGGTTCGAGTCCCGTCACTCCCGCCACCCAAGTCGTTATAACCATTATCTTTTGACGGCTTTTTTGTGTCCAGGTCACAAATGGATCACAAGAAATCATGGGCGGGTACGGGGTTTCACCTTGAACTTAACTAAAAGCGTCAAACTCAGCCTATAATCCTTTTGTCAAAAAAGTGTGTAGGCAGGAGAATTGCTTTATTCCACCAAAAGTTGCTCTTAATGAGGCAAGAAAAATAATTTTTCTAAATGAGTCCTGATGATATTTCTTGAATGGTTTAAAATGGAGTAGTGTTCTAAATGTGATGACTATCTATGAGCCGATTGCGAATAAAGAAAATATTGAGGATGTTTTATTACAACTCATAGTCTGCCTTTTTATTTGGGTGGTAACTGGTGCTTCAACTTTAGCCGCGCCAATCCTCAGTGAGACAGTGTTGACTACAAACTCAGATGGTGCAACATCTGGGTCATTTAATGGTGGGGGTGCAACATTAACCTCCACTGCAAATTTAGCCACCACCGGTTCAAATCGAAATTTTGTTGCTCAATACTTTGTCCCGAGTTCTTCAGGAACTTACGAGATAGGTTTATCGTCTAGTACTGAAGATACAGTAATTGTATTTTATTCTGGAACATTTCAACCAAGCTCTCCAGCAAATAATGCTCAGACTGTTAAAGATGATTTTACTGGCATCCGCTCGGTTGGTGTTACCATGGGAACTTGCGGAGGACAGGTACGTTATTGCCCACAAATAACCGAAAATCTTGTGGGAGGACAGACGTATTATATTGTTGTTACCTCTTATTTACCTAATCGGACGGTCTCTGATGGTGTAAATTTATACATCTATGGTGAACCAGTGTCTTTTGGTAATACAGACCAGACTGATGCAGCGGCCAAACTAGAGACCACTGTCAACCTTGAGGTTCTAAATAGGACTCAAAGTTTGATAAAATTTAATAAAATGTATATCTCTGATGCAATTGAGAGACATATTATTCATCAAAAAAATGAGAAACAGGATCAACCTAAGAGTAAACTTGACTTTTATAGTTATGAAAAACCTATAAATCGTATTTTTGTTGATGAAAATATTTCAAAATTCAATACCACTTCTTCGAATACACAACCGATGAAAAATGGAAGTCGCTGGAACATAGATACAGCATTAAGTTATGTAAATAATCGGAATGGTAATGAAACTACAAATAGTGAGATAAGAGTTTCAGTTGAACAACCAGGAAAAGAGTCAGGAACTATTGGTGGCGCATTTGGACTGCAATATCACAACTCAGACACTGTGAACCCAAATTCCGGAAAAGTGAAAAACAAAGGAGCTTCATTTACTATCTATAATATAATGAACGTTAGAGAAAACGTGTTCCTTGAAAACCATTTAATGGTTGCCTCGGCACAGGGGAAGGCGGAGTTGGGTTCGAATGGACAAATTTGGTCTTCTAAATTTAATACGGATTCATCGCTCTATGGGTTCTCTCTTAGAGGGCTACTTAAGGCTTCTTTATTAGATCCCCCAGATTTTATAGGAGAAAAGATTGAGATCTGGCCGTCTTTATCTTTTGACCATAGTGTCAGTAAAGCAAAAGACATAAGATCAAGTTTTGAGTTTGGTTCAATATATGAGAATTTGAAAATTGGTGATTCTAAAATCAAAGTTACTGAAATTTCCGTGGCTCCACAATTCAAATTTCGGCCAAAATTTAGAAATGTAAGCGGTCTTGGCAATACATTGTCAGTTGCGCCAGGTTATTCATGTCAGAGAATTTCGTCGAGTCTGAACAACAATTCCTGCGGCACAGATATTCATGTATTTCTCGTTGGAGATGGCGATGGTCAAAAGAGGTTTGATTTCCAACTCCAGAATTTAACTGATTCAGAAACTTTTTCTGCGTCATTAAATTTTGTTATGCCTCTGTCTCATTCTGCAACGTCAAGCCACAGTAATTCGTCTGCGCCGATAATTGAGAGAGTGCTATCACCGTCAGTAAAAGGCGAGATAAATAGTCCATCAAGCCAAGTAAGGCGAGAACCTCAAAAAGTAAAAAATCAAGCTATGGGAGCAATTTCTGAAAACGCGGTGAAACAAACCGAGTTTAAAAGTTCGGATAAGGATTCAGTTAACAAAGAACCGAATACGCTTCCAACTGAAGTTGTTTGGCTATGGGAGTTGAGCAAAGATAGTTGGTTACGTGTTGATTTGGATAAGCAAAAAAAAGAAAATTGAGTTCGAGGGTTCACAGCTTTTATGGCAGTCAGCAGGTTTACCAACCAGAGCTTGACCTCATCAACTCAAGAATAGAAGACAACGATAAACTCCTCGATGTTTCTGCTTAAATTTAGAATAGTAGAGCAAGCGAAAAACTATTATAATTACGTTAAAAATCCATTCTATGTCGAAAGATCATTTGCTTGTTCTAAAAAGAAGCCAAACTTAAGGGAATAAGTTGTGAAAATTTTTATTTCAATCATAATAACGTTAATTTTGACAGAATTAGCAGAAGCAGCAGTAAAATTTAAAGGTGGTCAAATATCCTCCTCATCTGGAAATTTAAAAACAGAAAAACCTGCTGAGAGACCAGATTTAATATTTACCTTGAGTGATTTTGACTCCTCCCACCTCAATCTCAAACTATCGAAATTTGACGCTATACGTTTTGAGAGAAGAATAGGTATTGGTGCTCCTCTTGATAGGGTAGCTCAGTGGGTCGGTTTGACTAGGCAGCAAGCAATTGAAAGAGCCATATCCGAATTGGAGAACCATTCTGATGGTTTTAAGATGCCATCATGGTTTAAAAATATGACTCCGATAAGTTTTATGGAGGAAGGTTTAAAAAGAGAACGACATTCTTGCGGTATCAAAAACTATAGACATACCTTGGAAGCGGCTTGGTCACAAGAAATCATTGAAACTACAACTCCACAGTTTGAGAGGCTCGCGTTGTTGTGGCTTGATCACTTTTCAGTGGCCTTCGATACTTACAATCAAACGCACTCTTTTGCAAAACATCTCGAGATTATAAGACAGAATTCCAGCGGGAATGCCCTAGATTTTCTCACTGCATCTTTTTATGACCCCGGCATGATAGTTTATTTGAACAATGAACAAAGTACGGTCCAGAATCCAAATGAAAACTTGGCTCGAGAATTCTTAGAATTATTTTCTCTAGGAGAGGGCAATTATTCAGAAAACGATATCAAGAACCTAGCAAAAGCTATTTCGGGCCATGGTATAAATTATGTTACAGAGCAATTTCAGCTTTTTAATTCTAAAGTGACAAAGGGAACTTTTTCAGCCTTTGGTAAAAATTATTCAAATATTGAAGAGTTTATAGAGTTGATTTCAAATCATCCTTCATTCGGTGAATTTATTGCTCGTAAATTCTATGGTGAATATGTTGAGCTCAGCGAACCAAGTAAAGAGGATTTAGCCTATATTGTGACAGCTTTCAGAGAAAGTGGGTTTGAAATCAAAGCTCTATTAAAAGCTACTTTAAGTCTCAAAAAATTCTGGGATGAAAAAAATAAACTTACCCTTGTAAAAAGCCCAATTGATTTAGTTTTTGGAACTATTAGAACGCTTGGAACTGCAGGTAATAGCGGTTCGAATTTCCAGTGGGCTAATGATGCTGCAGCGGATTTTGGCCAATCATTATTTAATCCACCAAATATAGCAGGCTGGCCAATTGGGAAAGAATGGTTAGTTGGTCAAAGCTTGGAAAGCCGTTTAACAAAACTTCCAAAATATTTTGAAAATTTAGAACTTGATAGTCTTAAAGATAAATCCACAAAACGTATGCGTGAGGGGAGGGATAAAAGGATTGCTAGGACAAACGAACTTTCGCGAATATATCAACAAGATTTAAGAAAATTTTTTGCATCGGGTACTGAAAAGCAATTTTTAGCAGAAACTATGGTTATAAATTGGATTCCAGATGACTTTGAAACCAGAGAGTATGCGGATATCAATGTTTCTTTTTATAATATTTCATTCTTAGGGAAAAAATGGGATGGGATTTCTGTCCGTTTTGGCACCGATAAAAATGCAAAAAAGAAACATAGCTGGAAAAATTTGAATAACCTATCATTTAACCAAGGCTCAAGCCACCCAGCTGTATTGAAGAACTACAATGATGGTTGGGTGAGTGATTGGAACGGTCACAGAGGTTGGTCTTCATCTTTTCCAAAAGGTCCAAGGGAGCGATTCAGAAAGAAGAGTAAAGATGAGCAGCTTTTAATGAAAAGACTTCTTCAGTCGATGCATATTCCTCTTGAAAATTTGAGCTCGTTTAATGCCCTTTTCAGAAATGTAGCGGCGCAAAAGTGGTTGCGAGATCGGATAAATGAGGTTGGCTTAGATGACATAAATACTAAAAACGGCAAACAAACCCCAATAAAAATCTTTTCTCTATTGAGCAATCCGCATGGCTCAAAAATAAAAAAACCAAAATTCAATTGCTCCATAACTCGAACAGGTCAGTCTTTAGCTGGAATTTTTGGCCGTGACAGTAAAAAGTTAACTGATCATTTTGATAATGAAAATTTTGTTTCAACAAAAACAACTCCAAATCTGTCACAACTTTTGTTGCCCGCTTTGAATTTACAATTCAATAATCAGGAGGCGTTAAGATTGTTAGGACATGAAGGATACCAATTAAAATGAAAGTCACACGGCGACAATCACTGTCATTTTTCGGCGCAACATCCCTATTTTCTATTCTGCCTTCCTCTTATTTAAATGCAGCAATGACTTCAAAGTATCTGATACTGGTAGAACTTCAAGGCGCAAATGATGGCTTAAACACAGTTATTCCCTTTGGTGACCGAAATTATTACAAGTTGAGGCCAACTATAGGCATACCTAAAAAGGATATTTTGACCATTAGTGAAAATGTTGGACTACATTTTAGCTTAAAAGGGCTGGCCAAAATTTATGAAACTGGTGAGTTGAAAATCGTTCAAAATCTGGGCTATCCCAACCCTGTTTTATCTCACTTCCGTTCTATTGAACTTTGGGAAACTGGCGGGGATGGGAAAGCAAAAGGTCGCAACGGCTGGTTAAATGATTCTTTAAACGTCATTGAAAACCAGAGAATTTTGGATGGAAAGGCAATTTATCTAGATCAATCTGGCGATGTTTTTCGTGGAGGACTGGATGGTTTTTATGGACCTGATTCCATTGGTTTTGCGGCTGCAGAATTAGAGGCTCGCGACCAGACAGTTCCTGTTCCTGAAACTTTTGGCCTACTTGCGGACTTAATGCAGGGACGAAAGCAAAATAGTGAAAAATTAAAACAAATCCAAAATAAGTTATCCGGTGCAAATAGATTTTCGTCGGTTGGTCGGGGTAATCTAGGTACACAGTTGAGCAAGGTCTGCAATATACTATCAAAAGGCGTAAATATCCCAGTTTTGAAAGTTGCTATCGGCAGTTTTGATACTCACTCAGAACAATTCTGGAGGCATAGAGATTTGCTGAGAGAATTAGATGAATCTCTCTATGAAACTGTTCAGGCGCTCCAAAATATTGGAATATGGAATGACACGGTGATTATGACATATTCCGAATTTGGTAGGCGTGCTACTGAGAATGGTTCTAGGGGAACTGACCACGGGATGGCCGCCCCACATTTTTTGATGGGCGGCAAACTAAAAGGTGGGTTTGTTGGTGAAGTTCCAAATTTAGGCAGGTTGAGGAATAACAATCTCGAATTCGAAATTGATTACAGAACAGTTTATGAAACGGTTCTGAGAGAACATTTTGGACTTGATGATAACCCTTTCAAAAAATATCAAAATAAAGGTCTATTTTCCCTTTAGTTCAATTCAAGGTTTCTCTCTGAATTGACGGTTCTGTTGTTTTTCAGAACACCGATAAAACCTCCTGCTCGGCTTTTTTGTAGAGTGAAGCCTGTGGAACTGTGGCTTGCGGCGTCGGATAGCCAACAGGGATAATCATGACGGGTTTTTCGTTTTTGGGCCTTTGGCAGAGATCATTCAAAAAAGACATTGGGTTAGGCGTATGAATTAGCGTGCTAAGGCCGCAATTATGCAGAGCCGTAATGAGGAATCCAGAGGCGATACCCACACTTTCCTGAACATAATAATGTTTATATCTTGTGCCATCATTGCGCAGGCCATAACGCTGAGCAAAGACAATAATAAGCCATGGGGCTGTTGTGATATGCGGCTTGTCAGGATTTGTCCCAATTGGCTCAAGTGCCTTTAGCCACTCATCACTGCCGCCGCCATTGTAAAAGGCCATTTCTTCTGCTTCTGCTGCGTCTCGTATCTTTCCTTTTATTTCAGCATTTTTTATCGCCACAAAATGCCAGGGTTGCTGATTTGCGCCAGACGGGGCACGTGCAGCTGTTCTGATTGCCGTTCTTATAATGTTTTCATCAACATCAACGTCAGAAAAATCCCTGATAGAATGCCGTTTTAACATTTTCTCTAAGAAGCTCTCAGCTTCTGCCTGCGCCTTTTCAGGGGGAAGATGATGACGCGCAGGCAGTGGCACAGGATGATAGGTTTGAGGGGGTAGTACCATGGCAAATGTCTTTCTATTCAGCTGGTTTGGCTTCTTATTCTGCTGGGTAAGTATCATTTCGCGATAGTTCTAAAGATACTAGCACATGCAGTAAATGAAAGCCTGGCTGTGAAGATAGCGTGCCTGCAATCCTCTTAACGTGGAGGCACCTATTTCATGGCTGGTTCACATTGCTAAGCTTTGACGGTGGCAGCGCGCGAAAGAACAGCCCGGCGATTATAAATATGGTCAGCAAATTCCAGGCAATCCCATTCACAAAAGCCAGTTGATAAGAACTTGTCAGGTCATAAATCCAGCCAGACATCCAGCCGCCAAGAGCCATCCCTAATATCGTCATCATGATCACAAAACCAACCTGTTCACCAGCCTCACGCGGTGGAAGATATTCACGCACAATAACGGCATATCCTGGCACAATACCGCCTTGTGAAAGGCCAAAGACAAGACTGACTACATATAGTGATATCATGCCTTCAAACGGCAAATACATCACCAGCGCTATACATTGCAAAGAGGCTCCCAAAAGAACAGTTTTAATGCCACCTAGCCTATCTGCGATCAGGCCTGAGACAATGCGACTGACCACGCCGCCCAATAACATCACAGACAGCATCTGGACGCCAACAGCAGGACCATATCCCAACCCTACACAGTAAGATACTATGTGCACCTGTGGCATTGACATTGCTACACAGCAAGAAATACCAGCTATTCCTAGTAATAAAAGAAAGGGGCGTGTAGATAGGTTGATTTTTGCACTGTTGGCCGAAGCAAGGGCAGAGGCTTGCTGATGCGCGGCATTAGGCAGGCGGCGACGCAGCAACAAGGCGAGGGGTATAATCACAATCAAAGTCAGAACAGCTAGTATCTGGTAGGCATCCCGCCAACCCTGTTCGAGGAGAATATCTGATAAAAATAGGGGCCACAATCCGCCTGCCAGATAATTGCCACTGGCAATCAGTGCAACAGCAATACCACGATGTTTTAAAAACCAATGTGAAATATCAGAAATCAGCGGGCCAAAACCGGCTGCAGTGCCAAAACCTAACAGCAGATGAAAGGCTGTCAGCAGTTGAAAATTCTGTGTCTGGCTTGACAGATAATAGGCGATTGCGCTGGCTATAGCCGCTGCAATGACAGAAATGATCACACCAAATCTGTCAATAATACGGCCGATGACCAGATTACCAACTGCAAAGCCGATCATATTTAACGTAAAAGGCAGAGAAGTAATGGACCGTGCGGTTTCAAAATCTGTCTCTAGTGCAGGCATAATCGTAATCACCGCCCACATACCCGTATTTGCAAATATAGCAATGATAAGAGTAACGATCAGCCTGAACCATGAATAGGAGCGGTCATGGACTGAAGATGCGGAAAAAGACGAGGCGTTCATAGAGGCGATGATAGGCCAAGTTGATAAGGATTCAAGCCTGCTTAGCTGAGATGTAATCACACCGCCTGATGTGTTGTCATGCCGTTACTTTTTTCGCGGCTGTTTGGCTAGCACGGTCTCAACCACATTGTGGCCGCGCATCTGTTCACAGAAAGCCGCTAGCTTTGGCCGGTTTGCAAGCATCTGGTCTTTTTGTGGATCCCATCTTGTTAGCATATAAAGATAAAAATCAGCCGCACAAACATTCTGACCAAGCAAATAGGGAAAAAGTTGGTCTTCAAAATAATCAAACAGGGTATAATTCATTTCGCGTGCTTTGGCTTTGATGCCGTCAAAATCATCCTCAAGCCCATAATAACGTGTGTGATGTTGCCGGTGATAAGCTGGATAGACGGTTGTTGCTAGAAGTGTGATCAGACTTAAATAACGGTCTCTTTCTGCACCAGAAGCGGTTGGTGCAAGCCCGTCAAACCGTTCTGTGATATGGTGAACAATAGCGAGTGATTCAAACATGCTATGCCCTTCAGGGCAGACTAGCACGGGAATGCGGCCTGTTGGGTTTTTAGCTAAAAATTGAGCTGTTTTGCGTTCAGTCTCATCTGGAAAACTTATGGTATAAGGGCAGTCTGCAGCTGTGAATAGAAATTCAGCGATAAGTGACCCGGCAAACGGCCTGCCATAAATATGGTAATCTGTCATTACACAACCTTTCTTATCCTAAGCGTGGATTACAAACTCTTACTCTGGGATCATCGCTGTGATGCCTCCATCCACAACGAGTTCCGCACCGGTCACATAGGCAGCCTCATCAGAGGCCAGATAAAGGGCGGCATGCGCCACATCTTCTGGAGCGCCCATATGGCCCATAGGTACTTGCTTATGGCGTTTAGCAACATAGCCTTCATAATCACCCCCAGCATATTTCTGAGCCATCCGTCTGACCATGGGGGTGTTCATGAGTCCAGGCAGGACACAATTCATGCGGATACCATTTTTTGCATGCAAGGCGGCAGAGGTCTTTGTTAGCTGCTGAAGAGCCGCTTTCGCAGTGTTATAACCAATCTGCGGTTTACCCAGATGGCGAATGCCGGCAACAGATGAAATATTTACAATAGCACCGTTACCAGCGTTGATCATAGCCGGCAAAACAGCCCGCGTGCAATAAAATGCGCTGTTCAGATTTAAAGCTAGCTGGGCACGCCAAATGTTGGTGTCTGCATCTTCTGGGGTGAGCCGTTCGGATTGGCCGACATTGTTGATTAGGATATCAATCCGGCCATGCCGCTGCAAAACTGATTTTATCCAGCGATCAATATCTGCCTCAACAGTAGCATCACCAGATGTGAAAAAAGCCTGCCCTCCCGCTTTGATGATGGCCTCAACTGTGTTTTGTGCATCCTCTGCTGAAATATCAAGGCCCTCAATAACAGCACCCTGCCTTGCAAACAGGCGAGCAATGGCACCACCATTGCTCAGTGCATCTTTGGGAGCGCCGAAACCTGTTATAACCGCTATTTTTCCTGATAGAGAGAAGGGTGTTTTTACAGTCATAAACAATTCCTTTAGGTGCGGTCTTTAGCCTAACGCGCAGATGACATATTGCAACTGTGCATCCAATCTTATTGAAATTACTTTTCTATTTTCAGTTTATCTGTATGATGGCGCGAAAAGTGTAGGTATTGGAGATGACATTCATTAGCCAATGTCCTTTTAGCTACGGTTTTAGGCAAATTAAGGAGACAGCAGATGTCGGTCAATGATGTCATAATGGATGCGCTTGTGGAAAATAAGGTTGATTTTGTCACCACGGTACCCTGCAAACAACTTGCAGGCGTGATAGAAAAAATCGATGAAGCGCCAGATATATATCACATACCGGCAAATCGTGAGGACGAGGGTATGGGCTTATGTGCCGGTGCCTATTTAGGGGGAAAGCGTCCCGCTATCATAATGCAGAATACAGCAATAGGTGTAACGATCAATTCGCTAACAACTCTGATTCAATTTTACCGGATGCCGCTGCCTATGTTAATCAGTTATCGCGGCGAGGTGGGAGAACCAGTGGCCTGTCAGGTTGAAATGGCTGTCCATACTAAAGCTCTATTAAATCAGTTGAGTATCCCAATTTACCATTTTCATAAACCAGAGGATGCTGATGAGCTGACAGACATTCTGTCTTATTGTTACATGTCAAAGAAGCCGGTTGCTGTGTTAATGGATGCAACGTTTTGGAAGGGAGCCTAAGGAAATGATTAGAAGTGATGTTTTAAAAACACTGATTCCGCTGATTTCTGAGCAGCTCCTTGTTACAAATATTGGGTTGCCCAGTCAGGAAATGCATCTGCTAGATGACCAGCCTAGCAATTTTTACATGCTAGGCACGATGGGATTGGCGTCCTCAATCGGTCTGGGCCTTGCTCTTGCACAGGATAAAAAGGTCATTGCCCTTGATGGTGATGGGTCTGTTTTGATGAACTTTGGAACTCTGCCAACCATCGCTAATAACGTAGCATCTAATTTTATCTTGTTGATTATCGATAATGGAAGTTATGGGTCAACCGGTGATCAGCCCACTTATTCAGGAATGAAAACCTCACTATCAGATGTGGCGACAGCTTGTGGTTGTGATCATGTTGTCGAATGTCAAGCTGAAGATGCGTTTGACACGGTTAAAGCAGCACTTGAGGGTGACCAGATGACCATCATCGTGTGTAAGTGTGAGTCAGGCAATATCAAAGTTCCGGTGATCGATATTGATCCGGTTGTAATTAAAGACAGATTTATGAAGGTTGTTCAGTCTTAAAAGTCTTTCATTGGATTTTGTGTGAAAAGCCATTCTGAAGTGAGGAAAACCAGCCCTTTGCGTCTTGCAATTTTGGGCCTGTTAGCTTAAGCACACGTTACATAGGTCGTTACTCCTTAGCCGCTTTTGTGTGGAAATAAAATAATGGAATCGTACTTAAGCGAATATTTACCGATTGCAGTTTTCATGGCCATAGCGATTGTTTTGTCTGCTGCGTTTGTTATTAGCGCATTTGTGGTAGGGTCACAAAAGCCTGATATCGAAAAATTGACGGCATATGAATGCGGTTTTGATGCATTTGATGATTCGCGAAAGCCATTTGATGTTCGCTTTTATCTTGTGGCTATCTTGTTCATTATTTTTGACCTTGAGATCGCCTTTCTGTTTCCTTGGGCTGTTGCTTTGGCAGACATAGGAATGTTTGGATTCTGGTCAATGATGGTGTTTTTGGCAGTGTTGACCATCGGCTTTATTTATGAGTGGAAAAAAGGAGCTTTGGAATGGGAATAAGCGAAAAGCCGCTGCTGCCTGATGGGGCTCATGAGCTGGCAATGGACAAGCCTATTCCTCCGGGGGTAGATCAGGACGCTATATTGAATGCCGTTACCGATGAGATTACGAACCGTGGATTTGTCATTGCCAAGGCTGACAAGCTGTTCAATTGGGCGCGGTCCGGGTCATTGTGGCCGATGACCTTTGGCTTGGCTTGCTGCGCAGTTGAAATGATTCATTCTGCAGCAAGCCGGTATGACCTTGATCGGTACGGCATGCTTTTTCGGCCGAGTCCCCGTCAGTCAGACGTTATGATTGTTGCTGGCACGTTAACCAATAAAATGGCACCAGCCCTACGCCGGGTATATGATCAAATGCCTGAGCCGCGCTGGGTATTGTCAATGGGGTCATGCGCAAATGGCGGCGGTTATTATCATTATTCTTATGCTGTGGTGCGCGGATGTGACCGGATTGTTCCGGTTGACGTCTACGTTCCAGGCTGTCCACCAACAGCAGAAGCCTTGGTCTACGGGTTGCTGCAGCTGCAGAAAAAAATCAGACGCACAGGAACGATCGCCCGGACGTGAAACGTCAGGTGGTTCATTTACAAGGGGCTGTTTGTCATCAAACTCTGGCAAATAAATACGACAGGATAATCATGACAGGGTCAACCACAATAGACGAGATTAAGTCAGGCTCTAGCGAATTGTCGGCGTCTGAGCAACAGCAGAGCCTGATCGCTGAGCGGCTGGCCTCCCTGTTTGGTGATGCTGTGCAACTGGATAATGCGAGAAATGAGATGCGTTTGCGCTGTAAGGTTGATGACTTGCTCTATGTGCTGAAAACTGTTCGTGACGATCCCATGCTCCAGTTCAGGCAATTAAGTGATTTGACTGCTGTCGACTACCCAAATCAGGTTGATCGG
>CABYZM010000031.1 GCA_902523435.1 uncultured SAR116 cluster alpha proteobacterium
GATGGGTAAGGAAAACGAAAAAATTGGCATTAAGTTTCTGATTGAAAAAGTAAAAAAGATATTTGAGGTATTAGCAAAATGAAAATTGTTATTTTTGGAGGCGACGGGTTTTGTGGATGGCCAACAGCACTTGGACTTTCAAGTGATGGTCACGATGTAATTATTGTTGATAATTTGTCACGGCGAAAAATTGATGATGAACTCGGTGTCTCCTCCTTGACGCCTATTGCCTCTATTAATGAAAGATTATCTGCCTGGGAAGAAATTACTACTAAAAACATAAAATTTATAAATGTCGATGTTGCTAAAGATTATGATGGTTTATATTCCCTTTTTTCAACACTCAGACCTGATGCGATTATTCATTTTGCAGAGCAAAGAGCCGCACCGTATTCTATGAAGTCCCCCATCCACAAACGTTACACAGTAGATAACAATGTATCTGGGACTCACAATTTACTTACAGCAATATCCGATTTGAGCTTGGATTGTCACATCATTCATCTTGGCACTATGGGGGTTTATGGCTACGGTACTTCTGGTATGGAAATCCCTGAAGGATACTTAAATGTTTCAATAAATGATGGTGAGATAGTTAACAACTCTGAGATTTTGTATCCAACTAACCCTGGCAGCATTTATCATATGACTAAGTCTCTTGACCAGTTATTGTTTCAATTTTATGTGAAAAATAACGGACTTCGGATAACTGATTTGCATCAAGGCATAGTATGGGGCACGCAAACCAAAGAAACAAGACAAGATGATCGATTTTTTTTGAAGAGGATTTTTCTTGTTTAACTAAGAAATTTCTAATTTTCTTTAGCATCATTTATTACTAATTTATTTTCCAAATTTTATGTTATACGCATTGAACGAACCCCTAGCAATTTCATGTAGTTAGGAATTACTTTGCACTCTATCTCTATAATTACAGTGGTTAAAAACGGTATGCCACAAATCGTGGAGTGTTTGCAATCTGTTAAAAATCAATCACGTTTGCCGGATGAGCATATTGTGATCGATAGCCAAAGCACAGATGGAACCCTTGAAATTTTAAAAGATAACCCCGAAATAATCTATTTTTCTGAACCTGACCGAGGGATAAGTCATGCCCTAAATAAAGCATGGGGCCATGCAAGATCTGAATACGTCTGCCATTTAAACGCAGATGATTGGATTCAACCTAATCACCTTGAATTAATTTATGACATAATTGAGAGTTCGAATGCTGACATTATCATTTCAAACCTTTCTTTTGATAGTGATAGAAGTATACGTATTTTGAAACCAAACTATCCCCACCCTGGACCAAATATGAAATGGTTTCCGCCACAAATTAACCACCCAGGAATGGTGATAAGGAAATCGCTGTTGAAAAACGTTGGTGGTTACAAAGAAGACTTCAAACTTGCCATGGATGTGGATTTATTTTATCGCATTTTGGCATTGTCTCCCATAATCCATGTGAATAATTCAGTTACAGTTCATCAACGTGATGGAGGTGTTTCGCAAAAAAAATGGGTAAACACACTTAAAGAGTTAAAAAAAATAGAAATCATTTATGGTCGATCAACAACTACTGCTTTCGTATCTTTTATCTGGCGAATAACAAAAGTGGGCATTAAGAAAATATTACAACCAATGGTGCTGAAATGATATTGACGATTGATGCAAGATCATTAACAAAACCTATCTCCGGTATAGGGAGGGTGTTATCCAACTTTATCTCTAGCAAACGCATAGCATCATCAGGTATAAGTTACAGCCTTGCTTGTCCCAAAGCATTACATAAAGACTTTGAACAATTTGAGAACGAAAGTCGTGTATGTCCATCCTCATATCTTAAATGGTATGGATACCAACTCGGAAGCATCTCACAAAAACTTGGAGCCGACATCTTATGGGGATGTGGACATCGCCTACCGTTTTACAGTTCACACAAGTTGCAGTCCGTACTTACTATTCATGATCTTGTATGGAAAAAACATCCAAAAACAATGGCCACCAAAGGACTATTGGCTGAACGATTGTTGTTTGGTCATGCAGTAAAAGTTTCTGATTTTATCATGTGTGTATCCCACTCTACAGCAAATGATTTAATCGAATTTTTCCCTACAGCTGAAAAAAAAATTACCGTAATTTATCCGGGCGTTACAAAAGCTACTAAAAAGCCCACAAAACCAGAAAAACCATTCATGCTTTTTGTGGGTACAATCGAACCCCGCAAAAACCTATATACTTTACTGAGGGCCTACTCGGCTTTATCCATGTCAATAAGGGAGAACATTGACCTTGTAATAGCGGGTAGACAAGGATGGGGAGATAAAAATCTTCAAAGCTTTATAGACCATCTTGGCATCACCCGAAGAATTAAGTACATACCTTCACCAAACCAGACCATCTTGAACAGTTTATATGCTCAATGTCAGTTTCTTGTCCTTCCCTCTTTATATGAGGGTTTCGGTCTCCCTATTGCTGAAGTTATGCAGTATGGAAAGCCAGTTGTTACGTCAAATCTTTCATCAATGCCTGAAATTACAGGAGATGCTGGATTAATTGTGGATACTAAAAATGTGGGAGAGCTTAAAGGAGCAATAGAAGAGCTTGCAGATAACACAAAGCTGCTGAACGAACTAGGAAAAAAAGCATTAATTCGCTCAGAACTTTTTAATCAGGAAAAAAGTGCTCTAAACGTAATTAATTATTTCAAATCACTTTAGATGCATTTATCTCATGTCCCTAGGAGTCCTCGATAAATACTTAAGTACCCTGCGCACATTTTTTGAGAGGAAAATAAAGACTCATATCGTTTACGAGCCGATTGTCCCATTTTTTTTGCCAAGACAGGGTGTAACATTAAAAATTCAATGGCATTGCTCAAGGCCTCACTATCATTTGGTTTAACAACAAGGCCAGTATTTTCATGCTCATTAACAAAACTAGTTCCAGTACCAATTTCTGTGGAGATTAGCGGCTTACATCTCATAGCAGCTTCAAGTTGGACTAACCCGAAGGCCTCATTCCGTGAATTTGATGGCAGAATGAGACCATAACATTTATCCAACAAATTGCGTTTAACGACATCACTTACTTGACCTAAAAAAACGACATTCTTTATGTTTTTCTTGGAAGCATAATTTTCATACGTTTCAACCTTTCCTCCGCCAGCTATGACTATTTGCACATCAATTTTTCTTGCGGCCTTAAGTAAAACATCAATACCTTTGTATTTCCTCAAAGTGCCAAGAAAAAGAAAAAATGGCTTATTAGTTATGCCTCGTAACTCCTTTGAAATAATTTCCGCAGATTGATCCGCAAAATTATCTGACAAGCCCAAATTAACTATAAAAGTTTTTTCCCTCCACCTTTTGAGATTTTCACTCGTTTCCAAATATTGAGGCGATGTGCAGACTAGTAATTTAGCTTTATTAAGAAAACGAGTTTCAAGAGGGCGATAAATGTGTCTCAAAAACTTTTGACGCACGATATCTGAATGATAAGTAACAATGTATGGTTTATGCACGCCGGTCAGCTCCAAAAGCAAGTCACCAAACGGGAATGGATAATGAAAGTGCAGTAAATCAAACTGAGGTGATAATTCTTTGAATTTTTGCAAAGCATTTATTGAAAATGGAGTTGAAGAAATTTCAAAATTTGTTCGAGCCTGATGAACTTTTATGCCATGCCAATAAAATGTAACCTTTTGGGGCTTCTTGCTCATGACAAGGACTTCGAATTCAACTTCACCTTTCAATCCAACGCACAATTCTTTTATTGTTTCTTCTATTCCGCCAAAAGTGTCTGGGAAGAATGTCTTGTAAATATGTAAAATTCTCATGATTAAAGTTTGCTTAGACAGCACCCATTGTTGTTTTTGTTATTTTGACAAATAACGTACGGTTTTTGCGTAATTTTTAAATACCTTTTCTCAGAAAAGATGGACCAAAGATACCCTCAAAAGAAAATAATCGCGGTACAATAATTTCAATTGTTCGAATATCATGATAAAACTTCAAATAAATGCCATTGGACTAAAGTAGTAGTCCTTTATTTCGAATTTGATGTTCTGAATTAAAATATAAACATCAAAATTTACCAATCTAATTGGAAAAAAAATGATAAACTATCTAACCGCGATCAAAGGTAAAGAGTTAAAAAACCATGAAAACGATCATGATGGGCTAGATAAAATTTTTGACAGGCATCTCCCGACAAAACAGGGACATAATTATCTGCCAATTTATCAAAGACATTTCGAGAATGTGCGTTTTGATGTTAAGAAAGTCCTGGAGATAGGCGTTGAGGCTGGGACAAGCTTACGTATGTGGGAGGAGTATTTCCCGAATGCTGATATATATGGTTTGGACATCGAAGAAGCTTGTAAAGCGGCAGAAAAGGGAAGAATAAAAGTAATCATTGGTGACCAATGCTCAGAGGCTGATCTAAGCAAATTACCAGATGACTTTGATATAATCATTGACGATGGATTACACACCATTTCTAGTCAGATATTTTGCTTTGACTATCTATTTAAAAACAAGCTAGCCGAACGTGGTATATATGTAGTGGAAGATGTTATTGGTGCGACAAAAATCTTTGATTACTTCAACAATATCGCAAAGCTGAATAACTACTGGCCTGAAAATGAGGGCGGGGAAATATGGTCAAGTTTAAATGACCTCGGGCCATATTTGGAAAAAGATAGCAGATTTAACGAAAAAGAAATTTATTATATAAAGAACGTTCTTGGTGTTTCAATTTATCGTCATCTTATTTTTGTTGATAAGGGTAGAAACCCTGAAGATGGTCAAGCAGCATTTAGGTTATTGAATGCGAAAAAGTGGGGCCAAGTTGGGAAGATAAGAGGTGATTTTATTCAAAGTACGGACTTTACACCAACATCTGAGAAATTTAGCACAAAAAATCCATTAAAAATTTTCTTGCAGAAGTTAAAATAGAAGGCTTTTGCCTAATCCAAAATGAATTCAAATCTATACCACCATTTACTTTGTTTATCGATATCTGGACCAAACTAACCGTGTTGATTTGTGCAAAGAAACTGTCTGTGTGTAGGGTTATTTTTTTCCAACTTGAATCATAAATATCAATTTGGTGAATTAAATTACCATTAGTTATAATCCTTAGTTTACGAGGCGAGTCTTTTTTAGCGTGCGGTACCGAGGTTGTTACTTTTCAATGAACCATTAAAACAAACAGGACACTGTATTCTGTTGAGCATAGTAATTTGTCTCATTTAAATTTGGTTAACCATAAAGTCTATAGTCAAGGAGAGATAATACAATTTGCAATAGTTGGATAGGAGGTCCAAATTCACTAACATTTTTATGATTTATGTGCTAACTTTGGGGCGTAGTGCATGTGGTCTCGTAGCTCATCAGGATAGAGCGCAAGATTCCTATGTAAGATTGGGTGCATCACTGTAAACGGTGAATGTAGAACTGCTCAAAGTCGGGGAAACTTCTGAAATGGCAATCCCGAGCCAAGCATCGAAAGATGAAGGTGTAGAGACTAGACGGGCAGCATCTAAGGGAAGAATATTCCTATGATGAAGGGATAGTCCAGCGCACAAACACTCTATTTGGGGTGGTAGTGAAAACTATAGTGTGATGAATCTTGAGGTAGCAGGTTCGAGTCCTGCCGAGATCACCACTGCAAATCATCAAAAAACACACTTAAATATGTTCACTTATGATTCACTTATGAAAAACCAGGATTATAATGATTTATAAACCTTTGTTTTATAGAATTTGTTTTATGCGAGGCGCACTAACAATATATTATCATTCTGTTCTATAAAAATAATGAATCCGGACAACCCGAATAAGATATGCCACGAACAATAAACGATAGTCAAAATATGAAAAGCGCCAAGAATTGACTATGACCGCTCAACATCATCATCATCCAGATAAGCACCTGTTCTGACTTCTATCAAGGTCAGGGCTACATCTGCAGGATTAGATAATTGGTGTTCTGTCCCTGCGGTAATATCCAGAGAGTCATTAGCTTCCATCCTGACAAGCCTGTCCTTTAGCTTTACCTCAGCAACACCACTTGTCACAACCCAGTTTTCAGAACGTCTTTTGTGAGTCTGCAAAGACATCTTTGTCTGCGGATATAAATGCACCCGCCGCACCTGATACCCCTCAGCCATAACCAGATTTTCAAACCAGCCCCATGGCCTGAACTGGCGGGGCTGCTCATAGGCTTGACTGAAGTTCTGTTGTCCAAGTATATCAACAATCTGTCTGACAGATTGGGCCTTGTCTTTATCGATCACCAGAACCGCATCTGCCGTGGCCACCACAACGATGTCATCAAGACCAACAGTTGTGACAATTTGCTCTGAGTTTTCAGACCAAATTAGACAGGAGTGGCTTTCAATCTGGCTGGCTTTGCCAATCAGCAAATTCCCTTTTGAATCTGAGCGCCCATCTGCCGACAGCTCTCGCATAACAGCCTGCCAGTCACCCAAGTCAGACCAGCGTCCGGTAAAGGAATAAACGGCCAGGTTCTCTGCCTTTTCCATAAGTGCATAGTCGATTGACTCGGCCTCAATGTCAGCCCAAGACGTCTCCTCAAGGCGCAGAAAATCCAGATCTCGCTTGCCCTGCTTTACAGACTGTCTGATACGCCGCAACATGGCCGGGACATGCTGTTCTGCCAATCTCAGCACAGTTTTACACCGCATTAGGTAAATGCCTGAATTCCAAAGGTAGCTGCCATGTCCAATCATGTTTTGAGCTGTCTTGGCATCAGGTTTTTCATGGAAACTGGCCACAACAAAGCCATCTGCTTCTGATAATTTCTGTCCTATTTCGATATAGCCATAACCTGTCTCAGGCCGGTCAGGCTGAATGCCAAAAGTAACAACGTCCCCTGCCTCTGCAGACACTCGCGCCGCTGCCACCCGTTCTAGAAAGGCTGTCGTATCAGGAATATAATGATCAGAAGGCTTAGCCAGCATTACCGCATCAGGATCTTCATTATAAAGTCTTTCAGCAGCTGCCACTATCGCAGGGGCTGTATTTTTTGGCGAGGGCTCAAGCATCACAGCAATAGGAGTGATGCGGATATCCGCCAATTGCTGGGCAGCAATAAACCTGTAATCACTTGCCGTTATCACAAAGGGGTCCGCAAAATCGTGCCCTGACACACGCAATACAGCCTGCTGAAATAGACTGTCCTCACCAGTTAAATTTAAGAACTGTTTTGGCATCGATCGGCGTGATAGAGGCCAGAGACGTGTCCCTTTTCCCCCACATAAAATCACTGGATAAATCAACGCCATAAGCTGATACCTTACCTTCGCGAACCTCTGGTTATTTCTACCTGAGGCGCGTTTAAATAGCTACACTAAGCCTGAACTTAACCAATGAATTGATTTATATACGCTCATGTGTGTAGACATCTTTTGGCAGCCCTGCCGCCCTGCAGGCAATGCTTTGCCTCTGGCCTAGCTGATCTGTATCAAAATCATCAATCAAATCATGGAAAAGGCGGTGCCAGTTCACCTCTGCTTTCAGATGCATGAACACGGAACCCAACCCCACAGCTGCCCGATCCATCAACACAAATTCACGTGGCGGTTTGATCCCGCCAATTCGCTTTAATTCCTGATGAACACGTCCTGCTAACTCGCGCCCGTCTGAACCGCCGCGCACCTGTTGAATAGGACGCACTTCATCAGAAAGTAAGGGAGCATAAATAAACCCAGCCCACATATTCAAGACCGCAATTGCCTCATCATCAAGCCCATGAAAACCCCATTTCGCATAGGCCTGACGCGCCAGATCATCATCCTTCTGACTCAAGGCGCGGTACAGCTCAATAACACCTGCTACAAATTCAGGACGGAAGATGCGGATGGACCCAAAATCCATCAGATTTATATTCAAATCAGAATCAATCGAATAATTACCTAAGTGCGGATCGCCATGGATCACGCCGTAAAAATAAAAAGGTACATACCAGGCGCGAAACATATTCATCGCTACCTGATTGCGTGCTTCCTGAGACGGCTCTGTCTCCAACCAGACCATCAGCTTTTGGCCCTCTATCCAGCTCATCGTTAATGCCCGCTCAGACGATAAGTCAGAATAATATTCGGGCATAACAACCCGATGTTCATCTTTCAGCATCAGACTATAGAGCTTCAGATTTACGGCCTCACGCCTGTAATCCAACTCTTCACGCAGCCTATCTGATAACTCCGTATGGATATCAGCAGTTGAAATTGCGCTGTCAAAACGCTCATAAAGCTGAAACACTAGTTTTAATTGGGCCAAATCCGCATCAATTGCCGACGCCATATCCGGATATTGCAGCTTAACCGCCAACAGTTTGCCATCATGGGATGTGGCTTTATGCACCTGGCCAAGGGATGCCGCTGATACGGCCTGCCGGTCAAATGATGCGAATTTTGACTGCCAGTCTACCCCCAATTCAGCTGCCATGCGGCGCTTTACAAACAGCCAGCCCATAGACGGGGCATCCGCCTGAAGGGCAGCCAGTTCTTCTGCATATTCAGGCGGCAACGCGTCAGGGATCGTGGACAAAATCTGGGCCACCTTCATCAATGGCCCCTTTAGCCCGCCCAATGCCTCACGCAGCTGGGCAGCATGTTTATTTTTATCCACATCCATCCCCAGATAGCGTTCGCCTGCTAGACGAGCCGCCAGCCCTGACATTGTTCCTGTAACCCGTGCATAACGACGAATTCTGCCACCAACTCCGGATCGACCATCATAAGCTGCCATCTTATCTAGTTCCTCTTTTACGCGCCTGTCTCAGGACAAACTCTCCAGCTCGTCAATCATGCCTGCGATCATATCGAGCCCCATATTCCAAAATGAGACATCTGCCGGCTTCAGACCAAAAGGCGCAAGAGCTTCATTATAGCGTTTGGTACCGCCAGCTTTTAACAGCTGAATATATTGCTCAGAAAAAACCAATTTATCTGCAGCTGATTTCTCTTGATAATTCTGCCAGAGCGCATTCACAAGACAATCACCAAATGCATAGGCGTAAACATAAAAAGGCGTATGCACAAAATGTGGGATATAAGCCCAAATCGGCCGATAGCTGTCATCAAGACGAACAGCAGGACCCAGCGCTTGCATTTGTGTCTGCATCCACAAATCTGACAGCGCCTCGGCAGACACCTCACCTGATTTACGGGCATTATGAAAGGCAGTCTCAAAATTATGGAAGGCGATTTGGCGCACAACCGTATTCAACATATCCTCAACTTTCCCGGCCAGAAGAAAGCGCCGAGCTGCGTCATTTGGGGCCTTGTCAACTAAGGTCTGGAAGGCAAGCATTTCAGCGAAAACTGAGGCTGTTTCAGCCAGTGTCAGAGGTGTATCTGACATCAGATAGCCTTTATCTGCTGCTAGCACCTGATGAATGCCATGCCCCATTTCATGGGCCAGGGTCATCACATCACGGGCCCGACCATCAAAGTTCATTAGAATATAAGGATGGGCTGAAGGCACAGTTGGGTGGCTGAACGCCCCGGATGCTTTACCTTTACGCACTTCCGCATCAATCCAGTTCCGGTCAAAAAACTGCTGCGCAACATCAGCCATTGGCTGGTCAAAATCAGCAAAAGCATCTGTGACGATCTGCTGGGCGTCAGACCAGTTAAACCGTCTGTCATCATCCCCTGGCAAAGGAGCGTTCCTGTCCCACCAGGGGAGTTCATCTGAACCCATCCAGCCAGCCTTTAGCTGGTAATAGCGATGCGCGATGTCTGGCATGCGGGCTGTTACTGCGCTGGCCAGAGCATCTACCGTAGCGTCATCAACATCATTGGCAAGATTACGTGACGAGACGGGGCGGTTGAACCCCCGCCATCTGTCGTCAATTTCCTTATCCTTGGCAATCACATTTAAAATTAAGCAGAAAAGTCGCTGATTATCCTGCATGACCTCAGATAAAGACTGACCAGCTTCTTTGCGGATATCAGCAGACGGGTCTGACAATTTATTCAGGATTTCAGCTTCTGTTACTTCTGTGCCCTGAAACGCAAAACGCAAAGCGGTTGCTGTTTCATCAAACAGACGTATCCAGGCACCACGTCCCGCCGGAGCGCGTTCAACAAGCATCTGTTCAAGCCGGGTTTCAAGCTGATGCGGGGCAAAAGCCCGCAGACGTCGTAACCAGGGCAGAAAATGATAAAAATCAGGGTTGCTCAACGCCTGCTGAAAACTATCCTCATCCATGGCGGCCAGTTCAAGTTCAATAAACATCAACTGTGATGAAAAACCTGAAATCGCCTCTTTCATTCCTTGTGCATGCTGGCCCGTCTGTGGATCAGCCATATCTGCAGCAAATTGCAAATCCGCATGTGAAATGATACGCGACAGACGTTCAGAGACAGATTGATATTCCGCGATAACAGCTGCAAGTTCAGCACCTGTCATTTGGCTGAGGCGCCCTTGATGCTGGATAAGCTTTTCTGTCTGCTGCTTGGCAGCATCCAAGTCTAGCTGGATGGAAGTGCTATTATCAGTGTACAAATCTGTTAAATCCCAGATGGGCAACGAATCTGGCATATCAGCCTCCTATCCATAAGTGTTTATGCTTCTCTCTTATATAGGCAGAAAACGCTGAACGGCTACCATTTGGCCAGATTCATTTCTGGCATTTGCGCCGCTGTCTGCCCCCGCAAAAAGACCAAAGTCACACTGCCAATTTCCACACCCCATTTACTAACAAAAGCGCGGTTAATCGCAATATCTTGATCAAGCTGGTAAATAAAATCATCAAATCTGACCTGAAGCTGCTGTCCGGACATCGACAGCACAATATCGTATGACCAGGACAACACATTCCCCGCAATCTGACCTGCAGCCACACCATCTATATCCTCTGCATGGCCCTGATAGCGGAAGAGGCCCAACCCGTCAGGGCCGAGATTATCAATTCTCCAGACCCGGCGGGCGGTCTCTCCATCATCATAGATGAATTGCTCGTCCAGTGTCAGACGCCCTCCATCTATCTGGCCATCGATCTGTACACGAAACTGACGCTTCAGATTGCCAAATCTGTCTTCAAATATACCGTAAGCATAGCTTCTACCGTCAAAAAATTCCTCTAATTTTAGGGCAGGATGATTATCTGCATAATCAGCCATATCTGCCCTAAAAAGCCATTGTGTGCAGCTTGTCAGACCTATTATAATCGCAACTACAAATAAAAATCTTACCAAAAATTTCAGGGCCATCATTAGACCTTTACTCCGCTATTTCTTCTGTCTTCATCTACGAGATAAAACAAGGAAGCAGATGACCCTTGAAACAGACTTGACCTTTCCTATCCAAGGGCTGACTGTTGAACTGTAGTTTTAGCCGGAGCTGTTTTTACAGTAATGCCCACCCCTTCTCTTTTAGATAAGATTTCCACCTTTGATTTACTACGACAGGAATGGCGGTTTCTGTTCTATGGGCTGCTAATGTCATTTTGGTCTTCTCTTGGCCAGACATTTTTCATTTCTCTGTTTAGTCATGATATCCGTACATCGCTTGACCTGACCCATGGTGAATTTGGCAGCTATTACGCTTTTGCGACAACCGCCAGCGCGCTGACCCTGTTCTGGTTGGGCAAGCTGGCAGATACTGTGAGCG
>CABYZM010000032.1 GCA_902523435.1 uncultured SAR116 cluster alpha proteobacterium
ACATGGTCAGGCCTGTCTTTCATGGCCTCTCTGGCCGTTTATAAGGCCTTGCTAGGGTTTATCGAGGATGCAGACATCCTGAGGTGTAGTTTGAAATGGCCGAATGACATTTTGTATGACAATCGTAAATTAGCTGGCATTCTGCTGGAGGCGAGTACAAAAGGAGTGGTCGTTGGCTGTGGAATAAATCTCGCAAACGCACCAGTTTTGGGACATACAAATTTTCCGCCTGTCGCTCTTGACGAGCTGGTCATGTCTCATTTAGTAGATTCTAAAGCTCTTGCCTGTGCGGTGATACGTCAGATTGCTGAATTATATGCAACATGGCAGACCAGTGGCATGCAGGTCATCCTCAAGGAATGGCGCTTATATTGTGATATGGAAGGCCAGTCACTCCGTATAGAGACTGTTAAAGATGTGATCACTGGAACTTATGTGGAGATTGGCTCGGGTGGCCAACTCATTGTGCGGAGAGCAGATGGTGGACTCGTGCAAATTCATGCTGGTGATGTTGAAGTTTTGAGAGGTAGTGATGCTTCTGGCAATTGATTGCGGAAACACAAATATAGTTTTTACGCTGTTTGAAGCACAGACCAAATTGTCGGAATGGCGTCTAGAAACAGTCTCAAGGCGGCCGGCAGACGAATATTTTATTGCACTTTGCCATGTTCTTGAGTCACAGAAGCTTCATTACACCGATATTAATAATTGTATCCTTGCTTCTGTAGTTCCTGTTGTCACCCATCACCTCGTCCGCTTCTGTGAAGAACGGCTTGCTTTGACCCCGATGGTTGTTGGTGAGGAAGGCGTAAAGCTCAATCTTGATGTGCAAACAGATGACCCAGCGCAAGTTGGTGCAGACAGGCTTGTGAATGCTGTGGCAGTGGCGGCTGAGGGGGATGTTCCAGCAATCATTTTGGATTTTGGCACAGCAACAACTTTTGATGTGGTTCGGCCCGCAGCGCCAGATAGCGATGGTTCAGCTATTTATGCAGGAGGAGTGATTGCTCCTGGTGTGCATTGTTCGGTAGAAGCGCTGGTTGCTGCGGCTGCAAAATTACCCAGTCTGGCTGTTGAAAATTTTTATCCAGACCTGCCTGTTCTAGGTACATCGACACAGAGTGCAATGAAATCAGGTGTGCTGTGGGGTTATGTTGGCTTGATTGAAGGGTTGCTGAACCGTCTAAAAGCAGAACCAGGTATGGCAGAGGCGGTCGTTATTGGCACAGGTGGGTTAGCATCATTATTTGCCCCGCATATTGATGCTATAGACAAGGTTGACAATGCATTAACGATGACTGGCCTGCGCATCATTTTTAACAGAAACAAGGGATAAGTTTCTGATGGATATGAAAATAGATTCAGATGATTTTGTTTTCCTGCCGCTTGGCGGATCAGGTGAGATTGGCATGAATGCCAATCTTTACCATTACAAAGGCAGATGGTTGATGGTGGATTTGGGAATCAGCTTCCCAGATGAGAGCATGCCCGGTGTTGATGTGGTTCTACCAGATTTGCGGTTTATCGAGGCACGTAAAGATAAACTAGAAGCGATAATTCTCACACATGCGCATGAAGACCATTTTGGGGCAGTTCCGTATTTGTGGAAACGGCTTGGCGTGCCTGTTTATGGGACGGCATTTACCCTTGCCCTGTTGCACCGTAAGCTGGCTGAAAGTCGTCTAGACTATAAAATCCCATTACATGAACTTGATTTTAATATCACTTATGATTTTGGCCCACTTTCTGTTGAGCTTGTTCAACTAACCCATTCTGTGCCGGACCCTGCTGCGCTTGTACTCCGCTCAGACAAAGGGACAGTCCTGCATACAGGTGACTGGAAATTTGATGAAACCCCAATGTTGGGTGAAGATACGGATCGCGAAAGACTGCGCCAGATTGGTGATGAGGGGGTTATGGCCCTCATCGGTGACTCTACAAATGCGATGGTAGATGGTTACACACCTTCTGAAGCTGTTGCTATGCAAGGCTTGACTGATGTTATTGCAGAGGCTGAAGGCCTTGTGGCAGTCACCTGTTTTGCCAGCAATGTCGCTAGGCTAGGGTCGATAATAACTGCTGCAGCTGCCAACAACCGGTCTATATGCATAGTGGGGCGAGCCTTGAATCGGACAATTGGCGCGGCCCGTGATACAGGATATCTGGCTGACATACCGGACTTTGTTTCTGAATCTGAGGCCACTCTCATTCCCAGAAATCACATGGTTGTTATTTGTACTGGCTCTCAGGGAGAGACAAGAGCAGCAATGGCAAAAATCGCTGCTGGAACGCATGAATCTGTAAAGCTACAGCCCGGTGATACCGTGATTTACTCCTCTCGTCAGATTCCTGGAAATGAGCCTGCTATTACCAAGGTTCAGGATATGCTAGTCAGGCGTGGCATGAACCTGATAACTGATGAAGACAGGCCTGTTCATGTTTCTGGCCATCCGGCCCGTGACGAACTTGTTGAGATGTATGGGCTGGTCCGGCCACAAATTGCCATTCCTGTTCATGGGACAGCCCGTCACCTTTTGGCTCATGCAGAGCTTGCTAATAACTGCCAGGTTAAGCAGACATTGATACCAGATAATGGAGCAGCAATTCGTTTGGAGTCGGGCACAGCAGATATTATCGGTTATGCACCAGTCGGGTTGTTAACGCCGGAGGGTGGAGAGGTTGTTGACTTGCAGTCAGGTCATCTGCGCTCACGCCGCCGAATGCTCTGGAATGGTACTGTTACCGCAACAGTTGTTTTGTCGGCTGTTGGTGAGCTATTAATGGCACCGCAGGTTAGTCAGACTGGCCTCTGTCCAGATCATCAGTCTGCTGATTTTATTGCTGATGCAGGCCTTGCTGTTGAGGATGCAATCTGTCAACAGGCTGCCCCGGGAGACAATGACGAAGTAATTGAAGAGATGGTGCGCAGAACTGTAAGGCAAGTGGCTAAAGGCAAGTTTAAATTACGACCAACTGTTCATGTCCATGTGATGCGAACAGATATCATAGGGGTATCAGCATGATCGGGAGCATAAACCATATTGCGATAGCCGTTCATGATTTGGATGTCGCTTCGGCACAATGGCGGGAACGCGTTGGTGCGGTGGTTTCTGCACCCCTAAGGTTGTCAAAACATGGGGTTAAAGTTGTGTTTATCGCTGCGTCTAATGGTAAGGTTGAGTTGCTGGAACCATTGGATGAGAAATCACCTATAGCAAAATTTTTGGAGCAAAATCCAGGTGGGGGGCTGCACCATATATGTTTTGATGTGCCTGACCTTATAGCTTCACGCGATCAGCTTGTGGCGACTGGTGCGCGTATCTTGGGCAGCCCTGACCCAGAGATTGGCGCGCATGGCAAACCAGTTCTGTTTATCCATCCCAAAGATTTGACAGGCAGTCTCATTGAATTACAGCAGGCATAGGAATCATGGATATTGTTTCTGGCGTTGTCGTTTATATCCTGCTGTGGTGGTGGGTGTTATTTATGGTCCTACCTTTTGGCGCAAAAGCTCCTGAACGGGTGGAAGAGGGCCACGCAACTTCAGCGCCAGCAAAGCCGCGCATGGCTTTGAAACTTGCCATCACAACAGGGCTTTCAGCAGTTTTGTTTATAATTGTTTATTTTATCATAGCCTCTGGCATCTTCAGTTTTCGTGATTTTGCAGGTTAGCTCTATGCGCAGAACAGATCTGACCCTATATAGTTTTAGTACGGCTTCTTCAGAAGATGTGAGGTCAGCAGACGATTTGAATATCAGCTGACATCTACTTTAAATTGGCACGGACTGGGAACAGATTATGAATGTCATTTATTTAGCCAGCGATCATGGTGGTACTGTTTTGAAGGCGCATATAGCTGAGCATTTGGACCCAAAAGGATATGAGGTTAGGGATTTGGGTGTTAACGGAACAGAATCAGTTGATTATCCAGATTATGCCGCCAGCCTTGCGCAGGTTATGCTGCATGACGCCACAGCAAGGGGTATTTTGATTTGTGGCTCTGGCATTGGAATTTCTATCGCTGCTAATCGTTTTTCCCACATTCGCGCAGCTTTAGTCACAGATGTGACGTCTACGAGGTTATGCCGTCAGCATAATGATGCCAATGTTTTGGCGCTTGGTGAGCGGCTGACAGGCGTTGCAACGGCGATGGAGTGCGTCGATACGTTTCTTTTAACAGACTTTGAAGGGGGCCGGCATCAGCGTCGTGTTGATAAATTACTCTCTCCTCAACCTGCTTCATCTTGAAGGATAATATTATGAATGAAATGAACAATTTTTTTAAAAGCAGTTTGTCACAAACAGATCCAGAGATCGCTGCGGCCCTCCATGATGAGCTTTCTCGTCAGCAAGATCAGATTGAAATGATTGCATCAGAGAATATCGTGTCAAACGCTGTTCTTGAGGCGCAAGGGTCAATTCTGACAAATAAATATGCGGAAGGCTATTCAGGGCGTCGATATTATGGTGGGTGTGAATATGTGGATGTAGTTGAAACGCTGGCAATTGATCGTGCAAAGAAACTTTTCAATTGTAATTTTGTGAATGTTCAACCTCACTCTGGCGCACAGGCGAATCAGGCAGTATTTCTTGCTTTGCTTCAGCCCGGGGACACAGTGCTCGGCATGTCTCTGGCATCGGGGGGGCACTTAACACACGGGGCAGGCCCAAATCTGTCTGGCAAGTGGTTTAATGCGGTTCAGTATGGGGTTTCAAAAGAAACAGGAACAATTGATTATGATGAGGTGCGGGCACTTGCTGAAGAGCATAAACCAAAGATGCTTGTCGCAGGGGCATCGGCCTATCCACGGACACTTGATTTTGAAGCTTTCCGCAAAATTGCTGATTCTGTAGGGGCTTATCTAATGGTAGATATGGCCCATATATCTGGACTGGTAGCAGCAGGTGTTCATCCCAGCCCGGTCCCACATGCACATATCGTCACTTCAACGACACACAAAACTCTGCGAGCGGCGCGTGGTGGTATCATTCTGTCAAATGATGAAGCGCTGGGTAAAAAAATTAATTCTGCCGTCTTTCCAGGTTTGCAGGGTGGGCCGCTCATGCATGCAATTGCCGGCAAGGCTGTGGCATTTGGTGAAGCTTTGAAGCCTGAGTTTAAAACTTACATTCAGACTGTTGTGGATAATGCACGTGTCCTGGGCGAGGTTTTGCTAGATCGTGGGCTTGCTTTAGTTGCAAAAGGAACTGATACGCATCTCGTATTGGTCGATTTACGGCCAAAGGGGCTGACAGGTGACATTTCAGAAGTTTCTTTGGAAAATGCGGGCATCACGTGTAATAAAAATGGTGTTCCGTTTGACCCAGAAAAACCAGTGGTCACGTCAGGTGTTAGACTAGGCACGCCAGCAGGT
Source organism: uncultured SAR116 cluster alpha proteobacterium (assembly GCA_902523435.1). Taxonomy (GTDB): domain Bacteria; phylum Pseudomonadota; class Alphaproteobacteria; order Puniceispirillales; family Puniceispirillaceae; genus JADHLI01. The sequence continues at coordinate 5,377 of CABYZM010000032.1, forward strand.
ACCACTAGAGGCTTTGGGACTGAAGAATTCCGTCAGGTTGGCCATTTTATCGGTGATGTGCTTGACGGCCTGGCCTCTAACAGAAATGATAATTCCGATATCGAGACTAAGGTGCGGGGAAAGGTTCGGGACTTGTGCCGGGCATTCCCAATCTATCAATAGTATGCTATTACACCTCCACATACCAGATTTTGAAACATCATGAATGTGGAAGGCGATAGACGATGCTTTGTCCCATGTGCAGGTCTGAAGACACACAGGTTAAAGATTCACGTCCATCAGAAGACGGTACATCTATTCGCAGGCGACGCCAATGTGGTTCATGTGGCGCCCGGTTTACGACTTTTGAGCGAGTTCAGTTGCGTGAAATTTCTGTGCTGAAGCGTGATGGCCGAAAAGTGCCCTTCAATAGGGAAAAACTGGAACGGTCCTTCAATATTGCATTACGGAAACGTTCTGTTCATGAAAATGATGTGGTGCTAGCGATAAATGATATTGTTAGAAAGCTTGAATCAACTGGTGAAGCTGATGTGTCGTCTGACTATATTGGCTCTTTGGTTATGAAAGCGCTCTTGGGGATTGATAAAGTCGGCTATATCCGTTACGCTTCAGTTTACAAAAATTTTGAAGATGCTGGCGACTTTGAAGATTTTGTGAATGAATTGCGCAATTAAAAGAAAGTCTAAGCAAGCATTTTCGCGTGAAGACCAAAGATGGATGCAGCTGGCCTGTTCTTATGCGCGGCGTGCCCAAGGGCAAAGCTGGCCCAATCCAGCTGTAGGTTGTGTTCTGGTCTCAGCAGATAATATTCTGCTCGCGGTTGGACACACCCAGAAAGGAGGGCGGCCCCATGCAGAGGCTGATGCCCTTAAAGCTCTTGAGCAATCTGGAAATAGCGCAGCTTTGAAAGGTGGTACCGCCTATGTGACGCTTGAGCCTTGTGCGCAAGAGGGGCGAGGCCCAGCTTGTGCCGACTTACTGCTGCAATCTGGCGTTTTCCGCGTTGTCTACGCAGTTGATGACCCTGACTTAAGGGTAAATGGGCAGGGCCGTGATAAACTCGTTGCTGGCTGCGTTTTAGTGCAGAACGGTTTATGCGAAGAAGAGGCGGCAGCCGGACTATCTGGGTTTCTAGCTTCGCGTCGTTTTTCCCGGCCCTATCTGACAAGCAAAATTGCGACAAGTGCAGATGGCTTTATTACCGCTAGAATTGGGCAGCAGACTTGGCTGACAAACGATGTATCTCGTGTTTATGCGCATGATCTGAGATCACGTGTGGATGCTGTTTTAACAGGAATAGAAACGATTTTAATTGATAACCCAGAATTGACATGCCGTCTGCCAGGGTGGAGAGAAAGTTCGCCTGTCAGAATCATTTTTGATAGTCATCTGCGCTTGTGCAGTAACAGCAAGGTTGCTCAAACCGTTGCTGCAGGACCTGTAGTTGTGTTTTGTAGTCGGGCGGCAAATTCGCAGGATCAAATAATGCTTGATAAATGCGGTATTGAGGTTGTGAAGCTTGACCGAAATGCAGACGGACTTGATTTGTCAGCCGCTTTGCAATGGTGTGCAAAACGTGATTTATCCAGTTTATTATTAGAGGCTGGAACAAAATTAAATCATAGTTTTTATTCTGCTGGCCTGATTGACCAAATTATTCATTTGTCGGCACAAAAAAAACTTAACACTGGTGTCCCTGGACTACTATATGATGCAAATACCCGAGCGGCTCTAGCTTTCCCCCGTGACTCTGATTATACCAAAACACGGACACTTGAGTTGGCTGGAGACTGTTTATCTATCTGGCAAAGAGGCAAAGAAATGATTGGAAAAGTATAGTCAATGTTTACAGGCATTGTGACAGCAATTGGAGCAGTTATGTCTATTGAGCGCAACGGGGACTGGCGTGTTGGTATAGCCGCACCCTGGGCTTGTGATGAAATCGATTTAGGCGCATCAATCTGTTGTTCTGGAGTATGCTTGACAGTAACCGACCGCAGCTCAGAAAGTTTCGAAGTTGACGTATCTGAGGAGACATTGTCAAGGACCACACTTCAAACATGGCAGGAAGGCACCGCTGTTAATCTTGAACGTTCCTTAAGGATAGGAGATGAAATGGGTGGGCATATTGTATCTGGTCATATTGACGGGGTAGCAGTGATTGAAAATATAACAGCGGTTTCTAACTCTCATCGTTTGGAAATTTCTCTGCCGCCGCTTTTAGCAGGCTTTGTCGCTGAAAAAGGATCGATTGCTTTAAATGGCGTATCTCTGACTGTCAATTCAGTAAGTGAAAATATGTTTAGTGTGAATATAATTGAACATACTTGGAAAAATACAAATCTGGGCGACTCTGCCCTAGGCAGCTGTTTGAATTTGGAAATTGATATGCTGGCACGTTATGTTTCACGATTGATGCAGGTTTCAGGAGAAATAAGATAGATATTTTAAAAACTCAGAATGGCTTATCCGCGATTGAAGAAGTGATTGCAGATGCAAGGGCAGGCAGAATGTTCATTCTAGTCGATGACCAAAGCCGTGAAAATGAAGGGGATTTGTGTATTATTGGAGAACATGCAAATGCCGAGGCGGTCAATTTCATGGCAAAATATGGCCGTGGGCTCATCTGCTTGGCTCTCACTCGAGCGCACACTGAACAGTTAGGGTTGGAAATGATGGATCGGCGGAATGAATCACGTCATCAGACTGCCTTTACCGTATCGATTGAAGCTCGTGAGGGGGTGACAACAGGGATTTCGGCTGCTGACCGCGCCCTTACAATTCAAACAGCGATTAATCCACATGCACGCCAAGTTGATATTGCTACTCCAGGTCATATTTTTCCTCTTGTAGCTAGAGATGGTGGTACGCTGGTGAGGGCTGGGCATACTGAGGCCATTATTGACATTGCCCGGGCCGCTGGTTGCGCCCCAAATGGAGTGATTTGTGAAATTATGAAAGATGATGGGACAATGGCCAGATTGCCCGATCTGGTGGATTTTGCTCAGCATCATAATTTAAAAATTGGTGCGATCGCAGATTTGATCTCTTGGCGGCGTCATAATGAAACTCTAGTGACACGAATCGCTGAGTCTTCATTTGAGACGGAATTTGGCGGTACTTGGCGGCTGTTGATTTATCGGAATGACATTACTGATGTAGAGCATCTCGTTATGTTAAAAGGGCAGATTGAACCTGATCAACCAACTTTAGTTCGGATGCATGGATTGGATTTGATGGTTGACCTTCTTGGTGAGTCGCACAAAAGCCGTAATCATGGTGAGTTGCAACAGGCAATGCGCATTATATCAGAACATGGCAAAGGTGTGATCGTTATCTTACGCGAATCAAGTTTGTCCAGTCTTTCCGAAATCCTGCTCGCTCGGCAGGGATCAGAGGCAAAAACTGGTGCACTTGAGTTGAGAGATTATGGAGTGGGTGCTCAAATTCTAAATGATCTGAATGTGTCAGTTATGACTTTACTGTCTAACTCAAAGCCTACCATTATTGGTCTTGAAGGTTACGGGCTGACAATTGAAGGCTGGAAAGCCATAAATTTGGACTGTCAGAGACATTGAATGAAGAAGAAAGCTTTAACTTCTGGTCATTATTTAATTGTTCAGGCTGATTTTTATGCTGAACTTGCCGCCGCTCAGAAGCAAGGCGCAGTTGCTGAGCTTGAAACTGTGGGGGCAAGCTATGATATCATTTCTGTGCCCGGTGCGCTTGAAATACCTGCTGCTATCGCAATGGCTGCATCCAACTCATGCCCTTATGACGGCTTTATTGCTCTAGGATGTGTGATTAGGGGCGAGACAACCCATTATGAAACGGTTTGCACAGAATCATCTAGGGGTTTGATGGACTTGGCAATTCACCGAAATCTGGCAATTGGCAATGGGATTCTGACTGTGGAGAATGCCGATCAAGCATGGGAGAGAGCAGATATCAACCGCAAAGATAAAGGTGGGGATGCCGCAAGGGCAGCACTGGCCATGGCAGCTGTAGCAAAACGGTATGCAGAGGATAGAAAACTGAGTAATGACTCAAAAGACAATTGTTGAAAATTTGTCCCAAAAAGACAGCAATGAAAAAGCTGGATTCTTACGCCCTACGGCAGTTCGCAGACGGGCTGCTGCGCGGCTTGCATCCGTTCAGTTAGGTTACAGTGCAGAAGTGACGGGCCAGCCTCTTCTAGAAGCAGTCCCAACTTTTTTAGAAAACTATGCTGATGATATCGCACGTCAACTGCGTGTAAAGAAAATGGATATTGAGCATTTTTATGCTGTGGTTTCAGGAGTTTATAATCGGAGGGTGGAGCTTGATCAAATGATTGCTGACGGCCTATCGAAGGGATGGACATTGATGCGACTTGCGCGAACAGAATTAGTGATTTTGCGGGCAGCTATTCTTGAACTGGATGGCATGACGCATATACCAGCTAGGGCTGTATTGTCTGAATATGCTAGCATTGCTGATGCATTCAATGCTGATGTACGTTTTGTCAATGCATTACTCGATGGGCTTGCGCGCAGGAAACTAAGGACTGCAGAAATGTCTGCGCCTGGATAGGCTGATTAAATCTACTAATCTAAGTTTTTGCGCCGCAAATTGCTGAATATTTGGTCAACGATTGTCACAGTATCGCCAGGTGTTGGAGTTTTTGATTCAAGTTTTACGATTTTTTTATCTGAAGTTTTGTCACGTATTTCAATGCCATCAAGCCTATTGTTATTATCAAAGATGAATATTATAAGTTCGCGTTCTATTGTTAATGTCTCACCGCCAACACTTTTTTCCATTTTTTGATTGTTATAATAGAGTCGACCAGAATTAAAGGCGCCTTCAAAGCTTGGTGGCCCCAGAATCGCAATTGTTTCTGCCTGAGTTGTCACGCCCAACTCGAGCCTGTCTAACTCTGCTGGTTCAATCAACCTGCCATGCGTCGTGGTTATGGCTTCACATGCAGATATTGCAATCATTAAAGCTAATTGAAAAACTAATTTCGGCCGTAAAAAAGTTATGTACATGATAACATCTCATGGCTTGTCTAGTTGCAGTTGGTAGAAAAGTTTTGCATGAACGATTTTTAGAAATAAGTCATTAAATTGCACCTGTAAAGCAAAGACAGGAATGGACGTTGGCAGCATTTATAACGTATAAGGACGCGTAATGAAGAGCAAGCCCACATAGAGCTGGTTACAGATACCAAAAGGATTAGACAAATGCTTTTGTTTTCACGTCTCATGCGTTATCTGGGTAGGCAACAGCGAAAGCTGGAAGAGAGGCCAGCCGAGCGACTCTATCAATCTATTCTGCAAGCCAGCCGCCAGCCAAACTTATACAAAGAATTTGAAGTACACGATCACCTTGATAGCCGTTTCGACATGCTTTGTCTCCATATCAGCTTGTTGATGCGGCGGTTACGAATGCTGCCTGAAGATGTGCATAAACCCCTTAATCAGGAATTATTCGACCGCTTCTTTGCTGATATGGATTTTACTTTGCGGGAAATGGGAGTGGGTGATTTGGGGGTAGGAAAGCGTGTACGCAAAATGTCAGAAGCCTTCATGGGGCGATTGCTCGCTTATACTAAGTCGCTTGAAAGAAATGACAAGATGGAATTAGCACTTGTTCTGGCCCGGAATATCAGGCGTTCTCATGAAAGTAATGATGCGGACAGGCGAATGGCTGATTATGTTTTGGAGAGTCGTGACCG
>CABYZM010000033.1 GCA_902523435.1 uncultured SAR116 cluster alpha proteobacterium
GATGATATCTTGTGTATGCACAGCCATGGCTAGTTTTGTGCGCACAGGGCCCGGACAGACACAATTTGCCCGTATGCCATATTCACCCAGCTCCGCAGCCTGCTGCAGCGTCAGTTGGATGACCGCAGCTTTTGACGTGCCATAGGCCACCCTGAGGGTTGATGCCCGAAGCCCAGAAATAGACGCGATATTTACAATCGCCCCCTTTGTTTGTTTCAGCGCGCTTATACAGGCTTGTGAAACCAAAAATACACCGTCCAGATTCGTAGCCATGACCCTACGCCAGCAAGCAAAGTCTGTTTCCTCAATCGGTCCAAAATCAGCAATCCCAGCATTATTGACCACTACATCAATCTGTCCGGTCCAAGCCAGAACGCTTTTGACCATTTTTGCTGTTTCCTCAGGCACAGAAACATCACAGAAAAACGCCTCAGCCTGGTCAAGGTTGGTCACAACTGCATTCAGCTCAACGACATCCCGATCAACCATTGCCACCCTATAGCCCCTTGCAGTCATTAGCTGCGCTGTGGCCAGTCCGATTCCGCGTGCGGCTCCTGTTATCAGCGCTGTTTTATAGCGCATTATGATGTCTCCTGTTTTGGTGGGATCGAATATGTGAGGCTGGCGGAGGCAACCGGCTTTTTGAGCATCGGATCAGATTCAGCATAGATCAGCACATCGCCCACAACCAGATGACGACCAAGCTTATGAATCTGCGGGATTGCCACCAGTGGCTCCAACCCGGGTTTACGCATGAAATTTATCGTTGCACTAGTTGTTACAGTCAGTCCTTCTGGCCCTATTTTTCGCAGAATTGCTAAATAAAAAGCAACATCAGCCAGTGCGAACATGGATGGGCCAGATACCGTGCCGCCTGGACGCAGATGCTTATCATCCACAGGCATTTTGACGGACAGTCTGCCCTTATCGCTGATACGCACTATGAAACTTTCAGCAACCTGTGGAAAGTGCTGTTTAAGAAAGGACATAAGTTGCTCAGTGGTCATCTGCATAGGCTTATGTAATTTTGTCAATCATCATTTTAAGCTCAACCAGAAACGTAAAAGCAGAATAAGGTCATAGCAAGACAAAACCAGCCTGACAAACAATTGAAGACTTGGTGTTTCTTCTGGTTCAGTCTAGCCTGTCTTGGGATGAAGTGTTTTGTAAGTGGAGATCTGACCTGTGAAATTGACCCTACATCATATCAATTTATCTACCCAGCAGGTAGAGGTCATGGATGAATTTTATCGCGATGTCATCGGCTTGCATACAGAAACAAAGGGCCTGCCTGTCCTGGAAAAGAAAAAAGGATATTCTGGCGATGTGGCCTTTGTTTCAGATGGCCATATTCAGATGCATCTGGCGGCGCAGGACATAAAAGCTGGTTTCAAAACAGGTCACATTGTCAATCCCGTTGCACATGGCCATATCGCATACCGTACAGATGATATTCAGGCTTTTATGACCCATCTCGATAGCCTAGGCGTTCCCTATTCGGACTGGGGCGATCGGGCAGTTGCAGGCTGGCATCAAATTTTCTTTTATGATCCGGATGGAAATGTGATAGAGGTGCACCAGATAGTTGAGGGTGCACCTGATGGCTGAAATTGCGTTTCTTGATGGCGGTCTGGGCCAGGAAATACAGAACCGGGCAAAAGCAGACCCGCACCCTTTATGGTCTGTGAAAGTCATGTATGATGAACCTGAGCTGGTCAGCGCGGTACATCGTGATTTTATTGCTGCCGGTGCACGAGTAATTACAGCCAATACGTATACAGCCTCACCGCCGCGATTGCGCAGAGATGGTGATGTTAGCCAGATTGAGGACATTCATAATACCGCATTGCAGCTTGTCCATGATGCGGTTGTTGAAGCGGGTGACGACACTCTTCAGATCGCTGGATGTTTACCACCATTGGTCGGTTCCTATGTTGCTGAGGTAAGCATGGATTATGAAGAGTCCTTTGCTGATTACTGCCAGCTTGTAAGTCTTCAGGCGCCGCATGTGGATGTCTTTCTGATCGAAACTATGTCCAACATTACAGAAGCAAAAGCAGCTCTTGCTGCGGTTAAGGAAACAGCTGTGCCTGGATATGTCGGGCTGACTATAACGGATAATGGCACGAACACGCTGCGTTCGGGTGAGACATTGCAGCAGGCGATAGAGCAATTACTGCCGTTTGGCCCTGCTGGCCTGATGATAAATTGTTCTATGCCTGAGACTACCACCGGGGCAATGGGCCAATTAAAAGATCTGCCTATTCCTTTTGGTGGTTACGCAAACGGATTTACCTCAATTGATGCGCTGCGACCCGGCGGAACGGTTGCTAGTCTCAGCGCCCGTTCAGATCTCAGCCCTGATTCTTATGCTGATTTTGCTTGTTCGTGGATTGATACAGGCGCCCGCATTATTGGCGGTTGTTGTGAGGTAGGGCCAGCTCATATAGCGCATTTGGCAAAAAGATTACAACAGGATGGCCATCATCTGACTGGGCTGTCTGTTTAAGCTGAGCCAATATTTAAAGGAGCTGTAAAGATGTTTGATTTTGCGAACAGCCTGCCTGCAGATGCTCTTCCCGCAACTGGGCCATGGACAGGCTTCCCCGCTTATAACTTTGTCGGTGGACATAATGATGAAGCCTTGATTCCAGTGGACGAATTAACAGATTGTGTGCGGGCTGTGATGGCTGCTGATGGGAAGCGGCTGGCGACTTATGGACTGGGTGATGGGCCGCTGGGTTACCTTGGATTGCGCCAGTTTCTGGCGTGCAGCTTAAAAAGTCGCGCGGGCATTCATGTTGATACTGAGGAGATTCTGCTTCTTTCTGGTTCGCTTCAGGCACTTGATCTTGTCAATCAGACTTTGCTGCGCGCCGGTGACACAGTGGTGATTGAGGAATCAAATTATGGTGGTGTTTACACACGCTTTAACAGGCTGGGTGTGAGTTTTGTCGGTGTGCCTACTGACTCCTATGGCATGCGTGTAGATGCCCTTGAACATGTGCTGTCTGAGTTAAAACATAAAGGCACAATGCCTCGTTATATTTACACAATTCCAACTGTTCAGAATCCTACTGGTTCAGTTATGCCAGAAGACAGGAGACGGGGTCTTCTGGCTTTGGCTAAAGCATTTGATGTGCCCGTATTCGAAGATGATTGTTACGCGGACTTGACCTTTGATGGCAAGCGTCCGCCTGCCCTTCATGCCCTGGACGAGGATGGGCGAGTAATCTATTGTGGCTCGTTTTCGAAGACAGTGGCTCCGGCTTTGCGGGTAGGTTATCTAGTCGCCAGGCAGGACTTTTTAGCGCGGGCTGTTAGCTACAAGACAGATGCTGGCTCCGGGGCTCTGGAACAGTTGGTTTTAGCTGAATTCTGTGTCCGGCAATTTGATAGTCATGTGAAAAAACTATCTGCACATTTAGCTGGCAAGGCTGATTTGGTGTGTAATGCATTTGATAAATATTTTGGGGCGTCCGCTGACTATGCTCGTCCGATGGGAGGTATTTTTATATGGGTAAAGTTGCCTTCTGCTGTTGACACAACACGGCTTGCTGAAGTCGCAGGCGCACAGGGTGTGGCGATCAATCCTGGCGTTGAATGGTCATCTGCATCAGATGCCAGCCAGCATATGCGGCTGTGCTTTGGCTATCCGAATGCGGCCACAATTGATGAAGGTGTCAAAAGGCTAGCACAGATTTGCCAGGCAGAATTTGGTTTGCCTGCACAGATTGGAAACAAATAAACGAGCAGATCAAAAGTTTACAATCGTTATAACTACTCTGAATTTTTCGCAAAAAGTTAAGTCTGGTTTGCAAAAAATCTGGTAATTTTCGCTTTAGATTAGTATTGACTAACTTGATAAGCATGTCATATCTAAATGATGCAGTGCGAAGACAAAATTTTCTTGCCTTCATGAGCTATCTTCCACCGCAGCTGCGTATAGGTATGGAAAAGGCAAACAGGCAAAACAAACGATGACTACACAGACACAAACAGCTCCTCCTGTTGGGAGAGGACGTAAGGTTAACAGGCCGTTAGCTCTTATTGTTTTATCTGTATGTCTGGCGGTAATGCTAGATCCATCGGCCTTTGATGTTGTGGTTGCTTCAATATCCGAGGCTTATCTTGCAGTGGCAACATTTGTTGCAGCTACATTATTAGTATTTTTTTCGCTTGAACGACTTTTTAAATTTGATTTAACCGAGGTCTTGGCAGGTGCAGGCCGTTTACAGGTTCCTTTGGCAGCAGCGCTTGGTGCACTGCCGGGCTGTGGCGGAGCGATTATTGTTGTAACCAGATATGTCTCAGGAAAGCTTAGCTTTGGGTCTGTTCTAGCAACTCTCACAGCTACAATGGGAGACGCGGCATTTTTGTTGATTGCGAAAGAACCTACGACAGGATTGTTCATCATCATTTTGGGTTTTAGCGTTGGCATGGCCACTGGCTTATTTGTTGATTGGCTGCATGGTCCTGATTTTATGCGGCCCAGATCAAAGGATGTTCCGCTCTTCGATGAAACTTCCGAGACACCAGATGAGAACAGTGATTTGTCCAGTAAATTACTAGATAAGTTTTGGATGATTTTAATTTTGCCTGGCATTGTCATGGGAATTGCGCTTGCTTTCCAATACGAGATTAATGAGTTAATCCGTTTTGGCGATATTGAGTCACCGACAACCTTATGGGGTTTCGTCGGAGGGCTATTATGTTTGGCAATGTGGGCACTTCCTCGCCTTATACCTGTTCTACCAATGAATAGCGTGAGCCATGCAGGTGTAATCAGAAGAACGATCTCAGATACAAATTTTGTGACTAGTTGGGTGATATTTGCTTTTTTGTTATTTGAGTTAACTGTTCATTTTTTTCAATTCGACCTCGCATCAGTATTTTCCTCGGTCGCGTTCCTAACGCCCCTTATAGCTGTCTTAATCGGATTTTTACCAGGATGTGGGCCTCAAATTCTCGTTACAACAATGTATTTGTCTGGGCTAATTCCTCTATCTGCCCAAATTGGAAATGCTATTAGCAATGATGGCGATGCTCTATTTCCTGCAATAGCAATGGCCCCTCGAGCTGCAATTGTAGCTACCATCTATTCGGCGTTGCCGGCACTTCTACTAGCCTATGGTTGGTACTTTTTTGGTGAAAATGGCTGAGGCTCTTTATCTTGAGTGCCTACTTGTTTCTTTAGAGTGTCATTTCTAGAAATCGTTTCCCAACAACCCTTAAGTGTCTGCTGAATCAAACTTCTTTTATTTCTGATTTCTGACTTTAGAACTGCCTTGTGTTGTATGGTTCATCAAAAAGCTTATTTAATCATCACTGCATTCAATTTGGATTGTTTGCTCAGAAATATCGGCTTACGATCTGTGAATGTTTAATCAAATCAAAAATCAGTTCGCAGAATTTGTATTGTCTAAGCCGCGCAAAACCATTCTTGATTTTGAAACACCATTGGTTCGCCTAGAAACGCTTTCAAAGAAACTCAATATTGACCTTTGGATGAAACGAGATGACTTGGCCGGCCCATCTTTTGGCGGAAATAAAGCAAGGCAGTTAGAGTATTACTTCGGTGAGGCTTGTGCCCAGAATGCAGACACAATTTTAATTACTGGAGCTGTTCAATCAAATTTTGTGCGTTTAGCTGCAGCTAGTGCTGTTCGGTTTGGAATGAAGTCTATTCTTCAGCTCGAACAACGGGTTTCAAAGCAGGATGACAATTATAACCATTCTGGAAACGTTTTGCTTAACAACCTTCTTGGAGCAGAGGTCATTTATTATCCTGAAGGAGAAGATGAGGAGGGAGCAGATAGAGCGCTCTATGTTTTGGCTGAAAAATTGAAAAAAGAAGGTAAAAAGCCCTATCTGATTCCTTTGTCCAAAAATAAACCTCCTCTTGGTGCATTGGGATATTATAGGTGCGCTGAAGAAATTACTGGTCAACAAGACTCAGCATTTGACTACCTAATTGTAGCCTCAGGTAGTGGAGCCACACATCTTGGTTTGGCAGCAGGAATGAGCCTTTTAAGTCCCTCAACAAAAGTTATTGGGTCTTGTGTGCGTCGTAATGAGGAAATGCAGATTAAGAGATTTGGGCTGTTATGCGAGTTGTTCAACTCCTTTTCAGGTTGCCCAAATTTTTTGACAGAGCGAGATATATTTTTGTGGGATAAAGCTCTTGAACCGGGTTATGGGCAAATAGGGCCATTGGCGCAAAATGCTATGAAACTAATGGCTCAGAATGAGGGCCATCTCTTGGACCCAGTATATACAGCAAAATCTTTTGCTGCGATTCCAGGTCTTATTTCTGATGGCTTTATCGGGGAAGGGAGCCGCGTTTTATATGTACACACAGGAGGAAATGCGGCAATCTTTGCTTACCAAAATGAGATAAAAGAAATAATGAAAAAATAAAGATGAGAGAAATATCAAAAACAGAACCGCCAACTCCTTGCAGTTTTGTCAATTTACCTATTGTCACAGATTGGCAGGACCTTGACGCTCAAGCTGTAATATTTGGAGTACCTCACGGTAAGCCATACCAAATTTCTCAGTTTCCTAACGATCAATCACGCGCCCCAAATGCTCTTCGAGCAGCTTCTTCACGTATCCTCATCGACCACGAAGTGATCGATACAGATATACCGGGGAAAAATTCTGTTTCCCAATTTAAAATTGTTGATGGAGGCAATATTTCACTTATAGAACACGATTTACAGCGGCATTATGATGACGCAGAAAGAGCTGTTCGTTACGCCATAAAAAAGGGTGTAATGCCTGTCTCAATTGGAGGGGATGATGGTATTACAAACCCTGTCATCAGGGGGCTTGATGGTTTAAACGATATTACGATTATTCAAATTGATGCCCATCTCGATTGGCGAGATGAGAGATTTGGCGAAAAGGATGGCTATTCCAGTCCTATGCGCCGCGCCTCTGAGTTGGATCATATATCTGCAATTCACCAGGTTGGGATCAGGTCATTTGGGAGTTCTAGAAAAACAGATCTTGAACAAGCTAAAAAGTGGGGATCAAAAATTCATAGCGCCCAAAAAATTCACTCCAATGGGATGAAGTCAGTAGTTGACGCCTTGCCAGTTGGCGGACAATTTTTTGTGTCTTTGGATGCTGATGGGCTAGACCCATCAGTTATTCCTGGCACGATAGCTCTAGCTCCTGGCGGAATCGTTTGGTGGGAATTGGTCGAATTATTTGAAGGGTTAACTAAAAAAGGTAATGTCGTGGGTTTAAACTTAGTTGAGTTAGCTCCACAAAATGACCTCAATCAAATTTCGATGATAACTGCCGGTCGACTCATACTGAAATTACTCATGCTTCAGCTTAATTCTTCAGCCTCGCCAAGTTGAAACTCCGAGTTTGTTAAATTGATTATGTTGTGCAATGAACCTTCTAATTTTTCTGCAAATTTTTGGCTGATTTGCGGAAGGGAACGATGTTTCGGTAAAATTAGGCTGATCTTCTGATTTATTAGCGGCAAAAAAGGTCGGAATATGATTTTTTTTCTGGAGCTTTTTTCCCAATTTTGCTGATACAACCATACGCTAAGCAAGCTCATGAAACCTGCAGCAAGTCCATTTTCCACAATTGCATATTGTGCTGAAGAATTTTGTAGAAAAAATGGAGTATTCAGCTTTGCATCGACGCGTTCAAAGGCTGCCCTTAATTTGATGGTTAGGTAATGTTCAGGCAAAAAGGTACAAAGTGGAACGCCGTCTAAATCTTTTGGTGTGAGCGTTTTATGCTTAGAGAGTGGGTGGCCGTCTGGGAGTGCTATCATCGTCCGTAGCGAAAAATCGCTGGTTAAATAAAGTTGGGAACTTTCTGGATTTTCTGCAAATCCTACGTCGAATTGTTGCGATGCGATGCTCTCGCGCACCCGCTCAGATGATTGAGCTTTGAGGTAGAATTGAGCATCTTTATGCTTTTTTGCGAAGTCAGCTATGATGTTTGGCAAGAAAATTTCTGATAAGACTGGCATGCAGGCAATGCGAATTTGAAACGACTGATTCGAACTCTGAAGCATAAAATGCTCGAGTCTTTTCATTTTTTCGAGTATTTCTTCGGCGCGTTCCAAAAAATATTTTGCTTCAGGAACTGGTTGGAGGCGACCATTTTGGCGTTTGAATAATTTGTAGCCGATTTGTGACTCTGCATCAGCAATCACTAGGCTTAATGCTGGTTGAGACCGACCTAAAGCCAGAGCTGCTTTAGAAATTGAGCCAGTATTTATGACTTCTCTAATTACTGTAAGGTGCCACAATTTTAGCACGCTAATCTCCAATATTGCTCAATTAAGCTGTAAGTTATGTTATAACTATAAGCATTTCTTATAATTATAACAGTTTTTATAATTTGGTTAAATAAATGTTCAGTTGTCTACTTTTTATTCATCAAAAATTACGGGGTCATTAACTTAAATCCCAAAATGAAGGAGGAAGATATGAGTAGAAGGAGGAAGATATGAGTAGATGGATGAAAGCAATAGCTGCCTTTGTTGTAGCTAGCTTTGCGTTTGCTGGTGTTGCTGCAGCGCAGGAAATGAGATTTTTCAAAATTGGAACGGGTGGAACAGGTGGCACCTATTATCCAATTGGCGGATTGATTGCTAATGCTATTTCTAATCCGCCAGGCTCGCGTCCTTGTGACAAAGGTGGTAGCTGTGGTGTCCCGGGTCTGGTAGCGATTGCTGTTTCAACAACAGCCTCAGTCTTCAACGCTAATGCAATTCAGGAAGGTTCTCTGGATGCAGGTTTAGCAGGAGCACAAACAGTTGTTCAGAGCTACAATGGTGAAGGTAAATTTGTGAACAATAAAAAGGACAAGATTCGTGTAATCGCAAATCTTTATCCTGAAAGCATGCACTTGGTTCTCAAAAAAGGCACCAAGCTAAATAGCCTTAAAGATCTGAATGGAATGAAAGTTGGTGTTGCAGCAGCTGGATCAGGAACGCAAGTCTCTGTCCGCATGATACTCAAGCATTACAACATTAAGGCTGATGAATATGAGCTAAACGTAGGTCAAAGTGCTCAGCGTCTCGCTGATGGTCAAATCGATGCATTCTTTTATGCAGCGGGCACACCCTTGTCAGCTCTGATCCAGCTAGGTTCAACGAAGGGCTTTGATTTATATAGCTTCTCTTCAGATGAGCAAAAAGCTATCAACAAAATCATCCCTTATTATGTTCAGGATGTGATTGAAACAGGCGTTTACGAGAATATTGGCTACGATGTGAACACAGTTGCCGTTAACGGACAACTTATCACTTCAATAGATCAGCCTGAAGACCTAATTTATGAAATCACTAAAGCTTTGTGGAACAAAAACACACGCAAGCTTTTAGATAAAGGTCATCCTAAAGGTAAGGCTATACAGCCATCTACCGCACTAAAGGGAGTATTGATACCTCTGCACCCTGGGGCAGAGCGTTTCTACAAAGAAGCGGGTTTGATGTAAATCACTTACTAGGGCGGTGCATTTATGCATCGCCCTTTTTAGCTTTAGGGGGTGTAAATGGAAAAATTTAGTCTAGAGAGAGCTCTCTCTCTCGAGAGTAAATATGATGACTCACTGCAAACACGCCCCATTGGCTCTTGGTTAGCCAAATTCGTTCTTTTTTTTAGCGTTTTCTTCGCACTTTATCATTATGTGACTGCTGGTATTGGTGTGCCGGTAGATTTTTGGCACATGGGCGCACACATGTCCGGTGTCATAATTTTAATATTTATTTCCTTCCCTGCATTAAAAAAAAGAAATTATACAGCCGAAAAAACTAGGTTGGACGGCAAGTTATCTGGCGTACCAGTTTATGACTGGATCTTCATCATCATTGGGGTAGCCGCCTCTCTTTATGTTGGGGTCACCTGGTATGGCTTAGATTTTGAATTTCTTGGATTAAGTTATTCAATTCCAGAACAAGTTCTGCGTATGGGTGTGCCTCTACCAATAGATGTGGTTTTTGGCACTTTGCTTATCATTGTTCTTTTAGAAGCTGTTCGTAGAACGATTGGTATTGTGGTTCCAATTATAATTTCTATTTTCATCGGTTATGCTGTTTTAGGCCCTTATATACCCATCCAAATACTGAAGCACCCAGGTTTGAGTTGGTCATTGTTTGTCAATAACATGTATTTTCCAGACTTGGGCATCTACGGTGTTACCCTCTGGATTGTTTCAACGGTTGTTTTCCACTTTGTTCTGTTTGGTGTTCTTGCTCAGCGGATAGGTTTGGGTCAATTTTTTGTTGATTTAGCTACTGTAGCTGCAGGCCGTTATACAGGTGGCTTGGCGAAGGTATCAGTAGTCTCTTCAGCCCTATTTGGTACAATATCAGGCTCATCAATAGCAAACACTGTATCCACTGGCTCACTTACTATCCCCAATATGAAAAAGAGTGGTTATCCAGGGCATTTTGCTGGAGGTGTTGAGGCTGCTGCAAGTGCTGGTGGGCAAATCACTCCACCAATCATGGGTGCTGCGGCTTTTGTTTTAGCAGAATTTTTGGAGATACCTTACAGTACTGTCGTGATTGCTGCAGCAATTCCCGCTGCTATGCATTACATCGGCGTAATGTCGATCGTGCATTTTAAAGCAAAGCGATTAGGGTTAAAAGGGCTTTCCTCTGACCAAATACCGCTAATTTTGGAAGTTCTTAAACGAGGGTGGATGACTGCAATCCCTCTCATTGTTCTGATTTATGTTTTGTTTTCTGGCTATTCACCTCATATGGCTGCTTTCTGGGGAATTACTGCTGTTCTGGTGGTTGGCTTCATTAATCCCAATCACAGAATAACTCTAGGTGACTTAATCGCTGGAGCATCGCAAGGTGTTAAGTA
>CABYZM010000034.1 GCA_902523435.1 uncultured SAR116 cluster alpha proteobacterium
GATGAATATTGACCAAATGAGACGGTTTATCAAGGCTACGGAACTAGCCACGCAATATATTATCAATAATCCTGAAAAAAGTTGGAACGTTTTTTCAGGAACAGCAAAAGAATTGCAGAATGAACTGAATGAGCGGGCATGGGTAGATACTTTGCCTCGCTTTGCATTGCGTCCAGCTGCTTTTGATAAGGGGCGTTATCTTGATTTTCAATCCTTCTTGAAAAATTCTGGGTTAATTACCTCAGAGGCTGACATTTCGGACATCGCCATCGATATTAGCGCTGATTAGATAAAGATTTAACGCATGGTCAACCTAAATCATCAGCCTGTCCATAATGACGTTCATATAAATGGCAGCATCACGCTATCTGGAAAAGTGATATTGAATGATATAAACCTGACGATAAAGGCCGGACAATGGACAGCTTTACTTGGCCCGTCAGGTTCAGGAAAATCAACCCTCTTAAGACTTATTGCAGGGTTAGATACGGTTGCTGACTTTAATGGTTTGATTACGTCTTCAACACAAGTCAGCCTGTCGAGCTGTGTCAGCTATATGGCCCAGGATGATTTGCTTCTTGACTGGGCAAATGTAATTCAGAATGTTTGTCTTGGCGCAAGATTGCGCGGGCAGGGTGGTGACAAGACAAAAGCGAAACGTGTCATTCAACAAGTGGGACTTAGCCAGCATGCCCAAAAACGACCGCAGTCTTTGTCAGGTGGGCAAAGGCAACGAGTGGCACTTGCCCGCACCTTGATGGAGCAAAAATCGATAATATTGCTTGATGAGCCTTTCTCTGCGCTGGATGCCCGCACACGCACAGATATGCAGGATTTGGCTGCGGAACAGTTCAAAGAACAGACTGTTATTTTGGTGACGCATGATCCGGGTGAGGCGGTACGCCTGTGTCAGTCTATCTATCTGTTACAGGACTGTTCTGTAAATTCTATAGCCGCGCTGTCACCGCCTTTCCCTAAATCCATTGATGATAAAGCCATGTTTGCGCTCCAGTCCGCATTAATGACTCAGATCCGGCAAAGTTAAAGAGCAGATAGATGAAACAGAATAAATTGTGGTATTCGGGGTTTATTTGCAGTTTAGGCGCACTTTTTGGCCTGATTATGGTCTGGCAGGTGGTTGTCCTGATTACAGATGTGCCGCGCTTTATTCTGCCGCCACCTGCACTTGTCTACAAAGCCTTTGTTGAAAATTGGCAATTAATTGCAGAACATGGGCTGGTCACATTTACAGAGATAATTCTGGGTCTTATGATTGGTATTTTATTAGGCGTGGCAACAGCTCTACAGCTTGAAATGTCACCAACTGCCAGATTGTTTTTGCGTCCAATACTGGTGTTCAGCCAAGCTATTCCTGTATTTGCGCTGGCACCTGTTCTTACTTTATGGCTCGGCTATGGATTGATTTCCAAGGTCACCATGGCTGTTTTAATTATTTATTTTCCTGTTACGTCTGCTTTTTTTGATGGGCTTAGAAAAACACCCCCTGGCCTCCTTGATTTGGCCACGGTCATGCAAGCCACAAATCTACGCACGCTATTCTATTTAAGAATTCCAGCCGCCATGCCTTCACTGTTATCTGGTGTCAGATTGGCAGCCGTTTATGCGCCAATAGGCGCCACGATAGGAGAGTGGGTTGGCTCATCAGAAGGACTGGGCTATCTGATGCTTTTGGCAAATGGTCGGGTAAAAACAGACTTGATGTTTGCTGCCTTAGTTTCACTCGGGGCGTTATCCATGTCTCTATATGGTCTTGTAAACGTTTTGATACGTCAATTTCTGTTCAAATATGAAAATCCGTCTGACTGAAAGCGTTAAACGAGGGTGTCTGGTATTTGTATGATGACATCTGGTGTTTGTATAAAATTAATTGAAAGGATATCAATATGATAGAATCTAAATGTCGCATAATGTATATTATGTATTATTTTGATCTGAGTTCCAACTCAAACCGCATGCCATCATATCCTGGTTCAACCCGGTCAGGACAAATGCTTTTTAATTTTTGGTAATCGGCTTCAAGGCCCAGATGCGTAAGAACAGCCTGTTCTGGCTTAACGCGATCGATCCAAGAAAAGGTCAAATCATAATGCGCATGAGCCTGGTGAGATTGCTCACGAAGCGATTCTACAATCCACAATGGAACGCCGGCAAGCGCTGAAAAATTTTCTTCAGGCATATCATTTAGATCAGTAGAATAACCACAAACACCGTTAAAAATAAAACCAAGTGAGTCAGTTAGGCCATGTTTCTGATATAAAACATTCACATTGACATCACCAATCTCAATCGTTTCGCCAGCCGTAATTGTCCGCATCTCTAATGGTGGTTTAAAATATGTTGGTGAACTTAGTTTCTTTTCAAACATATACGGAAATCGACCCGTGATGTCTGACCCGTGATGGGCAGTCGCGTATAATGGCACCTTTACTTGATCTGGCCAATAAAAAACTCGCAAATCATCTAGGCCTGCAACATGATCTGAATGTGTGTGCGTGATTAATACTGCATCAATTTTCGTCAAATTATGTGGTAGTAACTGATTACGGATATCAGGTCCGGCGTCAACCAAGATGTTAGTTGTTTCAGTTTGCACTAACAATGCGCATCGCTGACGTCTGTTTTTTGGCTCATTCGGGTCACACTTTCCCCAGCCTGCCCGTCCAAGACAGGGAATGCCCACAGAGGTACCGCAGCCCAGCATAGTCACAGTGAGCAGCCCCATTTATCTTCCTGCCTTTGCTGCTGACATATTCGCAAATAAACGCAAAGTATTCTCTCTCGTTTGCTCTGCCATGTGTTCTATGCAGGTGTTTCGCACTTCAGCCAATCTTTCTAGAACATGGCGCGTATAGCCTGGTTCATTTGTTTTACCGCGAAAAGGCGTTGGGGCTAGATAGGGTGAATCTGTTTCTACAAGAAGCCGCTTAGCAGGTAATTCACTTGCAATTTGGCGCAATTCTTGTGCTTTCCCAAAGGTTAGAATGCCTGAAAAACTAATGTAAAAACCTATATCAACTGCTCGTCTTGCCAACTCAGCTCCAGAACTGAAACAGTGCAATACACCAGTGAATGCGCCCTTCGACATCTCTGTTTCAAGAATTTCTGCCATATCAGCATCTGCATCACGGGCATGAACAATAATGGGCTTTCCTGTCTGGCGAGCAGCCTCTATTTGAGTCCGGAAGCTTTCCGCCTGAACCTCACGGGGGGCATTATCGTAAAAATAATCCAATCCTGCTTCGCCTATAGCAACGCATTTAGGGTGGTCGGCTGCAACCAGTATAGCTTGCAAATTACACGCGTCCGGTTCAGAAGATGCTTCATGGGGATGAATGCCAGCGCTAAACCAGACATTTTCGTAGTTTTCTGCCAGTCGGCGTGGTCCATCAGCTGCACTGAGTTTCACCCCAATTGAAATCACCTCTGTTACACCCAATTCCTTGGCGCGAGATAGCACTTCATCTATTTTGTCTTCGAATTGTGGATAATCCAAATGAGCATGGGAATCAATAATTGAAAGCTCATTTTCCATCAGGATGCCTCGTCTTCACTAAAGCGAGGGAATACCCCAGAGGGCTTATCAATTCTACGTCCAGCAATAAGGCGGTCTGCTCCACCTAGCATATCAAAATTGCGTTCGTCTGATTTGACCTTCAACTGATCTAAAAGCTGTTCTGCGCTGTTTGGCATGATAGGTTGTAGCAGAATAGCCACCTGCCTGATAGTTTCGAGCAGAACGCCCAGAACATCGGCCATTCTGTCCGGATCCGTCTTGCGCAACGCCCATGGCGCCATCTGATCAATGTAGCGGTTTGCAGCGGCTACAACCTCCCAGATTTGCTTTAAGCCATCATGAAAAGCCTGTTGGTCGAAAGATGTGCGCACAGTGTCCAGCAACCTATCAGCCTCAACGATCAGCTGTTTGTCTTCATGCTGCAATGCCTTGGGAACCGCAGGTAGAATACCTTCAAGGTTTTTAAATACTAAGGATAGAGTTCGTTGAGATAAATTACCAATATCGTTTGCCAAATCACTGTTAATACGTTGAATAAACGAACTTCGTACAAAGTCTCCATCGCGTCCAAAAGGCACTTCTCTTAACAGGAAGTACCGAGTTTGGTCACAGCCGAATTCGTCAACTAAGCGTAATGGGTCAATAATATTTCCCAAAGATTTTGATATTTTCTGGCCTTCATTTGTCCACCAACCATGCGCAAAAACACGTTTAGGTAGGGGCAACTCTGCTGCCATAAGAAATGCGGGCCAATATACGGCATGAAAGCGAAGTATATCTTTTCCTACCAAATGCAAATCAGCAGGCCAAAATCTCTCAAACTCTGCCCCCTGCTCCTGCCAATCAAGTGCTGTTATATAATTTGTCAGAGCATCAAGCCAGACATACATGATGTGTTCTGGGTGGCCTGGTACCGGTACCCCCCAATCAAATGTTGTCCTGCTGACGGATAGATCTTTTAAACCACCAGATACGAAACTGATGACTTCCTTTCGTTTTGATTCTGGAGCGATAAAATCTGGGTTAGCTTCGTAATAGTCAAGAAGTGGCTGTTGCCAGTCAGATAAATTGAAAAAATAAGAAGGTTCTTCAACCCATGAAACAGGAGCACCGGTTGGGGCTTTACCATCAACTAACTCAGTTTCTGTAAAAAAAGCCTCATCACGAACAGAGTACCAGCCTTCATATTTATCTAAGGTTATGAATCCCTTATCCATCAAACGTTTCCAGATCGCTTGACAGGATTTGTAATGACGTGGTTCGGTTGTTCGAATAAACTGATCATTTGAAAAATTCATCACAACTAGGAGGTCGCGAAAATTTTGTGAAACGGTATTCGTAAATTCTTGCGGTGAAACACCTGCTTTTTCAGCTGCTGCTTGTACCTTTTGCCCATGCTCATCTGTACCGGTCAGAAATTTCACACTATAGCCATCTAACCGTTTGAAACGCGCCAGCACATCACATGCCAAGGTTGTATATGCATGGCCAATATGTGGTTTGTCATTAACGTAATAAATCGGCGTTGTCAGATAATAAGGTTTCATTTTTTAAAAAAGCTATTTCCAAAATATTATCCAGTCAAATAACCAAACATGTTAGTAGTTGTCTGTGTGACACGCCCTTCATGTATATGTTGTCGTAATACCCTATTCAGGGAGCGTTTGGCTATGTAATTTACATAGAAAATTTGCAAATATAGGGGTGAAATCAAGGAAAAGACGTTCTGCTTGTCTAATCTCCGAGCAAAAAGCCTGATGAAAATGAGCAAGCGTATGTGCATTATGCCGGCTTGCAAGTACCTCAATCGTATTTTTTACAAAGGGTATTGTGTCAAATTCACTCTCATAGTTTTGATTGCCGGTTGCACTAAGAGATGCTCGCGAGATTAGTTTTTCAAAAAGATACAAAGCTGCCATGCGCACAATTCTGCCTTTATTTCCTTCTGGACCCCATTTGTGTGCAATGTCCCATAAATCCTGTGCTCGGGTTGCCTCATCAAACAAAAGATAGCAACTCTTTTCAAACAAGGGTAAAGCTTCGGATTGCTCCAGACTGAGAGCCTGTCCTGGCGAACCGTCACACAATTTCGTAAGAAGGGTTATATGATTTTCATCACCAGTTGGCCATATGTTCTCTAAGATGTTTCGTGTGTCAGCTATATCAAGCTGGCTCATTGAGGCATGCATACATCGCGACCTAACAGTGGGCAGTATACCGGTCCGCTGATGACTTAGGACAAGCAGGATAGAACGCTGAGGAGGTTCTTCCAGGATTTTCAGCATGGCATTCTGACCATTGCGATTTACCAGATCAAGGCTATTTATAATAGCAACTCGCCATCCCTCCCCCCCAGCACTATGGGCAAAAAAACTCCTTAATTTTCGGATCTGGTCGGTTTTTATAAAACCAGATTTATTTTTATCATCCTCACTTGGTTCTATTATCAGCAGGTCTGGATGAGTTTGGTTCATGGCAAGTCTTGTATCTAGTTGGTTAAAACAAAGCTTATCTGGACTTTGAATACAAAGATTTTCTGAATCATTGTTCAGACTCTCCTCGGACAATTTTGGCAGTGATAGTAGCCAGGCTGCAATATGAAGTGACGCTTTAAACTTTCCTATGCCTTCAGGACCGCTTATCAACCAGGCATGATGAAGGCTGCCCTTAGACAGGCATGTAAAAATTCTGTCAAGCAGATGATGGTGCCCCTTCAAATCTCGCACGACATAATCTGCAGGATATTCAGACAAAGTCTCTGTCATTATAAATCTAGTTTCTGAGGATTAGATGCAACCCTGCTCCTGCAGCCATGTTAAAATATGCTTTCTTACCAACTCATCGGTTTCCTCTGCCGTGCCTCTTGCATCAACAATAACAAAACGGTTTGGCTCTCTCTTTGCTAATTTGATGAAACCGTCGCGAACACTTTTATGAAAGGATAAGCCCTTTTGTTCGAACCTGCTCTCGCTGTTTTGTTTTTTTGTCCTAGTTTCTGCACGTAAAAGTCCCTGTTCTGGAGGAACATCCAGAACAAAGGTTATATCTGGGCTTAAATCGGCGAAGCAAAATCGGTGAATTGAACGGAGTAGTTCAATATCTTTTCCATGAGCAAGGCCCTGGTATACTAGAGTTGAATCAGAAAACCGATCACATATCACAATGGCTTCTCGCATCAAAGCCGGCTTCAAAACTTTCAAAACATGTTCTGTCCGAGCAGCGATCATTAGGAGAGCTTCTGTTTGCACAGCTAGTTTGTCTGCTGCTCCATTAACCAGAATTTCCCGTATTTCCTCTGCCTGATCAGTTCCACCTGGTTCCCTGGTCACTACAATTTCGCGCCCAGGAAATAAATCTGAAAACCAGAGCTTTAGAAGACTTGCTTGCGTTGACTTACCGCTACCTTCCCCACCTTCCAATGTTATAAACAACCCTGGCATCATTCTATTTCTTAATTAAGTCAAAATTACTTTTCAGGAGGAGCATTCACGGGTGCGCCAAAAATAAGATACTTAAGTGCCTCACCAATTCTATCCAGCATACCTAATTGACCAACATCTTCAGCAGCTAACAAGGGGAGCCTCTCTGTGACAGTAGAATCAATAGTTACAATAAGTTCACCAATTTGCTGACCTTTGCTGATCGGTGCAGCTACAGGTCCAGCCCAATTCAAACGTAATTCTGTCTTGGCTCGTTCGGCACGGGACAGAACTTTTGAGAAGCCATTTTCCAGCACGAGCGAGACATGATGCGCATCTCCTAACCAAACCTCTGCTTTGTCAATAATTTCTCCCGATTTAAAAAATTTATAATTCTTGTATTCTCGAAAAATAAAATCTAGGAGCCGCCGTGATTCAGCTGACCGCTCTTTTTTTGAATTCATTCCATTCAATACCATGATCACTCGTTGGCCCCCACGCTCAGCTGACGCGACAAGCCCATATCCTGATTCGTAAGTATAACCAGTTTTTAAGCCATCAACACCCTTGCTTTGAGACGATTTTCCGTAAAGTAGAGGGTTCCTATTACCTTGTTTAATACCATTCAACGTGTATGTTTTTTTCTTGAAAATTGGGTAAAGTTCGGGAAATTTTTCAACTGGAAAATTTTTTATCATCGCCGTTGAAAGAATTGCAAGATCATGCGCTGTTGTAGTAAGTTCAGGGTCAGGCCAGCCTGTTGAATTAGTAAATTTAGTATTCTTCATGCCCAGTTTGGCAGCCGTCATATTCATCTCAGCCGCAAAATTATCTTCAGTTCCCGAAATACCCTCAGCAATGACAACTGCCGCATCATTTCCAGACTGCACAATCACGCCATGAAGAAGTTGATCCAATGAATAAGAACGACCAGCCTGCAGAAACGAACGAGAACCGCCCATTTTCCAAGCTTTTTCAGAAACAATAAATTGATCAGTGAGGGCTAAAGTACCCTCTGCAATTCTGTTAAAGACGATGTAAGCTGTCATGATTTTCGCCATAGATGCTGGCTTCATTGGCATATCTTTTTGTTTTTCCATTAGAACACGACCAGATAGAAAATCGGTGATATACACAAAAGTTGCAGTAGTAGGAATGTTTGTTGATGCCCGCGCTGGTGAGGAAATGATTAATACAACGCATGCAAACCCGAATAACCTCATCCAAGCCTGAACCATAAGTTTCAAATTTATTATCGCTTGTCGATATGAACTACTGCACATTTCAGCTCCTTTCATTACCGGTCATTCTTAGCACTGCCGTGCGAAGCAGCAAACGAATTTGTCTTAATGAAGACGACATAAAAAACTGCGCTAATTGTAACCAAAAACACGACGAAATAAAGGCAACAAGCTGCCAACTCAGATGATTTTCTCAATCAACAACGATTTCCGCCCCGTCAAATCCGCGCTGCAAAATTTTATGCAGCAACTTATCAGCTTCATTCACTGAAGAAAGGGGGCCAAGACGAGCTCGATATAAAATGCGGCCATCCTTACTGACTTGAAAAATGGTCCCTGTACTGAGCTTTGTGAATTGATTTATTAAATTCTTTGCATTTGTTTCACTGTGAAAAGCACCAATCTGCACCCAAATATCTGTTTCAACAGGGCTTGTTTCAACTACGTTTATTCCGCGCGAAGAGGCGAGTAAATCAACGGCTGATGAACTGGATTTTGGTTTTGATGCGAGTGCTCTTGTGGTTTTTGCTCTCAGATTAACGTTTGGTTTACTTGCAGCAACAGTATGGGGTACAGACAATTCGTTATGGTCTGTCAGTAAAGGAAATTGACCCTCTTTTGCCAATTTTTCGAGTCGCAAAGATTGTTCTGTCAACAACTGAACCCTTACTCTGGCTATACCTTCATCTTTAAATCCCAGCAGACGTGCTCCAGCTCTGGACATATCAATTATTCGGCCAGTGACATAAGGTCCGCGGTCATTAATCCTAACAACAAGTGACTTGCCGTTATCCAAATTGGTAACACGAACTACAGAAGGCATCGGCAATGTTTTATGCGCGGCAGAAACCAATTCTGGATCAAATATTTCGCCGTTCGCAGTCAGCTTGCCTGCAAACTGGTCTCCATACCACGATGCAATTCCGGTATTGTCGTAGCGCAAATCACGTTCAGGGTAATACCATTTGCCTGCAATTTGATAGGGGTTTCCTACTTTATAATGGGGCTGCGCCACAACATTAATTTCTGACACCTCTTCATCAGCTTTGTCTCGATATTTTTTTTTGGCTAAATCAATTGCAAGCTCCGCAGTCGTGCAAGAACTAAGACCGATCATCACTGTAAACAGCCGCAGAAATATTCTTGATGATTGAGATAAACTCATCTCGATATACCTGTCTTATTAAAATTCTCTCAAAAACAGAACATCTAGTTACTGCTAAACTTAAGCCTATTCATATGCCCGGATTTGATCTGCCAGACTGCCAACTGCAATAGCAAAAAAATTAGACCGATTCCACTTTAGAATATTATTATAATTATCATAGGCAAGAAACACTCGCCCCTGCCCTCTCTCTGGGACAACTAAACGTGATTTCAAGTCACGTTTAGGCAAATCACTTCTATCTGTTAGCCTCACTCCAAGTGCCTGCCATTCAGCCATTTGTTTTAATGTCTTTTTTTCTGAGAGGTTTTTTGCATTGAGTGTGCTTGGAATAATGACTTCTCTGCCCCAAGTGATATCATCACGCCAACCAACAGATGATAAATAATTCGCAATTGAGGCAAATACATCGTTACGCGTGGTCCAAATATCGCGTCTCCCATCTCCATTATAATCGAATGCATAACTTAAAAAACTAGACGGCATAAACTGGCTTTGCCCCATTGCTCCTGCCCATGATCCCTTCATATTCTTTGATGTAATATGTCCCTCTTCAATGATTTGCAGAGCATTTAATAATTCACCTCTGAAATAAGATGACCGACGCCCATCATGAGCTAGCGTGGCCAGTGCAGCAATGACTGGAAATCCCCCGGTATGTTGTCCAAAATTTGTTTCAATTCCCCACAGAGCTACGATGAAACGTGACTGAACACCAAATTTTTTAGATACCTCGTCCAATACCTTTTTATGCTCAGTCAGTTTCTGACGGGCATTTTTAACACGCGTATTAGAAACAACTTTGGAAAGATAAGTTTCTAGTGTCATTGTGAATTCAGGCTGGTTTCGGTCAAGCTCTATTACTCGCTTTAAAGGTTGCAAGCCCACAAAAGCAGAATCAAAGACATCTGGCGAAATGCCCTTCGAGAGTGCCTCAGTTCGAAGTTCAGCCTGCCAAGCTTCGAAGCTCGGTATTTTAGATGCAAAGGTAGGAGAGACAGTGGTGGAAAAGAAACAGATGCAGATAAAAAGCATTTTGGAACAATAATTATTCAAATACCTATTATTCTTTGAATTCCTGTAGTTTGTCATTTGTTCCTCTTTCCATTTCGACAAAGACTTTGCTCTAACTTAAGTACACTAATTCGCCTCCTCTTCCAGAGCAACAAACAATCAATGAGATACACATAAAACTAGTTCAATCATATCAAATCTAGGAATCAAGAACTTGATTGTTTTGAAAGCAGGTTCGCATCCATAAAAATCGGCGTTGACATGAGTAACCCGGTTGACTAATCAGGTTTACATAATGTTGACTTAAAACCTCAACTTGCGGAGGGGTGGCAGAGCGGTTGAATGCACCGGTCTTGAAAACCGGCAAGGGTGAAAG
>CABYZM010000035.1 GCA_902523435.1 uncultured SAR116 cluster alpha proteobacterium
ACATTTGCAGACTGGTTTCAGACATCATCAAAATATGCAGAAGATAGAAATGACTTCAGTCATGAGCTGGCTGAGCTTGTAACCGCTTTAATGGTGGAAGCTGCTGCAGCTGACGGGCAAATTGGATCCTCTGAAACTCAACTCATCTCAGATTGTGTGTCCAGCCAGTTCAACTTAGCTGATGATGAAATCAAACAAATTCTGGCTCATGCGCTTGACGAGGTGGAAAATCGGATTGAGCTGCACAGCCTGATTAGCCGTCTGCGGAATAAATCTGACTATGAGGAACGAATTGGTGTGATGGAAATGGTCTGGATGGTTGTGCTTGCGGATGGGCGTCTGGATAAAATAGAAAGACAGCTTATGCGCAGGCTGGCTGGTCTTCTGTTTGTGTCAGATGTGGATTCAGGTCTGGCTGCAAAGAACGCGCGCGACCGTCTTGGCCTTGCCGGATGAGAAAAAGTACACTACACACTCACCCAGTGTGTGCATATTACGATTGAGACACACCCGAAAAACAGAGCAGTTCTATGACCTATATTGTTAATGACAAATGTATCATGTGCAAATACACAGATTGCGTTGAGGTATGTCCGGTCGACTGCTTTTACGAGGGTGAGAACATGCTCGTGATTCACCCTGATGAATGTATTGATTGTGGTGTTTGTGAACCTGAATGTCCACCTGAAGCTATACTACCTGACACTGAACCCGGTGCAGATGTCTGGGTAACGTTAAATCAGGAAATGGCAGAAATCTGGCCGAACATCACGCAGAAAATCGATGCGCTGCCTGAAGCGGACGCCAAACGTGATGAAACAGGAAAATTTAAGACCTACTTCACAAAAGCACCAGGTGCAGGACACTAAGGTTGATAACTGTGCTGAGGAGAGCTGATTTTGAGATCTTTCCGATCCGTGGTATGATAAAGCACCAAAGGGATAGGTTCCTATGCATTTTGTGCAGACGGATGCCGAATCCATAAAAACAGACATCTGGAAAGCTGTTCAGGCCCGGCTGTCTTTCACGGGTATGGACTCTGAAAAACATGGCAAAAAAACAAGCATTCTCTTATCAAGATGGGGATTTCGTTGTGTATCCCACACACGGCGTTGGCAAAATCATTGGAACAGAAAAAAGCGATATTGCTGGTGTCGACATAACACTGTTAGTAATTCGCTTCGAACAGGAGCGTATGACCTTGAGAGTTCCTCTTGAAAAGGCGATGACTTTGGGGCTGCGGACATTATCCTCACGAAAGCACATGGATGACGCAATTCATACCCTGAAAGGCAAAGCACGGGTCCGTCGAACAATGTGGTCACGCCGCGCATTAGAATATGAAGCAAAGATAAAGTCTGGAGACCCTGTAAATATTGCAGAGGTCGTTCGTGATCTTCGCAAGCGCGACCCTCAAACTGAACAATCCTATTCTGAACGACAAATGTATCAGGCAGCTCTGGAAAGGTTGGCCCGAGAATTTGCAGCGATTGAAGAGATTGATCAGGAAACAGCTGCTGTGCGTCTCGAAGATATGATGGATGCGGCCTGACAATCTGTTTGTCTTTCCATCTGATGAAATGGTCTGACGGACTCTCCTGAGCTTTTGATCTGCCAACACCTCGTTGCCGTAGAAGCTTACGAAAGATGGTGAGTTCATGGCTACATATGATTCTGGGGAAATCCGACAAGCGGATAACGCTTACATTCGAAAGACAATGCGAAAGCCTCTGCTTGATCGCGACCACGAAGTAAAACTTGCAAAGCGATGGCGTGAACATGATGACGATCAGGCCATGCACGAACTGGTTATGGCTTACGCTCGTCTTGTAGTCAGTGCGGCTTCGAAATATCGTCATTATGGGCTGTCAAATGGCGACTTAATTCAGGAAGGGAACATTGGCTTAATGCAGGCTGCGAAGCGGTTTGACCCAAATCGAGGTTTCCGCTTTTCCACTTATGCTGCTTGGTGGATTAGGGCCTCTATCCAGGACCATATTTTGCGGAATTGGTCCATTGTGCGCACTGGAACGACTGCTGCGCACAAATCCCTCTTTTTTAAACTTCGTCGCCTACGTGCCCGAATTGGTGAGGCAGATGGTGGTCCTTTATCAGAAGAAGGGCGGCAGAAAATTGCGGAATCAATTGGGGTGACCGTAACAGACGTTGTCACAATGGAGCAACGCTTGTCAGGTGCTGATATGTCGCTGAATGCTTCTGTAAACACAGAGAGCGAAAATGAAGCCCAAGACTTTCTTGCAGACGAGAGGCCAAGCCCTGAACAAGTTATTATTGAACTTCATGATAAAAAAGTACTATCCAGATGGCTTTCCGAAGCCTTGAATGAATTAAGTGCTCGTGAACAGTTAATCATTCTGAAGAGGAAGCTGAATGAAGAAGGGGCCACTCTTGAGCAGCTTGGACGGATTTTGGGTGTCAGCAAAGAACGGGTAAGGCAATTAGAACACCGCGCCCTTAAAAAACTTCAGAAAACTTTGGAAATACAAAGTAGGTCGTCATTTGGCGAATCCTCACTGGATTTGCTTTCCCAGTTCTCTTAGACTTCAGTCTTGTAGATGTAGCTGAACGGAAATGGCCGGACCTGTGCACGCTTATGATTCTGAATTAGGGCTGTATGCGCCAATTAATCCTTTCAATGATGGGTTTCTGGAAAGGGGCATACATCACATCTACTTTGAGGAAATTGGCAACCCTGAGGGAATTCCAGTTCTGTTTTTACATGGGGGGCCAGGGGCGGGCTGCGCGCCTGCACACAGACGGCTGTTTGATCCGCAGCGGTATCGTGTAATTTTGATGGATCAGCGCGGTTGTGGACGCTCTGAACCTTTTGCCAGCATCCAACAGAATACAACACAAGATCTTATTTCTGATGTTGAAGCCTTACGCTGTTATCTAAACATTCCGCAATTCATTTTATTCGGAGGTTCCTGGGGGTCAACGCTTGCATTAAGCTATGCGATACAGCATCCGCAGGCCTGTCTGGGCTTCGTGTTGCGCGGTGTATTTCTTGGTACTCGTTCCGAAATCGAATGGTTTTTATATGACATGGGTCGGTTTTTCCCTGAAGCTTGGCGGGAATTCGTATCCGCTGTCTCTCTTTCAGAGCGCAATGACTTGCTGTCCGCTTTTTATAGTCGCCTGACTAGCCCCTCCAAGCCCATTGCTCTCAGCGCTGCACAGGCTTGGGCGGCCTATGAAAATTCATGTGCAACCCTAGCGGCAGTATCCAGAGATGCAGGCGAAACCGCCCTGAGCTTGGCTTTACTAGAAGCGCATTATTTTAAAAATGATTGTTTTCTGCCTGAGAATTATATACTTAAACAGGTCAAAGCTATCAGTCATCTACCTGTCTTTGTAGTTCAGGGACGCCATGATGTTATCTGTCCTCCCTTTACCGCTTTCGAATTGGTCCAAGCATGGGGTAGGCAGGCACAGTTACGTATGGTTGATGATGCTGGCCATTCTGCTTTTGAACCAGGGGTCATTGGGCGTTTGATGCGTGGCCTGGACGAAATTGCCCAACAGGTTTAAACATTCCATTTTTGACTATTTTACAGTCTTTTAAGCTTTAATTTATTCATTTTTACTTCATGCTATAACTGAGAAAGGGTTTGTTCTAGGAAAACCCTAAAATATAGTTGCACAAAATTTACCTATGAGTTAGTCAACCTTTGGTAATACGGCTGTGAATGGTGACAACTGTGGAAAGTGGAAATGGCTGATTCTACATCGGACAAAAATTTCAGGGTAACGAACAATAATGCTGTTGATGTGCATGTTGGAAAGCGTGTCCGTCTGCGCCGGACATTGCTGGGGATGTCACAGGAACAGCTTGGCGCATCTTTGAATATCACCTTTCAACAGGTCCAGAAATATGAGCGTGGGGCAAACCGAATCAGTGCGTCCCGCTTGTGGGATATCAGTCAAATTCTTGATGTTCAAATCACTTATTTTTTCGATGATATGACGGACGATACCATGCGCTCATCTCCACGCCGAGTCAGTCGTGGTGAAAACATCGATTTAGATGATGACCATGTGTGCAATCCGATGGCGCGCCGTGAAACACTTGAACTTGTGCGCACTTATTATTTGATTGAAAGTTCAAAAGTGCGCAAACGTGTATCTGAGATGGTAAAGTCCCTGGCTTCGACCGTCAACGAACAGCACTGAGCTTTGAAGGAAGCCGAGAACCATTATGACTGACTTTGAAACTAGCTTGGATAAGCCTGAGGATACGCTCAGTTTTGAGGAAGCATTAAGCCAACTTGAAGCAATTGTAGAAAAGCTTGAAAGTGGCACGGTGGATTTGGATAAGGCCGTTGACGCTTATGCACGGGGCATGTTGCTTAAACAACATTGCCAGGCGAGACTTGAGGAAGCCAGGTTGAAGGTCGAGAAAATTAAACTGCCCGAAAACGGTGGTGCTGTCACAGCCCAACCGTTCGAATCTGAGTCTCAATGACAGATGTACAGGAGATCCTGTCTCGAGACGCAGCCTGCATTGATAGCTGGTTGTCCACCTATTTCGATAAATGTGAAGCTACGGCTACCGCTCCGCATTTGCTAAAGGCAATGCGCTACTCTGCGCTAAATGGTGGCAAACGCCTGCGGGGCAGCCTTGTTTTGTCAGCAGCTAGGATGGCAGAACAGATCAGTATTAAAACTGAGGCCTGCTCTAGCCCAGTGGCAGTTGCTGCATCTATTGAGTTGATGCACTCCTATTCATTAATTCATGATGATTTGCCGGCAATGGATGATGCAGAACTGCGTCGGGGCGCAGCATCCAACCATATTACATTTGGTGAGGCTACGGCAATTTTGGCGGGAGATGCTCTTCAAACAGAAGCTTTCTCAATTTTGTCTGCACCTTACTTGTCCAAATGCACATCTAACCAATTAAAACTTATTCGTTTGCTGTCTCATGCTTCAGGTTTTCAAGGCATGGCAGGTGGGCAGATGCTTGACCTGTTAGCTGCAGAACAGCGCTTTACTATGGCTAATGTAAGGCAGATGCAAGACATGAAAACAGGGGCATTAATTCATGCTGCGGCCGTGATGGGAGTGGTTGCTGGAGGCGGAGAATTTGCCTTGGAAAAGGCAGCAGGCCGTTATGCAGATGCGTTGGGTTTTGCCTTTCAGATCGCAGATGATCTGCTTGATTGTGAATCTGATCCATCTCTTTTGGGGAAGCCTTCTGGCCGCGATGCAGAGCAGGGAAAGGCTAGTCCTGTTACCTTATTGGGCTTAGCTGAAGCGCGGAAAATGGCGGTGGACTTAATTTCTGAAGCATGTGAATTTCTGCGTCCCTTTGGTGATGCGGCTCATGAAATGATTGCACTTGCCTTGTTTGCAATAGATCGGGACCACTAATTTTTTCGTATTAGATCAGAGTGATATGTATGAAGAAAAGTTTGCTTGAAAGTTTAAGTTCAGTATATCCAGACAAAGTTTGTTAGCAGAAGGAAGATTGAGCTGCGTAGATTGAAAAGAAATATGACCAACCGCCAGACACCATTATTGGACAAGATAAATACACCAGATCAACTGCGCCAACTGCCTGCAAGCCAACTGCCGGCTCTGGCTAACGAACTGCGTTATGAAATGATAAAGGCCGTTTCTCAAACGGGCGGTCATCTGGGAGCTGGGCTGGGTGTTATCGAATTGACCATCGCCCTTCATTACATTTTTGATACACCTGATGACAAGCTTATATGGGATGTTGGCCATCAGGCCTATCCGCACAAGATTTTGACTGGACGGCGCGAGCAGATGTCAGGCTTGCGGCAGGAAGGCGGACTATCAGGCTTTACCAAACGTTCAGAATCACTCTATGACCCGTTTGGGGCTGGCCATTCCTCAACGTCTATTTCAGCTGGGCTGGGCATGGCTGTTGCTCGTGATTTGCAAGGTGCAACAAATAACGTTATTGCCGTTATCGGTGATGGTGCAATGAGCGCCGGTATGGCATTCGAAGCCCTGAACAATGCAGGAGCGATGAATTCCAACCTGATTGTGATACTGAATGATAATGATATGTCGATTTCGTCTCCTGTAGGCGCAATGTCCGTCTATTTGTCAGAGTTGATTTCTTCGCGTCCCTATCAGTCTATACGCGATCTTGTGAAGGAAGTGGCCAGCCGATTCCCTGTCGAAATTGAAAAGACTGCAAAGCGCGCCAGGGACTTGGCAAAGGATATTGTTAGCGGGCACAGCCTGTTCAGTGAACTGGGTTTTTGTTATATTGGTCCGATAGACGGTCATGATTTTAACCATCTTCTTCCTGTTCTACGCAACTTGGAAAGGGGCCAGATAGATGGCCCAGTTTTGGTACATGTTGTAACTGAAAAAGGCAAAGGGCATCCTTTTTCTGGACCGTCATCCGAAAAATATCATGCTGTTCCCAAGTTTAATGTCGTAACAGGCCAGCAGTCAAAATCATCTGCCAATAACCCGACATATACGCAAGTTTTCGCAGATACGTTATCAAATTTGGCTCGGCGAGATGACAAAATCGTTGCTATTACCGCGGCCATGCCATCTGGAACTGGCCTGAAAACCATGATGGAAACATCACCATCACGTGTTTTTGATGTTGGCATTGCTGAACAGCACGCTGTGACCTTTGCGGCGGGACTGGCCTCTGAAGGACTGAAGCCGTTCGCAGCGATCTACTCAACTTTTCTCCAGCGCGGCTATGACCAGGTAGTCCATGATGTGGCGATACAGAATTTGCCGGTGCGCTTCGCCATCGACCGGGCAGGTTTAGTAGGAGCAGATGGGGCCACACACGCTGGTGTATTTGATTTAGCGTATCTGTCTTGCCTGCCCAATATGATGATCATGTGCCCATCTGATGAAGCTGAGCTTGTCCATATGACAGCAACGGCGGCTGCTTTTGATGATGGCCCGTCCGCGCTGCGTTACCCTCGCGGAACGGGAATAGGGGCAGAGCTGCCAAAAGCACCACAAGTGCTTGAGATCGGAAAAGCCCGTTTGTTAAAAAAGGGAAGTGATATCGCCATGATTAGCCTTGGGACCATGCTGAATGTTTGCTTAGAAGTTGCGGACAAGCTAGAAGACATAGGCGTAAGCGTAAGTTTAGCAGATGCCCGGTTTGCAAAACCATTTGACCGCGGACTGATTCGAAATTTTGCCATCTCTC
Source organism: uncultured SAR116 cluster alpha proteobacterium (assembly GCA_902523435.1). GTDB lineage: Bacteria > Pseudomonadota > Alphaproteobacteria > Puniceispirillales > Puniceispirillaceae > JADHLI01. Next base: position 7,187 of record CABYZM010000035.1, read on the forward strand.
ACAAGGCGTTGTTGCTCGTCGAGGAAAGTAGCCCTGGCGGTTTCTCAGCACATATCTTGCAATTTATGGCTGGTGAGGCTTTGCTGGATAACGGGCTAAAGGTACGCACCGCAAGCCTGCCGGATCAATATATTGACCATGCCGAACGGAGCAGCCAGCTGGTCTCAGCAGGACTCGATGTAGACAGTCTGTTTGCAGTTGCTAGTCAGCTTGTCTCTGATAAGCTAGAAGCGCGCCAAGCAAAACATTTTAAAAAATTGAAAAATAAATAGACGATGCGCAGACGGGTTGATCTAGTTCTGGTGGAACGAGGCATTGTGCCAAGTCGTCAGAAGGCCCGCGAACTGATTCAGGGCCGGGCGGTAACCTGTGATGGCAAGACGGTTCAGAAACCAGGCCAATTGGCGCGTCCTGATTCTGACTTTCATGTAGATAAAGCTGCTCTGCGCTGGGCCAGCCGCGGCGGATTAAAGTTGGAATACGCGCTAGAAAAATTCAGCTTGCCTAGTTTGTCTGAGAGAATTTGCCTCGATCTTGGCGCCAGTACAGGCGGATTTACAGATGTTTTGCTGTCATATGGGGCGAACTTTGTCTACGCGGTTGATGTGGGACATGGTCAACTTGCTGTGCATCTGGCAGCAGATAAGCGGGTTGGGAATCTGGAAAACACAAATGCAAAGCACCTCAATGACAAAATGATCACACAGCCGCTTGATTTTGTTACGTGTGATGTCTCTTTCATTTCCGTTACCAAGGCTCTCGGCCCGGCACTATCGCTTGTGAGGCCAGGCGGATGGCTGGTCAGCTTGATCAAGCCGCAGTTTGAGGTTGGGCGGGCGGCAATTGGCAAAGGTGGAGTAGTAAAGACAAAAGAAGACCGCGCTCGAGCAATCAAATTGGTCCGCTCATTTCTTCAAGGTCAGATGGGCTGGCAGGTCAGCTCTGTGATTGATTCGCCAATTACCGGCTCTGATGGAAATAACGAATATTTTATTGCGGCTCAAAAGCCTGGAGATTAGACCTGTTCAGGAAGAATGGAAGTCTGGGCTTGATGACGCATGACCTGGTCCAGCAACACAACAGCCATCATGGCTTCAGCGACAGGTACACCGCGAATGCCCACACATGGGTCATGCCTGCCTTTGGTAACCACATCTACTTCTTCACCTGCACGGTTAAGTGAACGGCGTGGTGTTAAGATAGACGAAGTTGGTTTAATAGCTACACGTACGACAATGTCCTGACCAGATGAAATGCCACCCAAGACGCCACCATTATAATTAGACAGAAAAACTGGGCGTCCAGTGTCATCAAGCCGCATCTCATCTCCTGCAGCCGCGCCATCAATTGCGGACAAAGCAAAACCACCGCCAATCTCTACTCCTTTAGCAGCGTTTATCGACATCATTGCTGCGGCAAGTTCAGCATCCAACTTGCCATAGAGGGGCTGACCCAGACCTGAGGGAATCCCTTGAGCAACGATTTCCAGCACAGCTCCTGCAGAAGATCCGGCCTTGCGCACATCATCGAGATAAGTTTCCCAGTTTTGCACAGCATCCGCATCAGCACAGAAAAACGGGTTTTCATCTATCTGTTCAGCATTGAAATTATCACGGTCAATCTCATGTGGTCCAATTTGCACAACAGAACCCCGGATGCTGAACTTATCCCCTAAAATCTGCCTCAATGCTAGATCAGCAATGCCTCCAGCAGCAACCCTGACCGCCGTTTCCCTAGCTGAAGACCTACCGCCGCCACGGTAATCACGGTGACCATATTTTTGATCATATGTATAATCTGCATGTCCAGGCCGATAACTTTTAGAAATTGCATCATAATCCTTTGTGCGTTGATCTGTATTTTCGATCAGCAGCATAACGGGTGTGCCTGTCGTCTTGCCCTCAAACGTGCCTGACAGAATTTTGACCTGATCTGTTTCCCGGCGTTGGGTGACAAACCGGCTCTGACCTGGTTTGCGCCTGTCCAGATAAGGCTGAATATCTGCTTCGCTTAAATTTAGTCGCGGGGGCACACCATCAACCACACAACCAATTGCTGGGCCGTGACTCTCGCCGAAACTGGTGAAGGAAAATAATGTGCCAAAACTGTTGTCGCCCATTGGATCAGACGACCGAGATATCCGGTGCGTCAACAGCCTTCATGCCGACAACATGATAGCCACAATCTACATGATGTGTCTCGCCTGATACGCCTGACGATAAATCAGACAGTAGATATAGACCAGCCCCACCAATGTCTTCCAGCGTTACATTCCGCTTAAGAGGTGAATTATATTCATTCCATTTGAGGATATACCTGAAATCGCCGATGCCGGATGCTGCCAATGTTTTCATAGGCCCTGCAGATAGCCCGTTCACGCGGATATTCTGTCCGCCCAAGTCAACCGCCAGATACCTCACAGAAGCTTCCAACGCGGCTTTTGCCACACCCATAACGTTATAATGCGGCATCACGCGTTCAGCTCCATAATAGGTCATAGTTAATAGCGATCCGCCATCTGGCATCATCTCAGCTGCCCTTCTGGCAAGCGCAGTAAACGAATAGACAGAAATTTCCATGGTTTTTTGAAAGTTTTCCCGGGTGGTATCAACATAGCTGCCTTTAAGCTCTTCCTTGTCAGAATAGGCAATCGCATGCACAAGAAAATCGAGCTTGCCCCATTTTTCTTTGAGGGTGTTGAAGACTAGGTCAACAGATACTTCATCTGTTACATCACAGGGCAGCACTATGTCGCTGCCGACCGATTCCGCAAGAGGGTTAACGCGTTTTTTCAAAGCATCACCCTGATAGGTAAAAGCTAGCTCTGCCCCTTGGCCAGCAGCGGCAGCGGCAATCCCCCATCCGATGGAGCGGTCATTGGCAACACCCATAACTAGACCCTTTTTACCCTGCATTAGCACTGTCTTTGCTGTATCTGATTGCGACGATCCTGATGGCGGTATGGAAGAAACGGTCATATCTGTCCTCTGGTTTTGCAGCACGCTGAAGGAGCGTAAAACATCACAAAAAGTAATGTCATACATAATAGCCTGGCTAATCAGCCAGACTCATATGAGACACGTTCTTTTTTTAGCAAAAAGCCGGCGGAAAATCCAGTAGCATCCGCCTCATCTGTACCTAAAAGGGCTTGCCCCCGCTGGTCCTACGGATGTTGTTCAGCAATAAAATATACTTGTCAGTTCAGCGCGTAGCTAATCTTTTTATTCACCTCAACTCGGTCACCCACAGACAAGGGCCTGCTGGCATTCAGAGACAGAATTCTACCATCTGCCTCGACTTTAATGCGATAGCCGACAATTTTTTCAATTACTTCTTCCTGAACGATGCGGTTTGTCTGACAGACTTGCTGCTGGCGGTAGCCGATAATATCCCCGGCTTTAGCGGTTTGTTTTGCTCGTTCACGCCCCAGCAAGGCACCCGCAACAGCTCCTGCACTGCCCGCACCATTGTTGTCAGATAAT
>CABYZM010000036.1 GCA_902523435.1 uncultured SAR116 cluster alpha proteobacterium
CATTGCTTGAGATTCCAGTGATTACAGCGGTTGGAGCACTTGTTAAAAACACTATAGAAGCAACTGGTAAAAATTATTCTAGAAATGGTCTTGGAATTTTACTTCAACAACAAAAAAGCAAAACAGCAGAGAATGTCATTAAAGAAAAACTTTCAACAGGAACCAAAAATTTTTCATTAACAGACGCTCCTCCTATATTCAAAACAGGCATTGGACCTGTTTTGTATGATGAGGACAATAGATCATTTCTGGATTTTGCATGCGGCTCAGGGACAACATCACTTGGTCATGGTAATGAGGATATAGTTAAAGCAGTCAAAGAGCAGTTAGACTCTGGTATATTTCACATAGGCCCACATTTTCAGACCGACTCACAGGCAGAGTTTTATTCGGTTTTGAGTGATTTGCTTCCGCCTACGCTTTCACGTTTTCATCCCTCTATTAGTGGCTCCGAGGCAACGGAAGTTGCTATTAAAAGTTCTATGCATAGAACTGGAGCAAAAAAGTTCATTGGCTTCACTGGAGGTTATCATGGACGTACATTTGGAGCTCTTTCTGTGTCAGGCGAAAAAGGGAAAAATGCTAATCTTGGACCATTTTATCCTAAATGTGAAATAATACCCTTCCCTCAAAGTAAAGATTGCATAAAAGATAGCATTTCATCTTTGGATAAAGAGCCTTTGGCTGGTGTGATCATTGAACCCATCCAGGCAACCGCTGGGCTTCGATTTGTAGACAAAGATGCCTTAGGAGAATTACGAGCTTATACCAAGTCCAACAACATTCCATTGATTTTTGATGAGACATTTACTGGATTTTTTCGAACTGGTAAGATGTTTAGTTTTGAGCACTATAATTTAGTGCCTGACATACTTATATTTGGCAAAGCTATATCTGCGGGTTTTCCTGCCGGATTAGTGGTATCTACTGAAGAAATATTAGCTCAATGGCAGAAAGGCGTTCAATCATCAACATTCCAACTAGGTCCAATTGCAGCGGCCGCAGCCCGAAGCTTTATAAGCAAATTGAAAAATGACGACTTAACAAAGAATGCAAAAAAACAAAGTCTAACTTTTAAAACAGAATTGAAAAGTTTAAAATTGAATCCCGAGCTTGTCGATGTAAGAGGAATTGGGAGTTTTTGGGTCTTAGAATTTAATTCACAAGAAACTAACATGAAGGTTCGCAAGCAAGCTTTAGGCAATGGGTTGATCACATGGGAATGTGGAGAGGGAGGCGAATGCCTGGGACTTGTGCCTCCTTTAAACGCAGACCTTAGGATAATTGAAAAAGCCTGCAGAATTATTACGAAGAGTGTTTCGGAAGTTCTTCAGTTATAATCTTGGTGAGTGTTTCCAAAGCTTTTTCTAAAAGATCTTTATCTATATTTAAAGGTGGAAGGATTAAAACACACTCACCATTTATTCCTCCACCGTAAGTAAGCATTTTTTCTTGCTGCAACGCTATATTTTGAACCAAATTCGAAGTTTTTGAATTGTCTAATTCTATAGCGCACTGAGCGCCAACAAATCTCACAGATTTCACTTTTCCAGAGTTTTTAAGTTGCTTTGATAACTTGTAAAAACATGGCTCAATAGAATTATTTACATGCTCTAACAAAGACGAATGTTTTATTTCTTTAAGAGTCGCACAGGCTGCTGCGCAGGAGATTGGGTTACCCTGGAATGTTGAAGTATGAGCTCCTGGTGTCCAACTTTTTAACAAGTCACCTTTTGCAATAACAGCTGAAAGAGGTGTTGAAGATGACAAACCTTTACCAAGAACAATCAGGTCTTGAAATAGTTTGTTATCTGTATCCTTGGATAATGAAATTAACTCTTTCTGAATATCAGATTTTGCATCTTTAACACTCTGTGAAGTTAGATACTCAGCTGAAAAAATCCTCCAGAGTAGTTCAACGCAGTTTTGAATATCTGTAGTTTTTATATGTTCTATAAAGAAAGCGGTATTTTCAACAGTCGTAAAGGCTCTAATTTTAAGGTCATTGTTGTTAATTTCTTCATAAACGCGGGATCTTTGATTTTTTGAATATTGTCCAAAAAGCGAATGCTCGAGTAAGTGCGCTATACCGTTACTTGTTGCTGGTTCACGAGCGCTACCAGTTTTAATCCATAAACAAAGTGATGTATGTTTCTTCCTAACATCGTTATGACTTATGATTTTAAACGAGTTTGAAAGTTCGGAAATTTCTGTTTTAGGGGATGATATTGCTGTCAATTTAAAACTTCAGCCTGGCTTCCAAATATTTTGATAAAAACATTAAGCATCCAACTATAATAAGATATAGTGCGGTTAATTGTATGATAACTTCTATAACTACAAAATGTACAAAAATCAGATCATTGGCTACTTTAGTTAACTCATTAACTGAAATCACAGATAACAAAGAGGTTGCTTTAATAACATTGGCTAATTCATTGGTTAATGGAGGCAAGCTTAATCTGTAAGCTTGAGGCAACAGAACTAATCGAAAACTTTGAACTTGAGTAAAACCTAACGCCTTTGAGGCATCTAATTGCGAGGAGCTGATAGCATCTATTGCTCCTCTGAATATCTCAACGGAATAACCTGCGCCAATTAGTGACAGGGCTATAACACCAGTCCAGAATTCGTTAAAAACTATACCAAATTCAGGAATTAAAAAATAAATTATTGATATATGTACGAGAGGAGGTGCACCTCTTGTGAATTCCACGAAACTAATAATTACATACTTCGTAAGAGTGCCTCCCAGCATTCTAGCCGCTGTAAGCAAAATACCTAGAATAACAGACAGAACTACCGTGATTAAACTTATTTGCACAGATAACCAAAAAGCTCCGAGCATATCAGGAAAAATTTGTTGCATGAATGCGAGATCAAGTGACATGGATAATCCGGATCAGTGAATAGTCAGCGCTGTGAAAAGTTTTTTATTTGCAGCCTTGTTCCAATTCTTTTCTCCAAGTAAATAGACAATTGTGTCATAAGCACCACAAATACAACATAAAGGACAGCTTGAGCAAAAAGCATCTCGAGGAACTTAAAGGTGTCCGAGATGATAGCATTTGCCGCTTTATGTAGTTCAAAAACTGTTATTACCGATAAAACTGAAGACGCTTTTATTAGGTTTGACATTTCGTTCGCCATTGGTGGCAACATTCTCAAAAAAGCTTGAGGTAAGATTATAGAGAGAAGAGTGCGCATTTTCCCCAATCCAAGTGAAAAAGCACCCTCGTATTGACCGTTATCAATAGATAATATTGCTGCTCTTGCAATTTCAATTTGGTATCCTGCGCTATTAAATGTTAATGCAACAATTCCGATCCAAAATGGGGATAATTTTATTCCCATTAAAGGAAGTAAAAAGTAGGCAGCGTAGATTTGAACCAATATTGGTGTCCCACGAACAACAAAAACGTAAAGATCAATTATAAAAGTGAAAATTATCGGCGGGTTATATGCTCTGAAAACCCCCAAAGGCACCCCAAGAATTGTAGCAATTAGAAATCCAATGAGGCTTAATTCAATAGTAATGATTAGCCCCGGCAAAAGCCGGGGCATTTGTTCCATTATAAAAATGAAATCCATTTTAATTCACTTTAGTCTTTCAACTACCAAGTAGGGGCCTCGTTTGGCAAAAGATCCACAAAAGATTGTCCAAACCATTTTTTCTGCAACGAAGCCAATGTTCCATCATTCTTCATTTCGACAATAATTTGATTAATAGCGGACCTCAAGGATTCATCTTCTTTTTTGAACGCCATGGCAGTGTATTCAGCTTTCCACATTTTTGAAGTGAAAGGAATTACTGTCACATCATCGCTTGTTTGAGCAAAAGCCAACAGGCTTACAAGTGTTGATGCATAGGCATCCAGCCGACCAGAACGCATCGCTGCATACGCTACCTCATCTTTATCAAACGTTTTGATGTCACCTTTGTAAGAAATGCTGTGCTCTTTTGCAGCAAGTTTAAGTTGATTGATTTGTGGTGTGCCGGCTCCAGCGGAAACTACCTTGCCTCCAAGCATTGATGGAGATTTTATTCCTGAATTTTTCATCACCAATAAGCCAGAACTCGCATCCATATAGGGATATGAAAAATTTACCCTTTTATAGCGTTCCTCTGTTGCAGTCATACCTCCTAAAATCAAATTGAAATCTCCATTATAAAGAGACTGTATTACTGTTGACCAATTTGTATCTTTTGGAGTTGGCGTTACACCACCAAGCCTTTTTCCTATCTCACTTCCAACGTCAATATCATATCCTACAAGTTTGTTATTTTCGTCCAAAAATTCAAAAGGTTTATAACCAGCTTCAAGCCCGAATATCAATTTGCCACTTGATTTCACATTACTCAGTGCGTCCGCTTTCGTAAAATTCAATGGCAAAAGTAAAGCAATTAGTGCAGTCATGAATAACTTAAACATCTATTTTCTCCTCAGTTTTATAATTCAAGTTGCTGCGTCAATTGCAGCTAACTCCTCTAAAATTGGGCGAGGCCTCTTTAAATCCTCTATGCCCAAAAATGCTGTTTCAATAGAATGAGCGACATCTAGTAAAAACACATCATTGTGCTGCTTGGCTATGAGTTGGATACCAAAAGGCATTTTGTTTTCATCTGTTCCACAATTGATTACAACAGAGGGACACTGCGTTAGAGTTATTCCCCAACTAATCGCTTCCCAATCTAAATAACCTTCATAAAATTCCCCATCAATTTCGGATGGGTACTTGAGATCATGTTTGAATGGCGGCACCGCCGCGGCTGGGGTGATGAGCAAATCATAGGAATCAAAAAATTCATCACTGTGTCTTACTATCTGACTATGGTTAAGAAATGCTTTAGCGATCTCTCCACATGAGAGTTTTCTTGCTAATTCTAGTTCTTTGATAATGACTTCGCCCAATTCGTCCCCAAATTCTTGATGCATTGGCCCAAAATCACCTAAAAATCCAATACTACGTAAAGTCATAAAAGTTTCGTAAGCACCAGACAAATCCATACAATCGGCCCTACATGATGCAAAAAAGTCATCAAATTTAATAAGTTTGTTTTTGAAGATCTTTTTATAAGTCTCAGACATCACACAAAAACCAAGGTCATATGAAAATGCTACATTGATTTTTTTTAGGTCTACCTCTTTCACTGGCGACTGCAGTTCTTTACTCATATTTTTAGAAAAAGGATCGACGCTGCATGTTTTCGCCATCGCTCCTAAAAGTAATTTGCAATCTGCTGCTGTTTTCGCCATAGGCCCTTCTACATCGAATGGTGACCAAATGTTGCTGCGCCTATTTGTTCCAACAACTCCATTTGAAGGCCTCATGCCGGCTATGCCACAAAATGATGCAGGTGTTCTAAGAGAACCTGCAAAATCAGAGCCTGTCGCTAATGGTACTATACCAGACGCCACCGCAGCTGCTCCGCCACCGGTTGATGCGCCTGCACTAAGGGAGTTATCGAAAGGGTTTCCCGTGCTGCCCTGAAGAGGATTTGTTGTAGTTGCCCCAAATCCGTGTTCGGGAACATTTGTCTTTCCAAAGATTACAGCTGAAGCTTTTCTTATTTGAGCAACGACATCGTCATCGCTTTTTGCTACATTATTTTTGAAAAGAGGCGAGCCAAAGGTTGTCTTTAGGCCCTTCACATCATTTAAATCTTTTACGCCAACTGGAAGAGGTAAAAATGGTTCTGGATGATCATCTGTACTAAATTCGTCATCAAACTTTTTAAATGATTTTCTGGCTTCTTCAAAATTAGTCTCAACAACGGCGTTTAAAGCAGGATTAACATCATAATATTGTTGAATGCAGCGGTCTACAAGCTCGACACCACTTATATCGCGCTTTTTCAAAAGGGCTAATAACTCTGTTGCATTATAGTCAATTAATGAGTCTAACATTTGCGATAATCGCAACCTAACGCGCTTTAATGTCTATTGTTAACAATTTTACGTTAAATTTTTTTTCTAATTCAGTCACGTGCTAAATTTGTTTCGCTGTGATGCAAAAAAAACATCGTATGTGCAACACAAATATTATAATCTTTCAATATCTTCTTATCTTCGAAGGATAAAAAAATGCCAGTGGGAATATTAAAAAGAGCGATTGATTTTAAAACAAAAAGGGAAAAGAGATTTCATCATCCTAATCTTGATGAATTACAAGGTTGGAAATCTCTAAAAGATGAAGAAAACATACCAAAAGAAAGGTTGAATGAGGAAAAATCCTGGGCTCTCAAGATGGGACTCACTGGCGCTGATAGCCTTGAAGATCGCTCAATACCAACATTTTCACGTGGAGAATTACCACATTTTGCTGGTATTAATACCTTTCTCAAAGCTCCCTATGCGGAAAATGTGGAAGATGTAAAACATTATGACGCAACTATATTGGGAGCACCATTTGATGGTGGAACAACTTATCGACCTGGGACAAGATTTGGACCTCAGGGTATAAGAAAAATCTCAGCGTTGTATACACCTTACAATTACGAAATGGCTGTTGATCTGCGCGAGCAAATGACACTCTGTGATGCCGGAGACATATTCACTATTCCGTCTAACATCGAAAAGACATTTGACCAGATATCGCGCGCATGCTCCCATGTTTTTTCTAGCGGCTCATTACCAATAATTCTTGGTGGGGACCATTCTATTGGTTTTCCTACAGTAAGGGGAATTGCAGAATGCACATCCAAAAAAATAGGAATAATTCATTTTGATCGTCATGCAGATATTCAGGAAAAAGATCTAGATGAGAGAATGCATACAACACCATGGTTTCACGCGACGAACCTCGAAAATGTGAGACCTGAAAATTTAGTGCAGGTTGGCATTGGGGGATGGCAAGTTCCAAGAGAAGCAGTGGAAATTGCTAGGGAGCGTAAAACTAATATACTCACTCTCAGCGACGTGGAAAAACTAGGAATAAGTAAAACGATTGAGATGGCTCTCGAGCTTGCTTGGAAAGATACAGATATGGTTTATATGTCTTTTGACATTGATAGTATCGATTGTGGTTTCGTTCCAGGTACAGGATGGCCAGAGCCTGGCGGATTTTTGCCGAGGGAAGCCTTGCAGTTGGTCGCTGGTGTAGCTGCGGAGGGGATCTGTGGTATGGAATTAGTCGAAGTCTCACCACCGTATGACCAATCAGAAATTACCGCACTCATGGCGACCCGCGTTATTGTAGAAGCACTCGGCTCAATGACTATGGCAGGAAGTTTGGGCAAACATGCAAAACACATTGACAAACCAATAAGAATTCCATCTGGTGATTTTGATGGACATCGGTGGTCCAATAAAAACTCAACCAAATAGATGAAAAGACATGATTTCAAATATACATGAGCACGACGGCATTTTACATTCTCATATTTCGGAGAATGATGCCAAGCAAGATATTCTCATACTAACATCGGAATTCATTGAGGGATTCACTCAATCAAATGACAAATTGGCTTATCTGAAAATATCTGGCTTTCCTCACGAAATTGAATCTACATCAGGTGGCCCATCTCTAAAACTCATTAATGCTAGAGTTGAGACAAACTGGCAACTTGGAACTGCAAGTCCCTCGTTTGGTAGTGCAGAGCTAACTTATCTTCCTTATCCGAAGGAACTAGTAACGAATATAACGAACATGATTTTTACTTTTGTCTCATTACACGAAAAGCGTGAACTAGACCTTGTTAATTGGATATCTGATAAACATTTTTCATCATAGATGATAATGAAATTGTTTTCGTAATTATGCTTTGTAATGCCAAATAAAATTTTCTAGAAAAGATTACCTAAAAAAACCGCTGCGTCACTTTTAATCAGCTCCAACTTTTCTTCATCCATTTTATCAAGGGTTCGATAAATCATGCCGAGCCTTGGGTTACGGTTCAGCTTTTCGCGATTGCGTAACAAAAAATCCCAATACAGATAATTAAATGGACATGCATCGGGACCATTTTTCAATTTCACCTTATAGCGGCAGGATGAGCAATAATCAGACATTCTGTCAATATATGCACCGCCAGCAGCATAAGGCTTGCTAGCCAACAGGCCGCCATCTGCAAATAGAACCATACCTGACACATTTGGCAGTTCAACCCATTCGTAGGCATCTGCAAAGACGATTAAATACCATTCATTCACCTCATCAGGGTGAAGGCCGGCTAACAGGGCAAAATTGCCCAAAACCATGAGCCTTTGAATATGGTGTGCATAGGCATATTTCTTTGTATCGCTGACACAGATATTCAGGCAGCGCATATCGGTTTCTGCTGTCCAAAAGAATGCGGGCAGGGAGCGTGTCGCTTGAAAATAATTCAGCTGTTTATAGTCTGGCATTTTCAGCCAATAAAGGCCGCGCACATATTCCCGCCAGCCTATAATTTGGCGGATAAATCCTTCAACAGCATTGAGTGGGACTTGGCCGTTGTGATAGGCTTGTTCAGCCGCATTAACAGACTCTTTTGCCGATAATAAACCACAGTTCAGATAAAAGCCAATATGTGCATGAAACATAAAAGGCTCATCAGCCAGCATAGCATCCTGATAGCTCCCAAATTGCTGCAAGCGCTGTGCAATAAATTCATCAAGAACCTGGCGGGCCTGCGCGGCTGTTACGGCAAAGTCAAAAGGATATAAGTCGCCGAAATGATCTGCGAATTCACCTTCAACTAATGTCAGCACATCACGGGTTATCTGATCAGGTATAAATCTCGTTGGCGGAGGAATTTTCAAGCCTTGTTTTGGCGGTTTGCGGTTATCAGAATCGTAATTCCATTGCCCGCCAATTGGTTGTTCGCCCTCCATAAGCAAACCTGTTTTTCGCCGCATTTCACGGTAGAAATATTCCATGCGTAATTGTTTTCGCCCCTCTGCCCAGCTTTCAAATTCGTCTGTTGATGCAAAAAAACGGTCATCTTCAAGAAAATGAACAGCACAAGAGAGGATATTTTCCCAATTCATCATTTCCTGCAAGACTCTATGTTCACCGGGCGTTGTGACAATTAACTGGTCAGGTTGATGAGACAGAATTGCTTGTTGAACTGTGGCTGTAAAATCGTGCTGCGTATTAGGATCGGAAAATTGCCGGTAGTCAACTTGCCAGCCATCAGCGCGCAGTTCTTCGGCAAAATGGCGCATTGCAGAAAATAGTAACGCAATTTTTTTCTTGTGATGTTTTACATAGCCAGTCTCAGAACGCAGCTCAGCCATCAGCACAGTATCAACAGTCTTGTCGGCTGCCTTTAAGCTACTTAAATCATGGCTAAGTTGATCGCCTAGAATGAGAATGAGGTTCTTCATGATGCAGTCTTTGGAAGAGCTGCAAAATGATCAAGGGCCCGCAGTCGCGATGCTTTTACATCGACAAGCGGATGCGGATACGATTTGCCCAGGGACACCCCCGCACGTTGCAAAACATCTGCTGGCGCATCAAATGGATTGAAAAGATATTTAGACGGCATATCTGCCAATTCAGGAACATAATGACGGGTATATTTACCATCAGTATCAAATTTCTGCCCTTGCGTTACTGGATTAAAAACACGAAAGTAAGGAGCAGCGTCGGCCCCACATCCCGCAATCCATTGCCAGCTAGCTGTGTTCGAGGCAGCATCTGCATCAAACAGGCAATCCCAAAACCATGCTTCACCATGTCTCCAGTCAAGAAGCAGATTTTTCACCAGAAATGAGCCTACGATCATACGAACCCGGTTATGCATATAGCCCGTTTGATAAAGCTCTCGCATACCGGCATCAACAATCGGATAACCTGTTTGTCCTGTCTGCCAGGCCCGAAGATGTTCAGGCTCATTTAACCACTGAAATTGTGCAAATTTTGTCTGTAGAGGCTTTGTTTTTAAGTGCGGGTGTGTGTGCAGCAGATGATAAGAGAATTCTCGCCAACCTAGTTCCGAGCGGAATGTATCCAGATTTTTGTCTGCTGAATTGAAATGGCCATCAGCTGCATACCAAGCTTGATGCGGAGAAATTTGGCCAAATTTAAGATAAGGAGACAACCTAGATGTTGCTGTCTTGGACGGAAAATTTCGGCCCTCTGCATAATCACTCAACCCGTCAGAATGATCCGACATAATAAATCGTTGAAGTGCCGTCCTCGCGCCAGTTTCTGAAATATCCCACTTTGAAGCCACCTCATCTGTCCAGTTCAGGGAAGGCTTCAGGTCCAATGCCTCAATTCTCAGACTGCGGATGTC
>CABYZM010000037.1 GCA_902523435.1 uncultured SAR116 cluster alpha proteobacterium
TGGCGGCATGAACTTTTCATGGACAGCGGCAATTTATTTAAACCAGTGCAATGATGAGGTAGCAAACACACCAGACACTACCCAATAGGACAAAAGCGAGATGGCAGCTATTCAACTCCGTGCAATTGAAAAATGGTTTGACGATGTTCAGGCCATTAAAGGAATAAATTTTGATATTAATGAAGGTGAATTTATAGTTCTAGTTGGGCCATCTGGATGTGGAAAGTCTACTCTATTAAGAGTGTTGGCAGGGTTAGAAGAAGCAACTTTCGGTGAAGTCATTATAGACGGTGAGAACGTGACAGACCGCCTGCCTTCAGAGAGAGGCTTGTCAATGGTGTTTCAGTCCTATGCTCTCTATCCTCATATGACAGTTGCAGAAAATATTGGTTTTTCTCTAAAAAACTCTGGTGTGGCCCGGGAGGAAATTTCAACTCGCGTTGAAAAAATTGCAAAAACTCTCAGACTTGAGAAACTTATTGAACGTTTTCCTAAGCAATTATCTGGAGGCCAACGACAACGTGTAGCAATTGGCCGTGCAATTATACGTCAGCCAAAGGGGTTTCTTTTTGACGAGCCACTTTCCAACCTTGATGCGGCATTGCGCGTAAATATGCGCCTGGAAATTTCACAACTCCACAAGCGGCTTGGCATTACAACAGTTTATGTCACGCATGATCAAATAGAAGCTATGACTTTAGCGGACCGAATTGTAGTGCTTGATAATGGTAAAATTATGCAGGCCGGCAGCCCAAGAACTCTATATAATAGACCACAGAACAAGTTTGTGGCTGAATTTATTGGCAGTCCCCAAATGAACCTAATGCCTTGTGAAGTCAAGAATGGAGAATTGACCCTACTGTGCCCAAAACGTCAGCAAGTTGAGCTTGAAGTGCAAGCATCAGAAATATCTTGGCTTGGGATACGACCTGAACACATAACTTTGTGCAAACCAGAAAAAACCAATCTTAGTGGTGAAATAATAGTCGCTGAATATTTAGGTTCTGACCAATTTGTTTATATAGATTGCGGCTTCGAAAACATGCTAACTGTGAGGGTTGACCCGAGCAAAGATTGGAAAACAAATAGTAAAGTTGGTCTGAATTTTGATAGTGAGGCTTTGCATCTATTTAATTCAAATGGAAATCGTGTAGAGTAAATTATTTATAGCGGAACGCTTCAACAAAAAATTCATTTATTTTCAAAGCTTCCCTGTTCGCTCAGAATCAAGTGAAATAATCCTTCATCATTGGGCGTGACGCTATATAAAAAATCCCTAAACAGAGAATCCAAAAAGCCGCAACAGCATATTCCTCAAGCGGGACTTCATGCCTATAAAAAATATAAAGCCCAGCGACAATAGTATTGAACAAAAAAGTTATCAGAAAATTAATCGGATATACTTGTATGTTTCGTCTGAATAAATGCATAACGCCGTAATAAGCGAAGGTTAGCATAATTCCAGCCCTTGTAGATTCCTCACGATGTTTTGGAATGTCCCCTGTTTCAGAGATTACAAATGGAAAATAAACGGTAAGTCCAATGGTTGCAGTAACAGCCATACTTATAGTCCATATGACAAGAAGCAATACCACTAGATTTGAAATTAGCCTCATGTTAACTCCGGTTAAACTACTTGTCATTGATTACTAAAATTAAAGTAAAACATTTTTCTGGTTTTAAACACAAACAAGACAAGGGATTCTCCGTACACTCATCAATCCATCTCATTTCAATAAAGCCTCTGTTTCACGCCGCATCTGGAACGCCACCCTACTAGCATCCAGTTCAACATCATCAAAGGTTAAAACCTGATCAGGCAAAACTGGCTTAATAAGTCGGGCTTTATTGGAGAGACCAAGGGGCAAATAGCGGTTTTCTACAGAGACTTCAGCAGGACGCAAGCCACCATAAATAGTTGCACCACCCTCACCATCCAGTACAGTGCCAGCAGGAAAAGCTGCCTTTGCCACCGCAGCAACATCAGCATGAAAACAGGAAGCTGCTCCAGAAGCTTCACCCCGAACTGCGATTGCCCCAACAGACATGCCCAGTTCCAATCCGATCATATGCCACCTTTTATACAAACAGCTGTAGCAGCCCGTATCATCTGTGGTGATTTTATATTCTTCGAAGCAATTCCGAACATAATCCGTATCTGCTTCAATACAGACCCAGACACCTTTGCGGATATTATAGGCAACAGGCTCTCCATCCGTTGTAAGACTCGAGACCACCTCAACCATATGCGAGCGGTCCAATATACCACCTATCGCCTTGGGGCGCATCAGCTGAGGGATGTCATCAATTGAGCCAGAGGGAAAGCTCAACCCTCGTTCAGGCACCTGAAGTCTGCAGGCATTGGCAATAGCTGCTGATTCAATTGCAGGTTTTGACCCATCAAGAAAGGCATTGAACATTTTAGGATTTAGCCTACCCCGTTCAGCCTGCTCTATGGTCAGCCCCCAGTAGTCCCAAATTGTGTCTGGTGTTGAAAATCGATAATGCGGTTCCCATTTATGCCCGCGGCCAGCCGCCATAACTGTAAAACCGCATGTCCGCGCCCAATCCACGAGATCACATACTAAAGCTGGTTGATCGCCATAAGCCATAGAATAAATTTGACCAACTTTTTCTGCATGAAGGGCGAGAGCAGGGCCACAAAACGCATCAGCCTCAACAGTGACATTGATGACATGCTTTCTTGCGTTTAAAGCAGATATGATATGGTCTACCGCTGTGATAGGATCACCTGTAGCTTCAATAATAATTTCAATTCTATCGTCTGCAATCAGGCAAGCTGGGTCATCGGTTATGAAACTTGTCTGTTGGGCACAGGCGGAATCTAGATTAGTTGCACCATAAGCTTCTTTTTTCCAGCCAACTAAAGCAAGATTATCCCGCGCAGTGTCAGGTGACAAATCAGCAATGCCAGCAATATGAAGAGCCGGTATCTTCAACGCCTGTGCCAAGAACATAGACCCAAACTTACCTGCGCCGATAAGGCCAACACGAACAGGATGTCCAGCTTCGTGACGGGCAGATAACTTAGCAAAAAGATTCATGACAGCAATTATGCCTTATCATTATGACGTTGACCCAATAGTGTAAAAATTGAAGATGAGCCTTTTTGTCTAGCTAGTCAAATTTGAAATTTCTATTAAGTTTCCATCCGGGTCTCTTACATATATTGAACACAAAGGACCCGTTGCCCCTGTCTTTGCTATTGGCCCCTCTTCAACAGGAATAGAATATTGTGTGAATATCTTGGTCCACTCTTCTATGGGTGTATCGCTGAGAAAACAGATATCAACTGCGCCGCTGATTGGGTTTTGTGCATGCGGCATATAAGGTGAAGACGCCTGATGCAAATTGATTTTCTGACAACCAAAACATAAAGCCAAACGTTCAGAGCTACAATCAGCAGGCGTGAATCTATCCAAAGTCATGCCCAGAACGCCACAGTAAAACTGAATAGTTTTGTGGGTATCTTGCGCTGTCAAAACGAAATGGTCTATTGACTTGATCATCACAGCCCCCCTAACTTTGCTTTCTATGAAAATGGCATAGATATCGTCATTGCACTTAGACACATTTGATTACAGACACTGCTTTCAGGCCCAATAAAATTAAAAATCAAGGAAAAGGTTAGGTGTGCTGAACTACAGGGTCAACTAACAAAAACCACTACAAGATAGGATCATCACGCATGTCTCTAAAATTATATCTTTCAGGTGAAATTCATACCAATTGGCGAGAACAGGTCATCAAAGGTGCTGTCGGACTTGACGTTCATTTTTCTGGACCAGTGACAGATCATGAAGCTAGTGATGATTGCGGTGTGGCAATTATGGGCGCAGAGGAAGACAAGTTTTGGCATGACCATAAAGGGGCCAAGCTGAATGCCATCCGCACTCGCAAGGCTATCTCTGATGCGGATATCGTGGTGGTAAGATTTGGGGACAAATATAAACAGTGGAATGCAGCCTTTGATGCAGGCTATGCATCTGCTTTGGGCAAGTCTCTTATCATCATGCATGGGGCTGACCATCAGCATGCTTTAAAGGAAGTTGATGCAGCAGCTTTGGCCGTTGTTGAAACCCCTGATGAAGTTATCCGTATTCTGACTTATGTGCTTGACGGCAAGCTCTAACTAACAAACACCACAGTTATAGTCGACAGTGTTATGAAGATAAGCTTATATTCAATTCAGCCCTGCGTAACGCTCTTGGCAGAAAGAAAATCTGATGACAGCTGGAAAACAAGATTCACCGCAGAAAAAAATGTGGGTGTTTATTCCCTCTCTGCCATTGAACACGTCTCCTTATTTTCGCTTCCCTTCTGCTATTGCAGAGTGGGCAAACTGGTTGCTGCAATCATGGCTCCCGCTAACAGAAAGACTAGTGTTTTTTGCTCTAGCGTGGGTATCTTGGGTATGGCTGACTCCGCACCTTGAGACTGGTGTATCCATATCTTTAAGCTGGGTATCGCTCGTTTGGGCAAAGAATGTGGGGCTGATGCTGGCGTTGGCCGGTGGCCTGCATTTATATTTATATCGTTGGAACAGTCAGGGCAAAACACTTAAATTTGATGCATCAATGGCTAATAAAGATGCCAAACGATTCACTTTTGGCAATCAGGTTTATGATAATATGTTTTGGACACTTTTCAGTGGGGTTACTATTTGGACAGGGTTCGAAGTTTTACTGTTATGGGCAAAAGCAAACGATATAGGCTATTGGTTGAGCTTTTCTGACAACCCAATATTGTTCATTGGCTTATTTATTGTGATCCCTTCCTGGAACAGCTTTTGGTTTTTCTGTATTCACAGGGCCTTACACTGGCCACCATTATATCGCATCGCCCACCATGTCCACCATCGTAATGTCAGTGTGGGGCCTTGGTCTGGAAACGCAATGCACCCATTGGAACATCTCATCTGGCTGGCTGGAGCGCTGATCTATATTCCTTTGGCCTGCCATCCTGTGCACTTTTTGTTTTCACAGCAATTATCAATTTTAGGAGCGGTTACTTCACATTCGGGCTATGACGGGCTGGTGATTAAAGGCAAACGAATTCTGAGATTAGGTGATTTCTTTCACCAGCTTCATCACCGGTTTTATGAATGTAATTATGGCACTGCGGAAATTGGCATGGACCGTCTCCAAAACAGCTTCCATGATGGCCAGACACCGCCAGCAAGCCTAACAAAAGCAAGGAAATAAATTTAAATTCCAATATTATTCATACCTTTTGTTCTTCTAGTCTGTCTGTGGCCGGTGGCGGGTTGGGAGTCAGATCACAGAGCACCTGATAAAGCTGATCAGTCATATCAATCGCTGCTGCCTGCAAAGAGGGAGCAAGCTGAGCTTGGTTACGTGCACTAATAATTGGTGCTGTAATCCCTCTATGGCGGGCAACCCAGGCAACAGCCAGAGCCAAAGGGTCAATGCCAGCTTCAATAGCAATAATCTGTAGTTTAGCTGCTGCTTTATGCATCCAGTCCTCACCATAGCGAGCTGCATATTTCTTATCCCAACTGAGCCGACCATCAGACGGATCAGACTTATCGGCATATTTGCCTGTTAACAACCCGCCACCTAGAGGGCTGTAGCTGATAACACCAAGGTTTTCAGACAAGGCCATTGGCAGTAATTCAACCTCTGCCTGGCGTTTGACAAGATTATACATAGGCTGCAGCAGCTCAACCAATGGAAACCCATGTCGCAGGGCCAGGCCCTGTGCCTTCATAACTTGCCAGGCCGAAAAATTTGAAACACCAAGATGAAAGAATTTACGCTCTTCTTTCAGCTGAGCCAACGCCTCAAACGTCTCTTCCAGAGGTGTGTTATCATCAAACCTGTGTAAAAAAAAGATATCCGTATAGTCCTGTTTCAAACGAGACAGACTAGTTTCAAGCTGGGAGCGTATGTTTTTTTTAGATGACCCACCAACCGCACCTGCTTTGGTCACTAAGATGATCTGCTCACGCTCAGCAGCGATCAGGCGGCCCAATATCTCTTCAGACTTTCCCTCGGTGTAAACATAGGCTGTGTCAAAGAAATTTACGCCTGCTGCTCGGCAGTCTTCATACATTTTTGCGCTGTCTACTTCCGTTGCTCCAGAGCCAAACTGCATGGTCCCAAAACACAAGCTTGATGATTCACGCTTGTACGGGCCATAGATTCGTTTAGAGGTCAATATGAGTCTCCTAATTTATTGTGATGAAACAGTATCTGTATTATCAGCTTCCATTTGGCGCCTTAATTTCCATAATGTTGAGTCTTCTGGAGGTATAACCATATCGGTGGTGATGAGCTGTCCTTTTTTCACATCAACCCGTAGCTCGTTCTCTGCTGCCATGTAATAAGGCAAGGGTCCATTTTTGCCTGCACGTGCTGCTGGATTAAGTTCAGCTAACAACCCCTCAATTTCATGATGGTGATGATCTGTGATCAACAGTACTTCACCTGCTGACCAGTCACGAATCGCCCTGGCATGAAGGTCAACATTATGCCGAATTTCTTGGTTCCCTGTTGGTTTATTAAGCCACACTGTCGACATGACTGAAATTGCTGCTTCCAACCCCAAAAGATGAGACGGGTTGTAAAGCAGTGCGCGCTTACCATCCTCACTTACACTGATGCCTTTTTCCCTTAGGATTTCCCAGCTATCATTCTTTTCTGTATCCACAATAATGAAAACTCCACCACCAAAGCTCTGCTCATCTGTGCGACGCATACAGTTAAAGACATCAATAAATGGTGTAGTGGTAAGAATTCCACCAGCTTCCTGCGAGGCAAAGATATCACATAGTTCTGTCACTCTTGCATGCGGGGCGTGAAATGCAGCTGCAGCCGGCATTAGGCCGGTATGATTGGAAACAATGCCCATTTCACACAGGTCAGGGACAGTCCGTTTTGGGAAAGCAGAAAGGGCAACTTCACGTCTTTGAACTGTATTCTCCACAGAACCAGAAAGTTCCCAGATATCAGACAAATTCTGAACTTGTTCCGTACGGCCACGCCAGCTAACCTGCTCAGCTTCAAGGTCAAAGACAAAATCATATTCACTAGATTTACCGGCGCCAATCACTTTCATTCCAAGCACTTCAGCCCAGGAAAGGAGCGCAATCAGCAGGCTTGGCTGATCACCATGTGCAGGGGTGACATGTCTGCCTGCCGCCTTCGCCAGCTTATGTAAGTATGGACCAACAACAATATCTGCTTCCTTTGTGATCATCACCAGATGAAACCCAGACATCAGTGTTATTTGACCAACCTGCGCTGCAGCTTCAGGGCTACCTGTCGCTTCAACCACACAATCCAGAGCCAGCCCAGTTATTAAATGATAATCAGCGGTGATGATAATCTGACCATTATTAAAGGCTGTCGCCGCCTCCTCGTTGCTGCCTACTGAAACAAAAGCTGACTTATCATACCCTGCTGCTAGCAGTGCCGCTCTGGCCCGTTCTGGCTGCAGGTCACAAACAAAACTGATTTGCATGCCAGAAATACGCCTGCATTGATGGATAAATGTCTCACCAAACTGACCGGCGCCGATTAAGGCAACCATAATCTGTTGATTCTGAAAAGAAGAAAAAAGCTGATTATAATTCATCTTACCCTGCCTGCAATTTACCCTTTAAATTTGCTTAAAGCTGATGCAACTCTGCTATCTCATTCATGCGTTTTTCCTGAAGCAGGTTCAAACTTATATCTGGCTGCTGTGCCGTGATCCGGGGGCTTAGCGGAGCACTTACCGTTATAGCTGAACCTGAAAGCTGCTGCAGAACATGATGACCACAGAAAGGGACATGCGTTTCTGAATAGCCACCTTCATGCGCCATCACCAGACGATTTCCAGTGAAGTCCATCAATGCCTTTGTCATTTCATAAAAGGTATCAGACCCACATAGCATCCGCGAAAGAGGATCAACACCAGAGGCATCAAACCCACAGGCCACAATCACAATATCTGGCTTGAAGGCTGCTAATTTTGGCAAAATCAAACGCTGCATGGCATAGAGATAGGTCAGGTGCCCCCCACCTGGCAGAAGCGGAATATTCAAATTTGAAAATACAGCAGCTTGGCCACCCGTGTCACTGGCATCACCAGTGTCAAAAGGGTAGTTGCGTTCCTGATGCACGGATATGGTTAGAATATCTGCATCATCATAAAAAATATGCTCTGTACCATTACCGTGATGCACATCCCAGTCAACGATTGCTACCCTTTCAGCCTTACCGGCACACCGGGCAGCCTGCACAGCCACCGCAATATTATTTAACAGACAAAACCCATTTGGAAAATCAGGCAGGCAATGATGTCCAGGCGGCCGCGATAAGGCATAGGCATTGTCAAGCTGACCGTCAAGTACAGCAAAAAGCGCCTGTCTGACCAAACCGGCTGACAAGCAGGCAATTTCAAATCCGCCAGGGCCAAATGGCGTGCGCAAGCCCAAATCACCCCCCTGACCAGCAGAACATCGTTTGAAGTCTTCAATATAAGAACTGGTGTGTACCACCACTAATTCATCTTCATTTGCTGGGATAATAGCTGTTGAACAGACAAGCTCATTTGCCAGTCCAGAAACATCAATCAGATTTTTCAACCTTCGCTTTGTTTCTGGAGATTCAGGCAGTCGAGATGTATCGGATGGCTCAACCATCCCTCCTGCAGGCAAAAGAAACACAAAATTTCCAGCACCATGCCAGAAACATCTTTCATGCCAAAAAAACCCTGTCTGATTCATTTTGCCGCTTGTTTTACTCTCGAAGTTTACCTTTATAAAAGGTATCGCTAACTGCATTAAGGATCAAATTGCGACGGGAATTAAAAAAAGCAGAACTGCTTGATTCATACCTCTGGGCGCCCAATAGACCGATAGTTCAAGCCGACAGCAGTCATCTGTTCAGGCTCATAAATATTGCGAAGGTCGACAAGGATATTACCAGTCATGAGATCAGCAAATAATTGGGGAGTTAATGCGCGGAATTCATTCCATTCTGTAACCACGATTGCACCGTCTGCACCGTTAAGACAGGCTTGAGCCGAATCTTCATAGTGGATGTGTTCAGTAAAAATCTGCCTTGCTTCATCCATGGCCACAGGATCATAAGCTGTTATTACTGCGCCTTCTGCTATCAGTTCTTTAATAAGCTCAATCGCCGGGCTCTCCCGCATATCATCAGTTTCTGGCTTAAAGGCCAGACCAAGTACAGAAAGCTTGCGCCCTTTCACATCACCTGAAAACGCAGAAATGACTCTCTTTGACATTTCTAATTTTCGGGCCTTGTTGTAGGCAACTACTTCCGCGACAATAGATACAGGGCTGTCAACACTTTCAGCTGTTTTAACAAGGGCTAATGTGTCTTTAGGAAAACAGGAGCCACCATATCCTGGACCTGGATGCAGAAACTTGGCACCAATCCGGTTATCGAGACCCATGCCCTTGGCCACATCATGCACATTTGCACCGACTTTTTCACATAAATCAGCCATTTGATTAATGTAAGAAATTTTCACAGCCAGAAACGCATTCGCTGCATATTTTATAAGTTCAGCTGTTTCCAGCCCGGTAAACAAGACCGGTTTTTCGATCAGATACAGCGGGCGGTAAAGTTGCCTAATTACTTCTTTGGCTCTCTGAGTTTGTACACCTACAACCACCCTATCGGGGCGCATAAAATCAGAGATTGCCGAACCTTCACGCAAAAAT
>CABYZM010000038.1 GCA_902523435.1 uncultured SAR116 cluster alpha proteobacterium
AAACTGAGATTGATGAAGCGTTGCGAGATGATGCGTTGGATATGCGAGACCCTCAAGTCGATAGTGATCGAGCTCAGAAGCCGGAATATCTGGTGGTATTGGGCGTATGCACCCATCTTGGCTGTGTACCACTTGGCCAAAAAGTGGGTGAGGTGCGCGGCGAATATGATGGCTGGTTCTGTCCCTGCCATGGTTCGCACTATGATTCATCGGGCCGGATTCGTAAAGGGCCGGCGCCAACAAATTTGGAAATACCGCCCTATTCGTTTTTATCAGATGATGTGATTAAGATCGGCTAAATTTGAAGTAGTAATTTTTAACTAGTTTTTTGGGAATAAACACCATGTCCGCAAATCAGTTTCAAAACCCGGTTGTCCGCTGGATTGACCACAGGCTGCCTATTTTCAGTTTCCTTAATCATGAGGCAACAGAATATCCTACGCCTAAAAACTTGAACTATTTCTGGAATTTCGGATCTCTTGCTGGGATATCGTTAGTGATCATGATAATTACGGGCATCGTGCTATCGATGAATTACACCGCCCATGTTGATTATGCATTCGATTCGGTTGAGCGGATAATGCGTGATGTGAATCATGGGTGGTTACTACGTTACATCCATATGAATGGCGCTTCCTTCTTCTTTATCGTGGTATTTATCCATATTTTTAGGGGCCTATACTATGGCTCGTACAAAGCTCCGCGTGAGTTATTATGGATGCTGGGCGTTGTGATACTATTGTTAATGATGGCGACTGCGTTTATGGGCTATGTTTTGCCTTTTGTCATTGTTGGTGTTGTAATTTTACACCTTGTAGCTTTGCATCGGTTTGGTTCAAACAATCCGCTGGGCATTGATACACGCGGCCCGCAGGATACAATTCCGTTTCACCCTTATTACACCATAAAGGATTTCTTCGGCTTGTCTGTTTTTCTAACGTTCTTTGCGGCAGCTGTGTTTTTCTTCCCAAATTTCATGGGGCATCCAGACAATTATATTCCGGCAAATGCGCTGCAGACACCGGCTCATATTGTTCCTGAGTGGTATTTCCTGCCTTTCTATGCGATTTTGCGAGCCGTTCCTGACAAGCTTGGAGGTGTGCTGGCGATGTTCGGCGCAATCGCTGTGCTCTTTATTCTGCCTTGGCTAGATAGGTCTCCAGTTCGATCTGGTCGCTTCCGCCCGATCTTTAAAATCTTTTTCTGGGTGTTCTTCGCTGATTGTCTCGTTCTTGGATATGTAGGAGCGATGCCTGCCGAAGGAATTTATCTTGTGATTGGAAGAGTAGCTACAGTCTGGTACTTCCTGCATTTCCTTTTGATTTTGCCAATATTGTCTGTGGCAGAGACGCCGCGACCGCTGCCGCAATCGATATCGACGCCCGTATTTGGTGGGTCAGGGGCGATGGCTGGTGCGTCGGCTGCCCCAAAAAGGAAAGTAGAATGAGAAAGCTGTTTTTAACCTTAGCGACTGCCGTTATAACAGCATCTCTCAGCAACGTTCCTGTGCTGGCTGCTGGGGGAGGTGATGTGGTTCTTCGGCAGGCAGACTGGTCATTTTCAGGTCCTTTTGGGACTTTTGACAAGGCTTCTATGCAAAGAGGTTTTCAGGCCTACACCGAAGTGTGTGCGGGGTGCCATTCAATGAATTACATCGCCTTCCGAAATTTGGCTGACCTCGGCTACAACGAAGCTGAGATCAAAGCTATTGCCGCTGAATATGAGGTGGTCGACGGACCTAATGATGAAGGTGAGATGTTTACGCGTAATGGAATTCCTGCTGACCGTATTCCTGCTCCCTATCCGAATGAGTTGGCCGCACGGGCAGCAAATAATGGGGCCTATCCGCCAGACCTGTCTTTGATTGTTAAAGCCCGGGCAAACGGAGCCGATTATCTGTATTCGCTTCTTACTTCATATCAAGACGCACCAGCTGGAACGGCTGTTCCTGAAGGCATGTATTATAATGCTGCTTATTCAGGACACATGATTGCAATGCCACAGCCACTGTATGGCGATGATGTCGAGTACGCTGATGGTGCAGACACGTCTATGGATGCAGTCGCCAAGGATCTGGTGAATTTCATGGCTTGGACAGCTGAGCCAGCATTAGAAGAACGTAAACGCACTGGCGTCGCTGTAATGATCTTCCTAGTGCTGTTATCTGGCCTGTCTTTTGGAGCTATGCGCTTTATCTGGGCAGATGTGAAAAAGACTGGAGCTTAACACATCTGCGCTGAAGTCGTTTCGGAAGGACTGTTTTTTCAAGTGGGCAGATGGATGGCGGCGGCTGTTCCGATGTGAAAATCCAGCATTACACATTAAAACGGAAATGGAAGATGTCACCGTCTTTGACCTGATAATCTGAGCCTTCAATCCGCAGTTTGCCAGCATCTTTTGCCCCGGCCTCGCCCTGACAGGCGATATAATCCTCATAGCTGATGGTCTCTGCCCGAATAAAGCCGCGCTGAAAATCCGTATGGATCACCCCAGCAGCCATTGGCGCAGTTGCTGGGTTGCGCACAGTCCAGGCCCGGGCTTCTTTCGGGCCAGCGGTAAAAAAGGTAAGTAGATCGAGCAAGTCATATCCTGCCCGGATCAGCCGGTTCAACCCCGGTTCTTTGAGTCCCATATCAGATATGAATTCTGCCGCTTCTTCATCAGATAATGTGGCTATTTCAGCTTCAATTGCGGCAGACACAACCACATAGGCTGCCCCTTCTTCTTCTGCTTTTTCAGCAATTTCTGCTGACAGGGTATTGCCTGTTGCGCTGTCTTGTTCAGCCACATTACAGGCATATAAAACAGGTTTTGCAGTTAGCAGCTGAAACTGCGGCAAGCGCAATGCTTCAGCGTCTGTTAATCTGTTGACCGTGCGTGCCGGCAGCCCTTCTGACAGGCCTGCAAACAGCTTTTCCATTAGTGCTAGGTCAGCTGCTGCCTGTTTATCCCCGCCTCTGGTTTTCTTGGTCAGGGCTGCCATCCGGCGTTCCAGACTGTCCATATCAGCTAGCATCAATTCCGTTTCCACAGTTGCTGCATCACGGATAGGGTCAACTGAATTCTCAACATGAGTTATATCGCTGTCATCAAAACAGCGAAGCACATGAATAATCGCATCAACCTCACGGATATTGGCTAGAAACTGGTTGCCCAGCCCCTCACCACTGGCCGCCCCACGCACAAGGCCTGCGATATCAACAATTTCCAAAAAAGTTGGGATCACCTCGGCAGATTTTGCTAGTTCTGCAATTTGGATTAGCCGCGGGTCAGGGACAGCGACCCGGCCCGTATTTGGTTCAATTGTGCAGAATGGATAATTAGCAGCATCCGCTGCGGCTGTCTTAGTTAGTGAATTGAACAAGGTTGATTTGCCTACATTTGGCAAGCCCACAATCCCGCAGTTAAATCCCATCCACTTGCTCCCTAACCTTCGTCTGTCTTATCATAATCTGGTCCATCATTATTATGAGAAGCAGGGGAAAGATAGGCCACACGGGACGCAAAACCCTGCGGGTCACCTATGGCCAAACGCTCAGCCTCGTTACTAACTGCAGCCAGCAAGCCGTCCAGCCAGCTTTGATGTTCCGCTGCTGTGAAATTCTGCAACACCCATTTATGGACGTCATTTTTTTGAGCAGGCCGGCCTACACCAATCCGCACCCGCCAGTATTCCTTGCCAATATGACGGTCAATATCGCGCAACCCATTATGCCCGCCATGCCCACCACCTTGTTTGACCCGGCACCGGCCTTCGCCTAAATCGATCTCATCATGAAAGACGGTAATCTGGTTTGGGTGCAGATTGTAATAGCTGGCAACATTGGCTACAGGCAGGCCAGATTTATTCATGAAGGACAAAGGCTTTAACGCCCGTATCTTAATTGGTCCGATGCGGCCTTCGCTGACCGCACATGAAGTGTTTACTTTCCAGTCGGAAAAGCTGTAATCGCGAACAATCTGGTCAAGTGCCATAAAGCCGACATTATGCCGGTTGCTGGCATAACTTCGCCCTGGATTCCCGAGACCTACCCACAGCATTCTCTGTCCTCTTCTTTTATGTAGTATAAAAGGCCAGACGCGCCGCTGCAGTCTGGCCTATCTATGCATAGCGGCTCTGTAGCAGGTTGATGGGCAGGCTTATTCCTCGCCGTCTTCTGCTGCTTCTTCGCCTTCCGCTGCAACCTCTTCGCCTTCCTCATCCTCGTTCTTCACGCCGCCACCTGGTGACTGCAAGGTGGCAACAGTAAAGTCACGATCGGTAATGGTTGGCGTGACGCCCTCCGGCAATATGATATCACTGATGTGAATTGAATCGCCAATCTTGACATCATCCAAATCAACCACAATCTTCTCAGGAATATCCCTTGCTGGACAATTCAGCTCAACCTCAAAACGGACAACGTTCAGCACGCCACCGATTTTAAGGCCAGGTGATTTTTCATGATTGATAAACTCAACAGGCACGCCAACTGAAACAGTCGATGATTTGCCTACACGCAGCATATCTAGATGCAGCGGCTCATCTGTTACAGGATGCATCTGAATATCACGGGTAAGAACAGTTGCAGTTTCGCCTTCAACATTGATGTCCAGAAGGCGGCCGAAAATGCCTGGCTCATGAATCACTTTGCGGACCACCCGATCTTCCATCTCAATGCTCAGTGGTGCTTGTTTATCGCCATAGATAACGGCGGGAATCCGGCCTGCGCGGCGTGCCGCACGGGCGGACCCCTTACCGACCCGAGAACGCAGAGTTGCGTCAATAGAAGTATTTTCTGACATTGTTGTCATCCTTGCCTTTTTATTTGTTTTAAAAAAACATGCGCCCTTGCCTCCAGGGGTGCAAGCGACGCAATGGACCTTCTTTAAGCTGAACTGGGGAAAATATCAAGAAAAATCGATGCTGTGGGTGAGCTTCTGATTCTATTGAAACAGGCTGGAGACAGACTTTTCCTTATCGATTCGCATAATTGCCTCACCCAACAGCGGAGCAATTGAAATCTGCCTGATATTCCGTGCTACCCGCATCGCTTCTGTGGCCTGTATCGAATCTGTTGTGACAAGTGATGAGAGAGGGCTTGACGCGATGCGTGAAACCGCCCCACCAGACAAGACTCCGTGAGTGACATACGCATCCACACTCAACGCACCAGCATCCATCAGTGCTTTGGCAGCGTTGCATAAAGTGCCGCCTGAATCGACAATATCATCAACCATGATACAATGCCGGCCATCCACATCACCAATGATATTCATCACCTCAGACACACCAGCTTCTGGCCGGCGTTTATCAATGATAGCTAGGTCAGCATTCACCCGTTTAGCCAGCGCTCGTGCCCGGACTACCCCTCCAACATCAGGGCTGACCACTATCAGATTGCCATTTTTGTATTTTTCTTTCAAAGCAGCTGTAAACACAGGAGCAGCAAACAGATTATCCGTTGGAATATCGAAAAAGCCCTGAATCTGGCCTGCATGCAAATCAATTGTCAGCACCCTGTCAGCCCCAGCCGTTGTGATCAGATTGGCCAAAAGCTTGGCAGAAATTGGCGTACGCGGGCCTGATTTGCGATCCTGCCGCGCATAACCATAATAAGGTAGCACGGCTGTGACGCGGCGGGCAGAACCGCGCCGCAGTGCATCCAGCGTAACAAGCAGTTCCATCACATTATCGTTGGCCGGGTAGGATGTGGACTGCACCACAAACACATCCTCTCCCCGCACATTTTCCTGAATTTCGACGAACACTTCCATATCAGCGAAGCGTTTTACATCAGCGCGTGTTAGTGGCATATCCAGATAGGCAGCAATAGCCTCAGCCAGGGGACGATTGGAATTGCCGGATATGATCTTCATCGCAGCAGCCTGTTCTTTGTTACTCGGGACAACTAGGGCATTACGGTCCTGTTTTGCACAACACCGATGGCTGAACGCTCCTAAGGTTGTGATAGCAATCTGCCCCGCTCACCGCAAGGCAAAAAAGTGAACATCCGCCTACATCATCACGCAAGAGGTGACCAGCCCGACCATTAGCAACCCTAAAAATATCCATAAATGCGGCATGACCCTCTCTCATTCGTCTTTCTAACTTTGCGTGATCACAGAAATTTGACGTCCTGAATCTGGCTCTGACCTGTGAGTAGCGCGGCGATGGCTGAAAAATAGCTCATCTTTATCATAGGTATTCAGTCTACAATCATAAATCTGGCTGAGACCAGCTTCCTTACTGCGTTGAATCGCAAAGCCAGGCAAGTCAAACAGCCACTTTTCTGGGAAAGAGGGATCGGCGGTAAAACAAGTTTCCGCTGTCTCATGCTGGGCGGTGATCTCTACTTTCAGTTTGAGGCTGACCTGATAGCTGATTTGCTGGATTCCAGGGCCGATCACCGTCACGATGTGATCTGGCGTTGCGCCCAGGCTCTGCATAGCGCTAACCGTCGCTTCGATAATGCCAGCCACAGCCCCGCGCCAGCCTGCGTGCGCTGCCCCGATAACGCCTGCCTTTGGGTCACAAAACAATACCGGCAGACAATCTGCGGTAAGGATGGCCAGCCCAGTGCCGGCCAGGGCGGTGACATAAGCATCTGCCTGTGGCCGGTCTGTGTAAGGGCCAGGATGGGTCAGGGTCACACATTTAGGGCTGTGAACCTGATACAGCCCGGCCATCTGTGTCAGGTCAAGCCCCATTGCAGCGGCAACGCGGCCTCTGTTGGCTGCCACCATTTTTGTGTTATCATCCGATCCCAGTCCGCAATTCAGGCTTTCATAAATACCTGTAGACAGGCCGCCCTTGCAGGTGAAGAATCCATGCCGTACACTGTTGGTACGTTCTAGCGCCTGATGGCTGAAATAAACTGGACCGCCTGGGCAAGTCTGCTTCTTGATCATCCACCCCTCCTCTCGTTCGGCTTCAGGTCTGTCTCACGCAAACTGGCAAAGCCGGCAGGCAGCCCTTCACCAGCAGGAACCAGCAAGGCAACTTTAAACAGGCCACCCATATGCTGAGGCGCGCAGAGCCTGTTAAGCGCGGCGGAGAGGGCTCTGTCTCTCTCAGGGTCATCTTTGCGTCGCAGCGCTTCTGCTCGCTTCTCAATGCCCAACTCATTTAAGAACCGACCCTGTTCGACAGGCCCGACCAACCGTGCACCTTGTGCTTCTGCACAGCGGGCCAGCGCCGCAAAATCCACCAGGTGAGAAATATCGCTGAGCCCTGGCATGTCTAGAAGCGGTACGGCTTTGTGCGCGCGTACCGCTTGCAGACTGTCTTCCTGTCGGTTCGCCTTGCCGTAATCACAGATCAGAACACCGCCTCCAAACCGGGCTACATGCCGGGCCAGCCTCGACAAAACAGCTTCCGATGCTGGACTGAACTCAGCCACGCTGCCAGCTGGTGCGTCAGCAGCCAGTTTATACTGCCGCATCTCATCAGGGTGCAGTGCTGGCCCGTCACAAAAGACAAATTGGTCTATGTCCAACCCAATCGCCCGCCAAACCCAGCCCTGGTCGCGCTTGATCGCCTGCCGGATTGCCAGCGCATCAAAAAATTCATTTGCCACCCCAAATAAAGGGACTTCAGGCAGGTTGTCTACAGTTTTAGTCAGATGGATATCTTGCCCGCTGAAACGGCTGGTCAGTACACTGCGCAAATACGGGCTGGTTTCCAGAAAGGTGACTGGGGCAGCAGCCATCTGCGGGCAGATCTGACGCCAGCTGCGATGCATATCTTCAAACAGTGTGCCTCGGCCAGGCCCTGCCTCAAAAATTATCATCTCATTAGCATTTGGGCTGCCTGACAATTCCCACAGCCAGGTCTGAAAGGCAGCCAGAATTTCGCCAAACAGCTGGCTGATCTCAGGGGCAGTGATGAAATCACCATCTTTGCCAAATCGATCGGCTTCAGCATAATAGCCGTCTTGTGTTGTAGTCATCACCTTGTCTAAAAACAGTTCCAGCGGGAGCGGCCCTACTGTTTTTATATGGGCTTTCAGACGCTCAGCAAGGCTCATGCCAACCTCTGTCTTGAGCACAAAACAAAACCCAGAAGACCGACTGTGATCATGGGTAGACATAAAAGCTGGCCCATGGTCAGGCCAGCAGGAAACACACCTGTCGCCAGCAGGCCGATATGGGCATCAGGTTCCCGCACCAGCTCAATCCCAAACCGGGCCAGACCATAGCCGCCTAGGAAACAACTTAAGATTAGACCATGGCCAAGTCTCTTTTCTAGCTGCCAGCGGCGCAACGCCCAGCCCACACATAACAATAGAAGCCCCTCAAGACCCGCCTCGTAAAGCTGGCTGGGGTGGCGTGGCAGCGGGCCGCCGCCAGGAAACACTATGCCCAGCGGATGAGCAGTGACCCGTCCATATAGCTCGCCATTAATGAAATTAGCCACCCTGCCGAAAAACAGTCCCAAAGGCGCCACCAGCGCCACCTCGTCACCGATTGCTAGCGCTCTCAGCTGGTAGCTGCGTGCGCACCATAAGATAGCCAGAATAACCCCAGCCAGTCCGCCATGAAAGGACATGCCACCTTCCCAGACTTTCAGAATATCCAGCGGCGTTGCCAGATATTCAGCAGGATTGTAAAATAGAACATAGCCCAGTCGACCACCTACCAGTATCCCGATAAGGCAGGCATTCAGCAACCCGTCCAGCTGGTTGTTGTCCAGAACAGACTGACCGGCCCTGATCTGGCGGCGCATCATCCACCAGCCGCCTAGCAGCCCTGCCACATAGGCCAACGCATACCATCTGATTTGTACGGGGCCCAGTGCAATGGCCACGGGGTCTATTGCAGGGAAGGTGAACAGGGTTTCGGTCATCTCATTTTGCATCCTGTATAATAGGGCACAGCACAGGCAATCCGCCCGAGTTGGCTTGTTCTAAAGATATTGGCATTCTGGAACAGCATGCTATATATCATATAAGACTAGACGGGCACTTTAGCCTTGCCTTTTATCTTTATGGTTGAGGTTAGCTAAATTGTCCATATGGTCTGCATTGTCCTTTCAGGGCCAGACGCTTCACATTCAAGGCAGGCTGTCTTAACTTTCAAGAGTTGTCTGTCACCGGAAAGACCAGAGTTATGAAACAGAGACGCAAAACACCTTCTTATATTTTTCTTGATTTGGCGCAGATGGCCAACGG
>CABYZM010000039.1 GCA_902523435.1 uncultured SAR116 cluster alpha proteobacterium
GAGTAAATATGATGGATATTTTATCAGCAACAGACCTATTTGCCCTTGCCGCGGTGATGCTAATCGGTTTGCCCCATGGTGCATTTGACGGCGCCCTTGCCTTCTGTCTAGGCTTTGGGCGCAGTCCCGGCAAAATTATTGGTTTTCTGGTCATGTATCTGTTACTGGCCGGGCTGTCTGCCTTGATCTGGCTTGTATCGCCTGCCTTCGCGCTAGCTGCTTTTTTGGTGCTAACCATTGTGCATTTTGGTAGCGGCGATACAGAACATCTTTTTCAGCTAGGCTCGCGCCTTGTCCAGCGCAGCCTAAAAGCCTGTCAGATTCTGGTGCATGGTGGCATGGTGACCATTTTGTTGCCTGTGTTTCACACAGAAGAGGTGAGCCAACTGTTTATCGTTCTTGCCGGGCCAAATGCGGTTCTGATCATGGATGCGCTGAGACCGGCGCTAACAATCTGGCTTGCAGCTGCCTGTATTTACGCTGGCGCAGCACTTTTCAACCGCCAGTATGGGGCTGCGGCAGGTGAACTGGCCGGCCTGGCTGTACTAGTATGGCTGTTGCCACCTCTAGCAGGTTTTGCCGTTTATTTCTGTGTTGTACATTCACGCCGTCATTTCACCAGTATCTGGAAAGCTATGCAGCTCTTTGTCAGCCGCCGCTTCATTCTAATCAGTGGCGGTATTCTGACCGCAGCGTCCTGGGCGATGGGTGCTGGGCTATATTTCAGCCAGACAATGTCAGGCAGTTTTTCAGCAGATGAAGCCTTTATCCGCGCAGTCTTTATCTTGCTAGCTGCTTTGACGGTACCGCATATGTTGTTGGTGGATACCATGTACCGCCCCACATTGAAAAAGATTACGCAACCATGACCCGAACAATCACGCCGCAAACAGCTGATCGTAAAAATGCGCATCTTGATCTGGCCAAGGACAGTCAGCCCCTTGCCGACCACCCACTGGATGCAGTCAGCCTGCCTTATTCTGCGCTACCGGAATGTGATTTGAACAGAGTTAGCCTAACCACAGAATTTCTGGGAACTGAGCTGGATGCCCCGCTAATAATAACAGGCATGACCGGCGGTACAGACCGGGCCATGGCGATTAACAGAGTGCTAGCAGATACCGCCCAGAAGAAAAAGATTGCGCTTGGGCTTGGATCTCAACGTGCCAGCCTTGAATCAGGGCAAAGCCAGGCTGAGCTGCGCCGCCTGGCCCCTGATGCTGTTCTAATTGGAAACCTGGGCGGCGCACAGCTGGCTGGAAAAGACGGACTGAAGTTGGCCCGCGCTGCTATTGAAGATATCAGAGCTAATGCGCTAGCCATTCATTTAAACCCTTTGCAAGAAGCCATTCAACCAGAAGGTGATCATGACTGGCGCGGGGTATTATCTGCGATTGAAACGGCTGTTGGTACGCTGAATTGTCCTGTGCTGGTGAAAGAGGTGGGAGCAGGCCTGTCTGGTGATGTAGTGCGACGGCTGACAGCCATCGGTGTACGTCATGTGGATGTCGCGGCCAGAGGCGGGACAAACTGGGCACAAATTGAGTTTAACAGACGCCCAGCAACTGACCGGACGCATTATGCGCCCTTTTTATCCTGCGGCCTGATGTTGCCTGATGCGATTGCGCAAGCCCGGGCCGTATCCAACAATCTGTTTATAATTGCCTCCGGTGGGGTTCGGCACGGCTTGGATGCGGCGAAATGCTTGTGGTTGGGGGCCGATCTGGTTGGCATGGCAGGTCAGATCCTTCGTACAGTAGAAGATGACACTGGTCATCTGCATCCAAAGCAGCTGAGCGATTTACTGTTTAGCGTGCAACAGCAATTGCGCTTAAGCCTATTTCTAGCCGGAAAATCGTCTATAAAAGCCTTCAAAAGAGGATAAAAGACCAATTCCGCTTGCAATTCCGACGATCTAGGCTGGTTTTATTCAGAATTATGTGGCTATAATTCAAAAAAAATATACCCACGCCAATCTAAATCAGTTTTGCGTGGGTATAAAGTACGACTTGAAAAAGTCTTCCCCCCGATGGAGGTCTCGGTTTTCCTACTTTCCGAGACCTCCAATTTATTATAAAGTCAAATGAGATGACCATCCCTCTTTCCGCATTATGAGGTGAGGACGGATCGACTTTACCGGGACTCTACCCATTTCTGCAGAGCAATATCATCTGTTTCGCGGGCTTCAACCCACTGTGTACCTGAACTAGTTTCCTCTTTTTTCCAGAACGGAGCACGAGTTTTTAAGTAATCCATAATAAAAAAAGCGCTG
The DNA here is from genome assembly GCA_902523435.1 of uncultured SAR116 cluster alpha proteobacterium. Lineage (GTDB taxonomy): Bacteria > Pseudomonadota > Alphaproteobacteria > Puniceispirillales > Puniceispirillaceae > JADHLI01. The sequence continues at coordinate 2,273 of CABYZM010000039.1, forward strand.
TCAAAGGCTGCCTGGCGATGCGCAGAAGCGGTGCCAACGAAAACAATGTTTTCCTGGGGTAGAAGCCGGCCGACACGATGAATAACCTTTACCGCTGTCAAGGGCCACCGGCCACGGGCCTGATCAACAATGTTCTGAATTTCCTGTTCTGTCATACCCGGGAAGTGTTCCAGTGTCATTGCAATCAGCCCAGGCGCTTCAGCGTTATCCCGCACAATTCCACTGAAGGTGGCAATCGCCCCAACACCGGCACGCCGCAATTTGTCAATTTCAGCCCCTGCGTCAAAATCTGCATTTCTGATAATGACATCCGCAGCAGCACTGTTTACAAGTTCAGTCATCGGCTCAGCCCCCTGTCACGGGCGGGAAGAAGGCCACCTCATCGCCTTGGCAAATCGGCGTATCAAGTGCACCGTAGGTCCTGTTCACTGCAATCCGCACGGTTTTCAGATTCCGCAACGCTGTTGCATGCCCGTCTGACCGGCTAGCCAGATGCGGCACAAGATCGGCAACAGTGGAGACACCATCTGGCAAGTCAATTTCTTCTGCTGCGCAGCCAGTATGTTCGCGCATCCATGCAAAATACAGTATATTCATCACACAACCTCATGAAAAGGATAGAACCGAACAGGCTGGCCTGAGGCAATCTCTGTCGTGGCAAAAGGTATTTCAACAAGCCCGTCAGCCCCTGTCAATGACGAGATAACACCTGCACCTTTGCGCCCATGCAAAACAACCTGTTGCACACCTGTTTCAGTGTCAGTTATGCAAGCGCGCAGAAATTCAGCCCGCCCTGCCAGTTTTTTATGACTAAAGCCGCTGGACAGCATCAGGCTGAAGGGCAGGCGCGGACGACCGCCTGACAGCTTGTCCAGAACAGGACGCACTAAAAGCCGAAAACATACAAACGCAGCCACTGGATTGCCTGGCAGACAGAAAATAAACTGGTGCCCTTTCTTGCCTACAGCCATCGGCCGTCCCGGCTTCATAGCCAACCGCCAGAACAGGCATTCCGCCTCACATGCCTTTAAAGCAGCCTGAGTGTGATCCTCCACCCCATCGGATGCCCCTCCTGAACTGATAATCACATCACAATGGTCTAGCGCCTCTTGCCAGGCAGAAGTCAGTCTGACTTGGTCATCTCTAATAATGCCATAATCTGTAAGCTGTGCACCCTGTTGGTGGCATAGCGCGGCCACCATCGGTCGATTACTGTCAAAAATCTGGCCGACCTTTCGCGTATCACCTGCTTGAACTAGCTCATCCCCTGTTGACATCAAAGCAATCTTAAGAGGCTGGAATACAGGTATCTGGCTAAGGCCTGCGGCGGCCAACTGGCCAATATCTGCCGCCCCAAGAAAGACCCCCTTTGCGGCAAGCATTTCACCAGTAGCAATATTTTCGCCAGCTGAACGCATGTTGGTACCTGATTTCAATTGTTTACCGCAGATAATTCCAACATCAGATATTTGGCAATCCTCATGCATAATCACACAATCTAGGCCTTCTGGCATTACCGCCCCGGTAAAGACACGCACAGCCTCGCCTGGCGCGACTGTGCCGACAAAGGGATGACCAGCTCTTGCAGTCCCAGCAACTTTGAACAAATGATCGGGATGCGCGGTCAAAAATGCCGCTTCAACAGCATAGCCATCGACAGCCACGTTATCTGTCTGGGGCAGATCGACAGAGCTTATCTGTTCTGTCGCTAGCACTCGGCCAAGCGCATTTGATACTCCGCAGATTTCTTGTTGGGGAGTCCAGCCTGTCGCCGCAGACAAAAGCTGTTTGCGGGCAATTTCCAGCGGAGTTGTAGAGGGATGTGGCATGGCGCTCTCTACCTGCTACTAAGGCCAACTGCCTGAAGCACAAAATCGGCAATCGTCGGTATGTCATTCAAATCCAGAACTGGTAGAGGACAGTTCGTTACTGCACTGTCACTGGCAACGGCGATAATCTGGTCATCTTCTGTGTAGAGGTACGGCTTGCCCACTTCTGCACGGAAAATTTCCATTTTCGGCACAGCTTCGCGCTTGAAGCCTTCAATCAACACCAGGTCACAGGGCAAAAGCCTATTTAGCAGTTGTGCCAGTTCAGGTTCTGTAGTTTCATGTTCAACAAAATGCGCAGATCGTATTGCTGAAGAAACAAGAACCTGGCGCGCGCCAGCCTTTCGATGCCGCCAGCTATCTTTGCCCGCCGTATCGGCTTCGAATTCGTGATGCGCGTGTTTAATAGTCGCCACATTAAGACCCCGCGCCGTCCATTCTGTAATCAGCTGTTCCGCCAATGTTGTTTTACCCGAGCCTGACCAGCCAGCCAGACCAAATAAAGCGACAGGCGCTCCTTTCATCGCATCTGTTTTCGTATCTGTCATCTTATCTGTAATCTAGGCGGCCTTTTACCCGCCAGTTACGTTCATATGCCGGCCGACAGCCTGCGCCTCACGCCTATTGATGACAAAATCATGGCCCTTTGGCTTGCGCGCAATCGCAGAAATGATGGCTGAGCGCAGACCCTCCTCACCATCCTCGCGCAGAGCACGGGCCAGATTAGCATTATCATCCTGCCCCAGACACATATAAAGCTGGCCTGTACAGGTCAGGCGCACGCGATTACAACTTTCGCAGAAATTATGAGTCAGCGGTGTTATAAAGCCCAGCCTGCGGCCTGTTTCAGCGACATTTACATAACGCGCAGGTCCAGCGCTAACATAATCCGAATCCGTTAGTGTAAAGCGTTTGGCTAATCGCGAGCGGACCACAGAAACGGGCAAATACTGATCAACACGGGTTTCATTGCCGATATCCCCCATAGGCATCACTTCGATAATGGTCATATCATAGCCCTGATCGCCTGCCCAGGCGACCATATCACCCAGTTCATCGTCATTAACGCCCTTTAAGGCCACAGCATTTAGCTTTATCGAAAGACCGGCATCACGGGCAGCTTTCATCCCGTCAAGCACTTTATCTAGATCGCCCCAGCGAGTGATTAGTTTGAATTTATCTACATCCAGCGTATCAATCGACACATTTAGGCGGCGGACACCAGCATCCGCTAAATCATCTGCCATTTTTTTCAACTGACTGCCGTTGGTGGTAATGGTCAGCTCATCCAGTTGGCCTGATTTCACCTCGGCACCCAGATTACGAATCAATTGGATGATATTGCGGCGGACAAGAGGTTCACCACCTGTCAGCCTGATTCTGCGGGTGCCCATCGACATAAATGTCCGGCACACTTGTTCCAGTTCTTCTAATGTCAGCAGATCTTTTTTCGGCAGAAAGGTCATTTCCTCTGCCATACAATACACACATCTAAAGTCACATCTGTCAGTGACCGAAATGCGAATGTAATCCACCGCACGGCCGAACGGGTCAACCAGCTGTGATGGGAACGGTTCTGGCGTTAGATCCCTTGCTCTAGTCGAAGTGACCTTCAGAAAATCATCCATGAAGACGCGTCCTTTTTCCCCCAACCTAAAATTAAGTACATAAGATTAGATGACATTCACACTCAGATGCAAGTCAGCAGCAGGCAACTATTTCAATGGGTAAAAACATCACTTTTGTCTGCCCAAGCCGACAAAACCCTGTCTATTAGCTTTGCAGACACAGCAAAATTTACCCCCGCGTCACTATCTTCTGACTTTGTGAAAATCGCATCAATAAGGCCTAGGCCCTTCCCAGCTGAATTGATTAGCAAACCGCCTGACGCGCCGGGATTAACAGCTGCGTCTGTTTGGATAAAGTCTTCAACAGGATTGAAACCTATATTTTTGCGTCCTGTTGCAGAGACAACACCGCAACTAAGACTAATTCCCAGACCAAAACTGTTCCCCACTGCACAGGCATGAGTGCCGACAGCAGGTGTATCCAGCATCAGTTTGACAGTCGGCAAGGCGAAAGGCATCTTCAACAACGCCAGATCTGTTCGCGGGTCCACAGCCAGAAGAACAGCATCTGCCCGCACACCATTAGGACTTATTATTTCAATCCGGGTAGCCCTATCAACCACATGAGCCGCGGTGAGAAGATAGGGACTGCTAGCCTCTTGAGAGCTTCCAGAAATGAGTGCACTGGAAGGTACAGCAATCACAAAGCCAGTCCCCTCTGGAGCTGTTCCCAGAGGCGCGCCGAAGCCTGGCCGATCATAGCCAGGCCAGGTTGGCAGCACGCGAAGAACAGACGCTTCAATAGCCTTGAAGCTATGAGGGCCGTGGTCAGCTTGTGCAAAGGCAGACAGCACTGTTGTCAGAAAAACAACAATAGCCGCCAGACCAGAAAACGCTCTGGCTGTCAAAGCCGAACTGATGATCCGGACATCACAGATGCGGTGTCCATACCTATGCTAGTAAGAATAAAATAGGCCACTACAGCTAGTGCTACTGCAGTAGTAGAGCTTATTAAAAACATTTTCATCATCTCTCTCCCTTACTCTTAATTTAAAGATGTTGTTGCTTGCTTCAAAAAGGCAATTAAATCCTGTCTGTCCGCTTCATTTTTCATTCGCTGTATGGGCATTTTTGTGCCCGGTGTTACCACATCCGGTCCATCTGTAAACAACCTGTGAATGGTCTCTTCACCCCAGATAATATTGGAGTCCAAAAGCGCTTTGGAATATTTATAGCCAGGCAAAGTACCTGCTTCACGGCCAAAAATATTATATAATGTTGGACCGGCTCTTTTTGCTCCATCCGCGACAAGCGTATGGCAAACTGAACATTTTCTTGCAAACTGCCGTTCACCATTACTGATTTCAGAGGTTAATTTAAACCTCCGTGTAGGACCAGGTGTATCAAGAATCTCAGGCGGAAAATCATGAATTTGCCATTTCGTTATGAAATCATCAAGACTAGCAATCATCATATCACCATTATTTGGCATGAACATTACAGACCAAATTGGACCATTTGCTGCGCGAAAATCACGCAGCAATGTCGTGGTATTCAAATCAATAATCTTGAGTTGACCTTTTGCGTTACCAAAAGCAATCTGATTGGCGGTGGAGTTTAGACCAACCGATAAAACTGGTACTCGATCTTCACCCATTCGCAAATATTCAGCCCCTGTATTTAACTCGGCCAAGACCATCGCCCCGTCAGTTGAACCGTACGCCAGAACATTTCGTTCCTCATCCACTAACATTACATTCACACCCCAGCCGTTACGGACAATGGAACGTAGATATTCACCATCAGCTACCCGCCAATAGCGTATGTGGCCATCATTGCCAGCACTAAAAAGGTGTTTGCCATCAGCGCTAAACTGGACATCATTCACCGGTCCGTCATGTCCACGAAACGAAATTGGAATTTGCTCTAAGCGATTACGGGCTAGAGCCATGTCCCAAAGGCCCACAATGCCATCCCAACTCGCAGATACAAGATATCTACCGTCAGCAGAAAAGGCAAAATCTACAATTTTTCCATAATGACCTCGCAGCACAAAGGGAGTTGTTTCATCACCCAGGCTGAGGATATCAGCAACTGACCATAGCAGAATTTGATTGTCATCACCCCCTGTTACCAGCCAATCTCCATCCGGTGTAAATTGTGCCACATTCACAGCTGCGTCATGTCCTATTAGCGTGGCTTCATCTGCCAGCTCTGGTAAAGACCACACAACTGCTGAATAGTCAAAGCTGGATGAGACCATCAGGCTGCCATCAGGGGATAGGGTAAGATGTTTCACCGGCCCGCCATGAGCTGTATACTGCTCGAGCGCGACAGCAGTACCAGTCAGCAAATAAAAAAGCCCGCACAAGCTAGCCATAAGCCTGGCTGTCTTCCTGCGGGCGGTTATATTAATGACTGGAAAAATCGTCACGCGTGGTCATCCCAAACGTCAGGTCCGGTATCTGCTGTCTAGCACCAGATCTCCGGACCTGGCCTAATTTTCTACTCGGCAGGACTGGCTTTCGCCGTTTTAGCTGCTGCATCAACTTCCTTTACCCAAAGGCCGTGATGTTCCTTGGCCCAATTCCTGTCAACCTTACCTGAATTCATAGCGTCAAGAGCACCCTCCATGCCCACAGAACCAATATATATGTGTGCTACAATAATCGTCATGAGCACAAGGGATACAATGCCATGCCAAAGTTGGTTAAGTTGCTGTTCCTGCAGAGCTGTCAAAGCTGTTGGCAAATCAAAGCCAATCATGTTCAAAACTCCAAATGTTTTCGCAAACATAGCAGTCTGAAAAGGGAACAAAAGAGCAATGCCTGATAACGATATTGAAAAACCACCCAGCATTACTGCCCAAAAAATAATCTTCTGGCCAGCGTTGAATTTTCGGGCAGGAGGATGGACACCTTTTTTGAACAACCCGCCACCAGCTTTCAGCCATTCTATATCCACCTTAGATGGAATATTGTGTTTTACCCAGAGGAAAAAGGACAAAGCCAATCCTGCCATAAAAGCAAATGAAAGATAATTGTGGGCATATTTCCCTGCTATAGAGAAAGCTGTGTACGCCTCCGGACCTAAAAGTGGCAATAATGTGTAACGTCCGTACAGAAGATTGAGCCCTGTTATTGCCAAAATAACAAATGAGCCAGCCATCAGCCAATGCGCGAATCTGTCAATTGTACCGAAACGTTCTATGGTCTTGCCAGATGGTCCTGCATCGATAGTTATCCGACCACGCCAGCTGTAAAACCCTGCCAATAAAACTATTATTCCAAGCACGCCAACAGCGCCATATACGGATACAGGCCCATTTCGAACAGCTCTCCAATTATCGCCTTCAGACTGAATCATGACAGCGGCCAAC
>CABYZM010000040.1 GCA_902523435.1 uncultured SAR116 cluster alpha proteobacterium
TGAACTACATCTCTCTGCAAGTCGCCCCAGTCAAAAATTGGTATTTTGACCTCCAATTCATAACCTTTCTTGTTTGAAATAGAGCCAGCGTCATTGATTCGATCATTTCTGTATCCGAGTTCTATATCAGTGTAAGAACTCAATTCATCAAGGCCAAGCCCCTTAAGCAACAGCTCGTATTCTAATCTAGCAGCTTTGACATCCAGCCTATTATTTATTTCATATGCTAGGTCTCCAATTGATATTGGGTCGTTCGGTGCTTCAGGAAGGGCCTGAGGTAAATCCATCACATTTGCTTCATCCCTGGAAAGTCCAATTTTGCGAGTAAGCATTTCACGGGCTGAGATATTTTTCATTCTCGCCTCTGCGCTCGCTACTGTTGCTCCAGAGAGAATAAGCTGTTGGCGTATACGGTCGCTGGTGGTCATGTTGCCCGTCTTTTTCATGCGTTTGGCAAGTTCCGCATTGGCAGAAAGAGCAATAAACGCGTCTTCATAAAGTTTTTTTCTTTTCTGAGACGCGACCGCATCGTACCAGGCTATCCTCAGGTCGTTTATTTTTTCAAAAACCCCTGCCTCTAATTTTACATGACCTAATTCAACAGAGATTTTGGAAGTTTCTTTTCTGAGGGGCAATGTAAAAAGCTCCAACAATCCAAAACTTAAAAATCTACCATATTCGGTCTCGGCTCCTTTTACCATTCTCTCAAAAGAAAAGGCCGGGTTAGAAATACGGCCCTGCTGAGCAGCTTCAGCTAATCTGCTCCGATGATCAAAAAGGAGTGATTGAAAATCAGGGCTTTTGACGATCATCAACTCGATAGCTTCATCCTCACCTAATTCTGCATTGAGCAAGGTTGCAGCGCGGTCATTTAAAAAATTTCTCTGTGACTCACTTGTCACAGTAGTTATTTGGCCAACAGCACCTATTTCTTCATTCTCATTTAGTTTTAATAGACTCTCATCAAATTTATAGGATGAGCAACCGGTGATGAGGAGAAAAACTACTAGTTTGAGAAACCAACTATACATATCTGTTCTAATTAGCCTCTTCACTTACTTCTCGAGAGTAATATTGCCAACCGCCAATCTCATCTACTTTTTGATTCGCTTTCAACCAGTCAGAGGTTTCTTCCCACTCCCAGTTTTCATAAGCTTCAAAGACAGACACATACTCATTAGCTTGGCGTGTTTTTTCATCGCTTTTAGCCGCAGGAACGATTAACAATAGTGATACCGCACAGATTGCTCCTTGCAATATTATGGAGATTTTTTTACCCGGACCTGTGTTTCTCAAATGACTACTTTTCATAATTTGTCGCCTATTGGTCAAAACACGTAGATTGTGTTTTGAGTTTGACTTTGCTATTTCGGTTGGATACTCACTATTTCAAGGTCTTTATTTATTTTGAAAATGACCGTGTCACCTCGTTTATAGTCCGACCCAGAGCTCACATCTTGAACATCATATTCCATCGTCATTGCTGGCATCAGATCTCCTAACGCCCCGTGTTTAATCGTAATTTTCGAACCTCTTACGCGCTTTATCTTGCCCTCACCCTCGAGAAGTTCATCTGCAGTGCCAGAAACATCGACCCCTTTTGCTGAAACCTCAAAAGTAAAAGTTCCTTTAATAGCGTGCCCATCTTCACTTAAAGCTCGCCAAGTTGTTTTGTAGATCCCCGCATCAAGAACTGGGATATTTACTAAATGACGTTTGCCTTCTTTCATTAGGTGAAACTTGTCCAAAGGAATTCCTTCCAATTTTTCGGAACCGAGCAGTCCTCCAATTAGAGTGGATTTTTCACCTGTGATGACACGAAAGAATTCAAGTTTGATTAATTTAGCAGGAGCAGTGAAAACAATCTCCATTTTCTTTGGAGCTTGTTTTATGACCGAGCCATCTTTTGGAATTACAAATCCCACTGGGGAGTGCGCATATCCCAAATTTGAATAAGTTAGAAAAATAGTAACTAGCAATAATAGTGGTGTTCTCATCGGACCATTCCTCCATAATCGATAGTTTTAAACTTTACTGTGAGGGGAGAGTAAATTAAAAAAAACATTTCTTGGATCTTACTGGATGAAAAAATTGTCGCACCTTTTGTTGAATTTAGTGGATACGTCACCCCATTGTTTGACTTGTCAGTAACTTGCTGATGCGAGGGTCAGGGGCAAAACTAAATTGTTGCCAAAAAATATTTTCAAACATCGTAACAATTTTCTATTGTGCTTTGGCGCGTGCGTTTATTTGGTCGTGCTGACTCTGTATGCGGCCAGACCAAGTGCTTTTTATGTAAGAGAGGACGGCTAAGATTTCTTCATCGGTGAGCTTGTCTTCATAAGCAGGCATGTTGTTGGGGTATGATTTCCCAATCATCTCTTCAATGCCATATTTGGTCATTAAAAAGAGGTACGAGTCAGGGTGGTGCCATGTGTGTCCGGTTTCATCATGCGGTGGCGCGCGAAGATAACCATCTGCATCTCTCTGCTGCCAGTTAGCCTGCCCCTCTAGTGCACCGCCATGACATGATGCGCAGTTTTCAGCATATACAGCTCGCCCTAAATCCACGACAGCAGCGTCTTTGTGTTTCAGAGCGATATTAGCTTCAGCTTGATTAGCAGGTGATGAGAGGTAGTATATCAATGCACCAACTAATACGACGCCGAGAGCGGAAAAAAACACAGGCATTAAGTTTACTTTATTTTTACTGGGCAATCTCAACCTCAATGACAAGCTTTACCTAGCGCCTTGAGACGCCAATAGTTATAGGGTAGTGGCGTAATAAAGCCTGCTGCCAGCATAATGGGAATAACCCACCAGGTAAGAATGGCGCCGCCCGTCAATACAACGTCGGTAACATTCATTGCGGTCTCCATACCAATCATGGAAATTAATGACATGCCAATGGCAGTTTTAAAGGCAAGTTTGAGGGTCATCTGCCTCGACAGGATGATGGTTTCTAGAATGATTGATGTCATTAGGCCATTAAAGATTGCTAAACTCATGATTACCCAGACAGGCCAATCAATACCCATGAATTGAAAATAAGCAATCGTCCCTAAATCGCCGATAGCGCAGCCAAGCAAGCACCATGATGTATTATAAGACGCTATTTTCCAAGTATGCGTGCAGCGCCAATCAATAGCTAGGTTTGATACTATTCCTGTCATATTTGACCTCCTGCCACTAGAATAGATACTCTCTCCCCCAACAAGAGAGACAAGAGGCAAAATGAATATAGGTAAAGCTGCAAAACTATCTGGCTTAACAGTAAAAGCTGTAAGATATTATAGCGATATAGGTATCATTAAACCCAACGTTGTTGTTGACACAGGCTACAGGGATTTTTCAGAACCTGATTTGGCTAAACTTCAGTTTGTGGCTAAAGCTCGCAAATTTGATTTCAGCCTGGATGACAGCAGAGAGCTGCTCGCACTTTACGAAAATACCGAACGCTCAAGCAAAGAGGTTAAAGCTCTGACACTCGAAAAAATTTCAGAAATAGATACTAAATTGACCGAGTTAAATATGTTAAGAGAACAACTCAGCAAATTGGCCTCTGCTTGCCAAGGTGATGATCGTCCTGACTGCCCAATTTTAGATGCGTTATCAGATAGAAATAGTGAGTAACCCCGGTCCGTGGTCAACCATCCATAGAACTGGGTTCGTGGGCAATTTAAACGTAGCAATGAACGCAGCAATAATTTAGAACGCAAAAAGCCACCTCAAAATTTAAGTGGCTAACTCACTGAAATTATGTGTATTTTTTGGTTGCGGGGGCAGGATTTGAACCTGCGACCTTCAGGTTATGAGCCTGACGACCCCCCTATAAAAACAAACACTTACGCGGCGGTTCGACAAAAGTTCGACAGTCGAGTCGCGAGTCGCTGTAAATTCAATTACTTACAGAGACTTTTCTGCGCAATAATATTACTTTTGTTTTTTGCCCCTATTTTCCAAGAATCCTTCCACTGCTCCGCCCCCAAAATAAAAGCCTAAAATAAGGAGCATAGCGTAGTTTATACTGAATTGATCCATTACCTTTGTGACGTCATCGGGGTTGCCGCTCTACGAATTTAATATTTGCTTAAGTGAAGCCCAGCTTTCCTCAGGCAGTTGCTTTACTATATAAATTAGCTTTTCACCCCCACTTTTAGTGACAAGCGCTACCTGCCCAGGGACCCTGGGCAAAATATCAAGTTATTCTCTAGTTATATGACTAATTGACTTATAGTTATTATTTTATGTTATAAGGTAACAATAAATTTTCCTAGCTTTCGCACTTAAAGTCTAATCATTTTCAAGTGTGCAATATGTTAGTATCAATGTTGGAGTAAGAAATGACTGAAGAAGCACAAGTTCCTGTCACCGTATTAACTGGTTTTTTGGGTGCAGGAAAGACGACACTCTTGAATCGTATTTTGACAGAAGAACATGGGCGTCGTTTCGCAGTCATAGTAAACGAGTTCGGCGAGGAGGGCATTGACAACGATCTGGTAGTTGATGCCGATGAAGAAGTTTTTGAAATGAACAATGGTTGCATTTGTTGCACTGTTCGAGGCGATTTAATCCGAATTCTTGGCGGTCTCATGAAACGCGCAGATCAATTGGACGCAATCATTGTAGAGACAACTGGGCTTGCTGATCCTGCTCCTGTTGCTCAGACATTTTTTGTGGATCAAGATGTGGCAGATAAAACAAAATTGGATGCAATAGTAACAGTGGCCGATGCAGTCCACCTAAGCGACCAATTAGGTGAACATCATGAAGCTGAGGAGCAGATTGCATTTGCCGACGTTGTATTGCTGAATAAAACAGATCTTGTAGAAGCTTCAGAAACAAATGAAGTTGAAAATAGAATCAAAAAAATAAACCCTTTTGCAAAAATTATCAAAACAACGCATTGCTCAGCTCCTCTTCATGAAGTGCTTGGCTTGGACGCTTTTAGCCTTGATAGGATACTCGAAGTAGAACCGGATTTTTTGGACTCAGACCATGATCACGAACATGATGATGATGTAACCAGCGTTTCTTTCACTTCTGAGACTCCTCTCGACCTAGATAAATTTCAAAATTGGTTTGGAGAATTGTTGCGGACACAAGGACAAGATATTTTACGGTCCAAAGGTATTTTGAACTTTACTGGAGTTGATGAAAGATATGTTTTCCAAGGTGTTCACATGCTGATGGATGCGTCTCCAATGGGTCTTTGGCCTGAGGGTAAATCTAGAAGCTCTCGTGTGGTTTTTATAGGTCGCAATCTTGAGAACATGAATTTATTAGAGGGCTTTGAAAGTTGCAAAGCACATTGAGTTTGGATTTGCATAGTCAGATGAGCGCTTTTCCAAATGCCCAAATAACTGAACTAGAAAAAAGAGGGCTGAACATACAAACGGATATTCCAGTTGTTGACGCAGTCACCATTACTGAATCTGTTGCAGTGAGTTTTGGAGATGGAGCCGTACGTTTCTTTCGACCAGGTCTTGCCTATACAACGGTCGAAGCCCATAAGGGCGTGATTTTGAGTATGGTTGCAGATACTGGTGGGGTGCTGACCGGCGGAGATGATGGACGTTTCCTTAGAATTACTCAGGATGGTGCTACTGAGGAAATATATAAATTTGATTCGAAATGGGTTGACTGCGTTGCATCAAGCAAAAATTATTCTGCGTGCTCGTCTGGAAATTCAGCTTACGTGTGGGATGAACTTCATTTGAGACCCACAAGACTTGAGCATCCCAGCACTATTGGAGGCTTAGCATTTGATGCTAAAGGGCGTCGTCTTGCAGTAGCTCATTATGGTGGAGCAACAATATGGGAAAAACATAAAAACCGATGGAAATCGTCGAGATTAGTCTGGAATGGGTCACACAATCAGATAACTTTCAGTCCAGACGGAAAGTTTATCGTAACAGCTATGCAAGAGAATGCTTTACATGGATGGAGAGTTAGGGATAAGGCCAACCTTGCAATGTCTGGGTATCCAGCAAAAATCAAAAGTTTCGATTGGGTAGAGGGAACGCCATTCCTTGTGACCTCAGGCGCTCACGAAGCAGTCTGTTGGCCGTTCGATGGTAAGTTTGGCCCCATGGAGAGAAAACCAGTTTGTGTGGCAAGTAATAACAACGAGCTTGTCACATGCGTCACAGCCCTGCCAGGTGACGACGCATTGTTCGCAGGTTTTCGCGATGGAAGTGTGTTAGCGGCCGAAGTAAGTGATTCAAAAGGAGTAATTCCTATCCGGAAAGCAACAGGCTCCGAAATAACCGCAATGGCTGTTTCTGCATGCAATACACACATTTTTATCGGTGATGCAAAAGGAAATATACTATGGACACGTCTTGTGGGGTAAAAAGATGATTGGAATGTTTGAACGTAAGCGACCAAATAGAACTTCCACAGAAAATTTGAAAAGAATAGTTGGTAATCACTTTGGTCTATCAGAAAACGATTTTGTCAGTATTTCTGAGCTAAACTGTTTGGAGTCTGGCTGCCCATCAAAGGAAACCGTTATATCAATACTTTCACCTTCGGGTGAGACAAGAAGTTTGAAGGTTCAGAAATCGATAGCAGAAATAAATTCAACTGATATTGAAAACTTAGTTCTAAAATAGCTCAATAGTGCTGACAAAGCTTGCACCACTATGGTCCATGGATCTGTGAAACTTACCTAAATAATTTTTATGACAAGCACTCATGGTTCAAAAAAAATACCGGTCACATTGCTCACTGGGTTTCTTGGAAGTGGCAAATCCACTCTTTTGTCGAATCTATTAATTGATGAACGTTTTGAGAATACAGCTGTAGTAGTCAACGAATTTGGTGCCACAGGTCTAGATGGACTTCTGATTCAACATGCTGAGGAGCAGATTGTTGAAATGACATCTGGCTGCTTGTGTTGCACAGTAAGGGGTGACATTCATGAAACATTAATGATGCTCTCTGGCAAAAGAGAGAAAGAGCAGATACCCAAATTTGATCGTCTAGTTATTGAGACAACTGGCTTGGCGGATCCTGCACCAGTTATTCACACGTTGATGAATGACCCGTTGCTTGACCGAAGATATTTTCTTGGGGGGGTTGTCACCACAATTGATGCATTAAACGGTCTTGGGACACTGAATGAACATTTTGAAAGCCAAAAGCAGGCAGCAGTAGCTGATAGAATTGTGATCACCAAGACAGACTTACTTGCAGGGGATCTGTCGAATGAGAAACTTGGTAATCTGCGGGAATTAATTTCCAGTTTAAATCATTTGGCTCCAATAATTGACCTACAGACCCCTGAATTCAACCCTGATGAGCTTTTTAATACTTCGCTTTATGACCCAGAAACTAAAGGAATGAATGTGAGGCGGTGGCTAAATTTGGAAGCTGAAGATTTTGACCATCTTCAAACCCATGACGCGCCTCACCGTCATGACCATAGTCATAGTCACGACATTTCTCGCCATGGTTCTGATATTCGCTCGTTCACGCTTTCCTTTGATTATCCCATTGATGTCGAGAACTTTGCCACCTCAATTGAAGCTTTAACTCTTCTCCATGGCAATAATTTGCTTCGCATCAAAGGTGTAATTAAAACAAAAGATCAGCCAAATAGGCCATTAGTTATTCATGGAGTACAGCATATATTTCATGATCCCGTTTGGCTGGATGCATGGCCAGATAGTGACGAGAGAACAAGGATTGTCTTTATAACTAAAGGTATAGAGCGCGAATCTCTAGAAGATTATTTTAAAGCTTGGCTAGAACAAAACAGCGCTCAGCAGGGAAAATAGTAGAGGGTCTAGGGGTATTTGCTGAGAAGCATCATATCAATGATATGAAAGTTGCAACTGTCGTTGCTTGCATCGTTTTTTATATTTTCCGCATTTGTGAAGCAAAGATGCAAAAACAACAAATAGATCCCATAGCTCCTTAACACCACCTTCCACTTTTGAAAACTTAATTTTCTGACCGCATTCAATCAGGAAGCATTTTGAAACCATAGTGGAAACGGGTCGTTATCACTTTTGAAACTGGCTTCATCTGAGAGGTAATTGTCTACCAAACAAGCGTCTAATCTTGCTGTAATTGCCTTCTCATCCATTTCTGAACTTAAACCAATAAAAACCATTTCCTGTCTTCTGTCTCCATAGTTTGCATCCCAAAGACCATCCAGCATTGATTTAAATTCTTTGCTATCTGGCCAACGTTCCTTTGGAACTGCAGTCCACCAGCGTCCAATGCCTTTATGCCTTACAAACGCTCCAGCCTGTGACATCTCACCTACAAAATCTGGGCGACTTGCTAACCAGAAAAAACCTTTTGCTCTTACTACGCCTGGCCATTCTTGATTAAAGAAAGCATGTATTCTTGCAGGATTGAAAGGTGCTCTTGCACGATAAACAAAGCTCGTTATTCCATACTCCTCAGTTTCTGGAACATGGTCTTTAAAATTGTAAAGTTCCTGAGCCCAAAGTGGATGCTCTTGAGCCTCTTCGAGGTTAAAAGCCCCCGTATTCATTACCCTGTCTAGGTCAACTTGGGACTGAGTGGTCTCAACAATCTTGGCTTTTGCATTTAAGCTACGAATAATTGCCCTGACGGTCTCGAGTTGAGCTTCGGTAACAAGGTCAGTTTTATTAAGCAAAATTATGTTTGCGAATTCAATCTGCTCGACCAATAAATCAACTAAAGTTCGCTCGTCCTCCTCCCCTAGGCTTTCACCTTGTTCACGCAAAAAATCTGTCGAACTGTAATTTTGAATCAGATTAGCCGCATCGACAACAGTTACCATCGTATCTAGCCTAGAGACGTCCGAAAGACTATTTCCCTCTTCATCTCTGAAGTCAAACGTGGCTGCAACTGGCAAAGGTTCTGAAATCCCTGTGCTTTCTATTAGAAGATAGTCAAATCTGCCATCGCTAGCTAATTCACGTACCTGCATCAAGAGGTCCTCTCGCAAAGTGCAGCATATACAGCCATTCGTCATTTCAACCAGTTTTTCTTCAGTGCGA
>CABYZM010000041.1 GCA_902523435.1 uncultured SAR116 cluster alpha proteobacterium
ATTGTAAGTCTCAAACTTTGTTACTGGAACACTGTCTTTTAAAACCTTTTTCAAATTTGAAAATTGTGTATCAGCTTGGACCTCGATTTCAATTTTCCCTCGGCTTTTTGGATCAAGTTTGCCAAGGTCACATACCAAAAGACTTTTTTGTTTTTGAATCTCATCAAAGACAGAACAGAGAGGGTCTAAATTTTTTATGAAAAGACTATCGGGTAACTGGTCACTGAATTCTACCGACGTGAGAGGGTATTTCATCGATGAATTTCGAAAGCGATATTGAATTTTTGCACTGTCGCCTGCTTGTTGAATATTGCCACGGAGCTGTTCTTTAACGATTAGGGTGGGTGGTCGAAGGTCTGCTAAAGTTATAGGCTTCACGGAAATCCAGAAATTAGCAGTAAGTGGCAACATTACAATCGAGAAAACAAGAAGAAAAGTTGGCAGTAGAAGGCTATAAGCAAGCCGTTGCTCACGGCGTGCTAGAGTTCCCTTTCCTCTGCGCATCGTGCTACTCATCGTTAACTTTTCCGCATTACACTTAAATTAAGAAGGCAGCCATATTGCTATGGCTGCCTCTAGATAATTTACTGCACAGTTGCAAGTTCAGTGTTTAGTTTCGCAACAGCATCAGCTGAGCTGATTTCATCGTCAATATATTGCCGAACTACGCGATTGATCACCTGAGAGTTAATGATCTTTGAGGCTAGCGAAAGTTGGCCTTCTTTAACACCCCAACGATCAGCTGTTTCAAGTCCGGACACAATTTTGCGAATAGTTCCCGCATCGTACAGGTCTGAAAGAGGTGCTTTGCGGTCTACGCCAACGGGTAATTTTGACCAAGCATTGATATATTTTGCTGTGTCAAAAGGATCTCCCCGCCGCACTGGAAACTTTCCTTCCGGCGCAATAGATAGAGTCGCGGTATAGCCATCTTTCATAGAGTAAGTCACAAATTCAGAAGCGACTTCTGTATTAGCATCGCTTGTTACTCCAAAGTAACGAATATCGGCCCAAGCTGCTCCTGCTGAATTTGATGGTCCACCAAATGTGGTTACAATACCAGTTTTGGATGCGAGTTCAGATGAAGTTGGGTCATCATTTATTGTTGGTGGCGCTGAATCTCTAAGGCCTGCCAATTCGTCAAGAATAAATGGAGACCATATAATCATAGCGGCTTGTCCAGCAAAGTATACTGCACGTGATTGCTTCCAAAACAATTCACCAGGTGGTGATGCCTTGGCTATTTTCTTGTAGAAATCTAGCACTTCGGTGGTTGCCTTTTCGTCAAGCTCAGCAAAACCATCAGCATTTACAGGGGAGACGCCGTTAGCAAGAAACACATGTTCCAAAACTTGGCTCATGAAGTTCTCATCTACTTTATTTGGGGCAACGAAGCCATACATTGATGGCGGATTATGAAGTGCATCAACAGCAGCTGCTATGTTAGCGTAACTATTTGGCGGAGCAAGGCCGGCAGCATCAAATAGATCTTTTCGATAAACAACCATTTGCGTCCAGCCATCAACAGGTACAGCAGCAGTCATACCATCAAATTGTGCCATTTCTATTGCGCCAGGAGCAAAAGTTCTTTTCATCAACGAATCTACAATATCGGAATTAGTTTCAACGTCTAGAATGCCTGCCTCTGCCCAGGGCAATACATACTGTAGAGTATGGTATATTACATCAGGTAAATCGCCCGCTGCGAAAGCAGCTGTTGTGCGAGTGCCGAGGTCTTTTTCTTCAACGGGTATAACCTCTACAGTATGTCCAGTTTTCGCATTAAAAGCGTCTGCCATTTCTTGCTGTTTTGCAAGACGCGCTGGTTGATGTTCAGTTGTCCAGAAGCGAATTGTATCCGCATTAGCGGCACTCATCACCATGGCAGAAAGCGCCATAGAGACGGCCGTTATGTATATTGGTCTCATGATTCAATTTCCTCCAAAAAAATTAGTTTATGGTTTGCCGGAGTCTTTCCGGATTGGTGGCCAATTGCTCAATGGGGCATTGGCCGTTTCCCGCCGAACTAGAGAAGCACGGACGAGTTCTTGGTTGTTAAGCGGTAAACCGCCGCTTTCAACAATGTTTAAAAGCATTTTGGCCAGCTTTTCGCCGGCCAATTTTAATGGTTGGTGCATGGTTGTCAGAGGTGGGTCAAGCCAAGCTCCTAGCTCTAATCCATCATAACCAATTATGGAAACCTCCTGACCTGGGCGAATACCTTTTTCACGAAGCGCTTGCATTGCCCCAATTGCCACAACATCTGAGATGCAACAGACTGCAGATGGAGGAACTTCAGCTTCGAGAAGTCGTTGCATTGCTTCTTTTCCACCATCAAATGTAAGCTCAGTCATCTCTTCATAACTGAGCGGAGCTTTTATTCCGCTCGACTTTAGCCCACGCACCCAGCCATTTTTCCGTTGTCGCGCAAAGTTATAGTCTCTTGGTCCACCAATGTGAGCGATATGCTTATGTCCAAGTTTAACAAAATGAGTAGTCATCTCAAAAAACGCTAGCTCGTTATCTACGTCGAGCCAAGCCGACTCCTTGCTGTCAGATGACCTGCCATGTGAAACAAAAGGGACGCCCAATCGCTTAAGCAATGCAAAGCGATGGTCATCGCTGAGAGTTCGAGTAATTACCAAACCACTTATGTTACGAGTGCGTGCGATTTTTTTAAAAATTCTTATTTCTTCGTCAGGAGTTTGTGGGGCAATAACACACAGGTCCCATCCATATTTTCCTAGGGCTTTTGCTATGCCAGCCATCAACTTATTAATGAACTGACCGGTGACTTGATTGGATTGAATTGGCATCACATATCCAATTGTTTCTGATTTGCCAGAAGCAAGTCGTTTTGCATGAATATTGGGCTCATAATCGAGTTGTTCCGCCATTTTTCGAACAACAGTTTTGGTTTCAGCGGAAATATCTTTGTAATTATTAAGCGCACGCGAAATTGTGCTCTCAGATAAATTCAGCCGTTCGGCTATCATTTTAAGGCGTGTTGGCTCTCCCATCCCAAGATCGTCTCCGAAAGCGCTTTCAGAGTCAACCGAAAACGCTTTCGGTTATGTGGCCAATAAGTTAGATTGGTAATCTGGTTATTGATAGTATTTTTGCGAAAAACAAATTTTGAGCAACTTTAAATCAAAAAACAACTGGTATCTAAATAATGATCAATCTTGAAAACTGGTTAATAAATCAGAACGATTTTTCTGCGCTTCGTCTAAATACAGCAAAAGATAATGGGGCTCGTCTTTGTCGCGCTTGGCTTCTCCAAGGATGTAAAAACCATCCTGACCATGAAAATGCGAAACAACTCATACAAAACACTGAGGTTTCTGCAGTGTCCGATTTTCTTTCCTTAACTCTGTCTAAACTTGAAGGAGTCCCGGAAAGTGAAGCTCTAACCCCTTGGAAAATATTTTGCCCATCTGCAGAGGAAGCGAGTTCAGATGCTGAAGCTATGGCTTATGAGATTGAAAAAAGACGATATCTGTCAAATGTAAAATTACCGAAAGCGCCAATTAGAAAGCCAGCACAGGAACTCCTATTAACTACCAACGCCCTTCTTTCACCCCCCATTGACCCTGAATCAACAAATATTCCTCAAGAGATTAAGGCTGAGGCAACGCGTTTTGCTCTTTCACCTCAAACTTTTTGGTATGATCATCCAATTCACTTAGATTCTAGTCTTAAAGAAAATGAAATTCTCTATGGGCTTTCCGCTCTTGATAGAGCGATGGCATATGAGGTGAAAACTGGGTTATTAGGGGAAAATGAGCGCCTTGATGTTGTTATGTCAATTTCTGTTACCCATGAAGGAATGGAAAATCTGGCTCTTTGCTATTTAAAGGGACTTATAAAACAGCATTTAAAGTTACGGCATTTACGTTTGTTTCTCTTTGATGAAACACGCTGTCAAAAGATCATCAAATGCCTTTGCTCTGGAGATACAGCAACTCTGCATATTTTTGGTGTCAATGGCTCTTATGGAAGGCATTACAGTTTTCTAAAAGCTGTTCTGCTACTTTGGCAGATGACTATAAACCCTTTCGCACGATTTACGTTTAAGTTTGATCTTGATCAGGTTTTTGAACAGTCAAAACTTTTGTCACACACAGGAAAGAGCGCACTAGCTGCGATCTGTAATCCTATTTGGGGAGGCAGCGCGTTAGCTCGAGACGGTCGCAACGTCGATCTTGGAATGTTAGCAGGCGGCCTTATAAATAAAGAAGATTCCCCAAAAGGATTATATGTTCCTGATGTAAAACGCCCCAACTATAATCATTACTCGAACCAGTTAGATTCGCGACGTATATTTTGTCCACAATGGCCACAAGCTATCTCAACAGAAATTGAAATTTTACAAGAAAAGAAAGCGTACCAACGTATTCATGTGACTGGCGGAACCACAGGCATTACTGCAGAGGCGATACAAAAATGGCATCCATTCACACCAAGTTTTATCAATCGTGCTGAAGATCAGGCGTATGGTTTATCTACCTTGACTAAGGAAGGCTATCTTGGCCATCTTCATGCGAATGGACTGATAATGCGGCACGATAAAGGAATGTTTGCAAGTCGTTCAATTGAAAATGCGCATGATGGAAAAATGATAGGTAACATAGAAAGGCTACTCTTATTTAGTCACTATGCTAAATTTCACGAATTAGGCTTTAAAAATGTACAAGATCACCTTTGGCCGTTTACGTCATGTTACGTGCACTCTCACTCTGTTGGACTTTCTGGATTGATTTTCGCTTTAGACGGCGCTGCCCAAGGTGGCCGCTTTGTTGAGCAGGGCGCACCTAGATTGAAGAATTGCTTAAATTTTTGCCAATATAAAATCAAACACCAATTTGATTTTGAGCAATCTGGCTGGGAAACAGTTTATACTTGTTTGGCAAGTCAAACTAATGTTTCCGATGATCTTTTAGATTTAGTAAAGGGTTCTTTAGTTACAGGTGGTGGTTAAATTTACTTCAGTTAGCGCTGTCTGCCCCCTGCCTTAGAACAGCTAATTTTGCCCAGGCAATTTCCGGATCAACAGCCCCAAAGCCGGCAAAGGTGCCAAATCCGCAATCTGTTCCTGCCATTACGCGGTCAGGACCAAATACAGATGTAAATCTTTCCAGCCTTTGCGTGACCACATCTGGGTGTTCTATAAAATTGGTTGTGCTGTCCAGTACACCGGGGATCAGGATTTTATCTGCGGGCACTTCATCTGCTCGTGCTTTGAAGACTGTCCATTCATGTGCATGGCGTGGGTTAGACGTTTCAAACAGAACATATCCTGCATGTGTTCTCATTAATGTGGAAAATACCTTATCCATAGAAATATCGCAAATATGGGGCCCTTCATAATTGCCCCAACAGATATGCACCCTAATCTTCTTCTTGGGCAATCCCGCTAAGGCATGATTGAGGGCGAAAACATGGCTGTCAGCAACAGCAACAAACTCATCATCGCTCATTTCTTCAAAAAGCATATGTCTGGACAGAGCTAGATCAGGGCAATCAAGCTGAAGTTCGAGGCCAGCTTCGATGATAGCCTTGTACTCAGCCTTCATTACTTCTGACAGTGCTTCCAGATAGTCCTGGCGGCTGGGGTAGTAATCATTCTGCAAAAACAGCGAAATCACGCCAGGAGAGGCTGCGTTCATAAAGCCGCGCTCTACACCGTTTGCTGCCATAGCAGTTTTCAGATTGGCGATGTCTTTTTCAAGCTCACCATTATCCAAAGGTTTAATTGCGCCAGTGCACATGGGCCGGGCATAGGTTGGCGTGCCACCACTGTCAGCCAGGCGTTGAAGGAAACCAGGAAATTGTTTCAGATCTGCTGGCGCATTACGCGGGCTATCACCCGAGAATCCAGAGTAGCGATCTTTCACATAGGTCGCATAAGATATCTTGGATGTTTCACCGTCACTGACCACATCAATACCAGCCTCTTTCTGACGTCTAACCAGCATATCAACATGAGCGGTCATGGTTTCATCAAATAACATTTGATCAAAAGGCTTATTCTGCTCTTTAGCGAAAAGAAGATCGGTGACGTCTTGTGAGCGCGGCAGTGAGCCAACATGAGTTGTTTGAATTCTGGCCATAAATTTAGCTCCTTTCCCACCAGGTGGGTCCAGCAGGGTCATTTGTATTTTGTATTCGGTAAAATGCGGCTTCGCCTGACATTGCAGGGTTTATATTATAACCTGTATTTGGCTGAAGAAAAGCTGTATCCCCGGGCCCGATATGGCTGTCATGCTCATTCTGATTCAAACGCCAATAGCCCTTTACAGGTATAAGTACAGTGTAAAAGGGGGTTGGCGCTATGGGTCCGGTTGATTGCCCTGATATAAAATCTACTGTAAATCCAGGCCGGTCAAAAATTTTTCCATTCTGGCCAATCACCTGAATTGGCCCGTCAGCTGACAGTGCCAGAAGATCCAGATAGCGGGCAACCCAACGTGGGACTACTTCATACACCGCTGGTTCTGCCATTAACGCCAGATGCTCGTCTGGCATCAGCGGCATGGGGGCAACATTTTTGGGAAGCGCTTCGTTTTTTTTGTTATCATAAAGCTTCCCATTTTCCCCTAGAACAAGGCCATGATCCTTCGCGTCTTCAATGACCTGTGGCGCCCAGATGACACCACCACCAGCATCATCGCCGCCTAATACGGCCATTATCATCCCATAGTCTGAGCCGATATTTTCAAAGCCGCGGAACATACCTGTGGGGATATTGAATATGTCGCCTGCCTCAAGAATAACCTCGCCTGTATCACCCCAGCGTCCCCAGAAAAATCGCCACCGGCCAGAAAGAACAAAAAAGACTTCTGCTGTTCTGTGTGAATGAAGCGAATTGCGGCATTTGGGTGGCTGGCCAGCTGCCCCGATGTTAAAGCCAGGTGTATCTTTGATGTGGACATACTGGTCAGCAGCTTCAGATACGCCGCCGCCAATTATAGTGAAATTTTCCTTTTGATCTGAACCAGGGGTATGCGCGTCAATAAACGCTGTGCGGCAGGGCACAAGTTCGGCATAACGAACAATTTGGACAGGCTGGGTCATAACAAGTCTCCAGTATGAAGGTGAATTTGTTTCCAGATGGCTACGTCATCCAATAAAGTATATTCACGACGTAAACCCCAGGGGCCAAACTCTGCATGGCTGATCCCCATGACATAAATATCAGCACCGCTTGGGGTACCAAATCTCCCAGCCCCTTCATGTTTGCCTGATAAGGACCATCTGATTGCTGCCCGGGGCGGCATCATCGAATCATTTCGGCCAATCTGATGATGTATGGTAAACTGCGCAGATGGAAAACTGGCTCGCAACTCCGCCCAGAATGCTGTGATATCTGGCTTGCCTATAACTGTTTGGTGACAGGGATAAGCCCCAATAGCGGCTCGGTCATAGCGGGTATCAATTACAGACAGATCACCAGACATGATTGTGTTCAGATTTTCCGCGTAGGCCTGACCCCATTCATCATTATTGCCTCTGCCCTGATAAGGGCCAGTCATATCACTATATTCGCTGAAAGGTCTCATACATACGTTTGGTCCGCCTTCATCAGCTATTTGCTGGCGCGCGTAATCTTCCGCTGTCCAGCCCAGTTGCTGCACAATAGCGCCTAAGTCTCTTATCAGCCATTCATCATTGATTTGGTTATTTTTGGCGTGACAATCGGCAATGACGCGATAAATCAACTTTGTTCCTGTTGCCTTTCCAAAAACACCATTACCGCTATGGGTTGCCGTGGATAAGATCCGATGAGAAGATAACATGCCTTCCTCTGGCGTGCCTGACCAGATTATATCTTCTCCTAATAGCTGACGATCAGGAAATTCATCCAGTGTGGCATAGGTGGCCTTGATGACCGCCTGATTGCCAATAACAACACTGGCAGGTGATCTCACAATGATGTCATCTGAATAATAATGGTTTAGTGATTCAACGCCGCTTTGTTCCCAAATCTCATGAGTAATCCCTAAAATATAATCGGGAAATGTGTTGAATTTTGGATCAAACCCCTGCATCGGACACCTTCTTTACATTTGTGCTGGAACTTCTGATTTTCAGCTGTCCTGAGACGGTAATCTGAAGTGGTTCTGTATCATTGTCGCTCATATGATGGATCAGAAGATGAACGGTATTCTCAACCATCTCATCAGCAGGTTGACTGAATGATGTCAGATCATAACTTGGCCATCGTGCAGGTGGCGTATCATCATAGCCAACAACAGCTATATCAGCAGGCACTTTTAGCCCCGCTTCATGACGCAACACATCCATAACAACAAGTGCCATTGCATCATTTGCAACAAAGATAGCTTCTGGTCGGTTTTTTGTATCCAGCAATAATTTCGCAGCCTCATAAGCTTGCTCGGTGCGAAAGTTTCCAACAGCCCTAAAGCCTAATTCCAAACCATTTTCTGCTAGTGCGGCAGTAAATCCGGCTTCTCTATCACGCTGGGTAGAAGCTCCCTCCCAGCCAGCTATATAGCCAAAACGCTGATAGCCCTGTTCCATCAGATGATGTGCAACTTCTCTGCCCCCTTTCACATTATCCGTGGTAACAGACGAGAAACGAGACTGCTCCTGAACTCTGTTGAATTGCACAATGGGTATGCCTTCAGACTGGCATCTGTCAACCAGTTCTGACGAAAGTGCTACCGAGGCTGTCACAATCGCGTCAACTTGATATTCCAGAATTTCTTCAACAACATTATCAATATTTTTGGCTGTCTGCGCAGCCATGAAGATCAGCACATGATAGCCCTC
>CABYZM010000042.1 GCA_902523435.1 uncultured SAR116 cluster alpha proteobacterium
AGAGCCAATGAAGGTTGGTGTTGCCATTTGTGATCTGTTTACTGGGCTAAATGCAGTCAGTGCAATATTGGCCGCTCTTCATTACAGGAACCGAACCGGCTCTGGACAGCATATTGACTGTGCTTTGCTAGACAGCCAAACCGCAATGTTGGCTAATCAGGCCTCTAACTGGTTGAATTGCGGCTTTACCCCTGAACGCATGGGCAATGCCCATCCTAGTATTGTTCCCTATCGCGTGTTTGCCGTCAGTGATGGTCATGTCATTGTGAATTGCGGAAATGATGCGCAATTTGCAAGATTAACAGCGTCTCTGAATATTCCAGAAATGGCCAATGATCAGAAATTTCAAACAAATGAGGCACGTTGTAAAAATAGAACTTTAACAGATCAGCTGCTCTCAGATGCATTAGCTAGCTGGAAAAAGGATGATATTATCAAAAAGCTTGAAGCTGTGAATGTGCCTTGTGGACCAATAAATGATATACCTTCGTTATTTTCAGACCAACAGTTGAAAGCACGCGAATTGGAAGTAGCCTTGGACAGAAGTGATGGAGCTGTCTTCAAAGGCGTTGCTTTTCCACCGAAGTTCTCTAAGACCCCTGCCCGTTACCAAAATCCACCGCCACAGTTAGGCGCAGATAACCAGAAAATATTCGATGACTGGGATATCAAATAACAGAGCGATATGCGAGCTGACCCGTAATCAGACCCTTTCTTTTTTCAACACAGCCTTAGCAGCGTCAAAATCAGCGCGCCTTTGGGCAATCTCCGCATCAGAGAGCTTTTCAATATTAGCATAATCATCTTTCCAGTTTTTGACTCCCTGCCATTTTAAGAGGTTGGTTACAGTAGTGCGCGGCGCTATGGCTGTTTCCAGCATGTAAAGCGCATCATTCAGCATCTGCTCCTGAGATAGTCTGTCATCAGGGCGACCACAGCTGTTACCTAACGGAAAATCAGAGAAGTAAAACCGCGGCACGCCGACACGCTCAACAATATCTTTTGCGCAGCCCATAATTACTGTCAGCAGACCTGCCTTTTCAGCGGCTCTGGCAGCAAGCGCAAGGGATTGATGGCAGACAGGGCAATTTGGTACGAGAATGAGCGAATCCACTTCATCTGCCAGGAGTTGGCTAACCAATTCTGGGCAATCCTGTTCACGATTGGTACGCTGTGAGCGGTTCGTTGGAAAACCATATATAAATGGAGCCAGCGCCCCAATTTTATTTTTTTCTGCAGCTTGTTTCAGAAAAGTCAGGGGCAAATATGTGTTTTTATCTGCAGCATGTGTGTGTGTTCTATCTATTGCAATATGAGAGATACGCAGATCAGGTTCAGGCACTACAGGCAATCGGTATACCTCATGAAATTTTGCAGCCGCATTATAGACCGCCCCTGGCCCTTGATCACCCTTGTCTGGTTGGTAGGGGGCAGCTGTAGTGACAATCGCCACATTCATGTCTTTCAAGTGCTTGTCGGGATGTGTGAAGGGTACATCATCAAAACACGCCCATTGATAAGGGTTGTTATACCCAAGTCCTAAATAGTAATCAGTCGTTCGCTGAATGTAAGAAATTGGACCTTGTGACATTAGGATCAACTTTCTTTTTTCCCAAGCAAATGCGTCATTCTATTATTTGTGGCCATTCTTTTGGAGTAAATTTTGCAGGCACTTTCGCTAAAATTCCTATCCATTTTTCGAGTTTTCCTGCCAGGCCTTTGCTTTTGCCCGTAAATATATCAATAATCTCAAAACCTGATTGCCCTAGCATCTCTTCCAGCTCATCTTGACCAAAATATGAATAAAACCTGCCTAACTCATCGCGTTCCTGGCCTTTTCCAAGCTTTACCGAAACATAAAACATTCCAGACGGAACAAGAGCTGTAGCAGCTGCAGAGATATGAGAGAAAAAAGCGGCACGTTCAACATGAAGTAGACTGAAATTAGCCCAGATACCATCATATATTTTTCTCTCATTAAGCTGAGAAAATTCGGCCTGCTTTGCATCCAGCTGGTAATCATTCCGAGCGGCCTCAACCATTTTTCTTGATGCATCCACGCAAAGAGGGCGCAATCCTCGCGCACGCATTTCTGCTGCAAGGTACCCTGGACCACTGCCCCAGTCCAAAACGTATGCACCAGCTTGCAGAGCATCTATGAAAGCGTAAAGAGGCTCTATATCAGGAAGCTTATCCACCATCTTTTTATAGGTGGTTATATTTTGGTCATAGATAGTTACCGTCTGCTTGTCAGCCATTGTACCCCACAAGTGAAGTGATTTTTGTTACAGAAAAGTTCAATATATCGTCATATTAGCTGAAATATCAGTCCCACTCCGGAGCAATTGGCATCCTATCTTTATCTACAATTCGCAGCCCCTTCTTCCCTAATCTGTCTATAGCGGCGCTATCAGGTGCCGACAAGTTGAAGTTTACAGCATCAATATTTGCACTTAAATTTTCAGGCTTTGTGGACATTGGATTTGCGGATACACCTTTCTGAACAATCCACCTTAAAATGATTTGTGCTTCACTGCGGTCATATTTTGCAGCCAAGGCATTGATGACAGGATCACCAAAAATCCGACCTTTCGCTAGAGGACAATAAGCTGACAAAGCAATGCCTAGACGGGTGGCTGCGGCAAATAATTTAGACTGGTCTAGATAGGGATGAAATTCAACCTGGTTGCAGACAGGCATATCGTCCAGTGTTGCGCATGCCTCTTCCAACATTTTAATCGTATAGTTACTGACCCCTATTGATTTTGCATAGCCTTTATTGGCTGCCTGCTGCAACAATTCCAAGGCCTCACGGTTCTCTCCTGATGGTGTCGGCCAGTGAAGCAACAAAACATCAACATAATCTGTTTTTAAGGCCCTTAGAGATGCTTCAACAGAAACCATGAATTTGTCTTTATCTAAATGCGCAGGCAAGACCTTGGTTGTTAAAAAAAGACTTTCACGAGGACAGCCAATCTCAGCAAGGGCAGAACCTAAAGTTGCCTCATTTTCATACATTTGAGCTGTATCAAAGCCACGATAACCCGCTTCAAAAGCATGTTTGATGGCTGTCGCTAACTCATTTCCCTTTAACGGAAAAGTTCCCATGCAGATAGGTACTTGTTCAGAGAAATAGTGGCTCATAGCAATCTACACTCTTA
The DNA here is from genome assembly GCA_902523435.1 of uncultured SAR116 cluster alpha proteobacterium. Lineage (GTDB taxonomy): Bacteria > Pseudomonadota > Alphaproteobacteria > Puniceispirillales > Puniceispirillaceae > JADHLI01. The sequence continues at coordinate 3,162 of CABYZM010000042.1, forward strand.
TGTTTCAGTTTGTGGCAAATGTCGTTCGATAAAAACCTCATTGCCCTGTAACTGTTTCCAAATAATTGGCAGCATCTCAGCGTAGGCTGAGCGAATAGATTTATTTGGGGGAGGCAGGTCATCTTTAATGACCTCATGTAATTTTGGCAAATTATAATAAGGGACCAAGGGAAACATGTGATGTTCAATGTGGTAATTCATATTTAAGTAAATGAAACGGCTAAATGGATTCATAAGTACCGTGCGGGTATTAAGCCTATGGTCGGTTACATTATCCCTAAGACCGCCATGTTGCAGAAACCCTGTCATGTTAAAGTGCCAAGCGCCGTAAAAACGGGGACCGCCAATTAACAACATAGGAATGATTGATTGCAGGCTGACCGCTGCCAAACCAGTTACAATATAAATACAAAGCCAAATCCGCGCGACAGTAAAGGCCTGTTTCTGAGCATGCTCAGGGACATAGAGGTTTTCATCAGGTTGGAGCCGCCCCATTACATGTCCAGCCATACGTCTCAGGCTGTCAATAGCATCAGGAATGCCAAAGAGATTTAGAAGAAGACGCGCTGCTGCTGGGGGCACCATAAGTGCAATTTCTGCATCCCGTCCAACCAATAATGTATCTGTATGGTGGCGTGCATGAGACCATTTCCACGTTACAGGGTTTCGGATGATCATGAAGCATGCCACATGATAAACAATCCTGTTTAACCTAGCCGACTTGAAGGCAGTGCCATGCCCGCATTCATGCCAACGCGCATCTGATCCTGACGTATATAAAACGCCATAAATAAGCCAGAATGGGACAGAAAACCAGGAGGGCGTTAGCAAAACTGCTGTACAAGCTGACGCGAGCATGATTACATAATAAATTAAAATATCTAATAGAGGACGCTTATTCTGACGCGCAAGAAGCTTCTTCATAACCTGCCGATCAACTGGAGTCCGATACCATTTTGGCGAGATCAGACCATGAATTGGCCCCCCTTGCTTCGCTGTTTTAACCAGATCATATTCACGCATGAAAGCTCTCTCATCACTGCAAACCCACATTAAAAACGGTGACTTTTTATATGTCAATCGTGGACAATAATGTCTATCTCACAGTGAGATCCGCCTCTCTTCATCCACCTGAACAGCCGTTGGGTTAAGCATAACAAAGAAATTCGTTTAATATTTTGTTCATGACACCACCTCACAAATTGCATCTAGCCCGTCTGTCAAAGCAGCAGGCCCAGGTTGCAGAATTAAGGGAGATTTTATTTCGTAAATGTGCCCTAACTTAACAGCAGGTATATCCTGCCACCCATCACGCGCTGCAATTTTTTCGGGACTGACTTTTTTACCACACCAGCTAGCAAGAATAATATCCGGCGCAGCGGCTATTACCTGTTCAGAATACACAAATCTATCTTTAGCAGCCTTTTGTTCAGATAGAAAAGGAAATACATCTTCTCCTCCAGCTATTTCAATAAGTTGGGATACCCATTTGATGCCAGATATCATCGGGCTATCCCATTCTTCGAAATAGACTTTTGGTTTTTGTTTGCCGACAGACGCGGAAATTTTTGCTAATCGTGCTTCATAATTTGATGCGAGCCGTTCTGCTTCTTCTGCTACCCCAACGACAGCACCCAAATGACGTATCATTGCCAGAATGCCGGAAATATCGCGCTGGTTATAGGTCATTGTAGTGACCCCATTTCGGATCAGTTCACCTACAATATCAGCTTGCAAATCAGAAAACGTCAAAACAAGATCGGGGTCAAGTTTTAGAATTTTAGGTATATCTGCTGATGTAAATGCAGAAACGCGCGGTTTTTGCGCACGTACTTCTGGAGGACGAACAGCATATCCGGAAACGCCAACAATCTTTTCTTGCTGACCGAGCAAATAAAGAGTTTCAACTGTTTCTTCTGTCAGACAGATAATTCGTTCCGGGGGAAAACGTGACATAGACATGTAAACCTCATTCTAGCAGTAGCCTAGCTTACCTCACATCAGCCTGCGTAAGCCTATCAAGACAAACCCACCACACAACAATACCCGTCCGACATTCTGAAGATACCACTATAAGCTAATGCAGAATGCACTAGATCTCTTATAACCAAATAGGCTTAATATACCCCTTCTCAATCGGATTATCGTATGATTTTAAACTCAGTTTGCTGAAAATATAGCTCATCAGGCAACAACAGTGCAGATGGGAAATGAGGGTGATGCGGCGCGTCTGGCCAAAGCTGGGCTTCCAGCGCAAGACCTGAAAACGGTCCATACACATGGCCGTTCAACCCCTTGGCGCCGGATGATAGGTTTGCACCGTCATATATCTGCAATCCTGGCTCTGTTGTACTGAGCTCAAGAGTCAGACCTGCTTCTTCAGCTGACAACCACGCCACTTTGCGGATAGGCTGACGAGCGGCAGATAAACAAAAATTATAGTCCATAGCCTGATTGAATGGCAATGAGGTGGGCAGGCGGAAATCAAAATCTGTTTCACTGACAGATAAAAGCTCACCTGTTGGAATTAAGTCTTTGTCAACAGGCAGATACTGGTAAGCGTTAACCTGTAATTTATGGCCATGCATATCTGACCTACCCGTCAGATTAAAATAGCTGTGCAGGGCAAGATTACAGACGGTTGGTGCGTCTGTTCGCGCACGTAGTTGTGCAGAAAGCGCATCATCAGACTTGAGCTGCCATTTAAGCTCTATTTGCAATCGTCCAGGAAAGCCCATATGACCATCAGGCAGAACCAGTGCAAAAATCACACTGTCAGTATGAAATTCAACAATGTCCCATATTTGTTTTCCAGTGCCCGCCTGCCCACCATGTAAGGTGTGGCGACCACGGAAATTGTGGTCCAACTGAAACTCTTTACCCTGGATAGATAGATGGCCGTTTGCAATCCGGTTGGCAAGGCGGCCAACTGTTGCCCCAATATACCCGCCTTCTGTTTCATAAGCAAAAATATTGTCAAAACCCAGAATAAGTGAAGGAGCATATCCAGCAAGGCGCAGATCCTGCAATATACCGCCATAATTCAAGACATGAGCTGTCAGATTACCGTTGGTCAGGATAACGCGCTGAACAGTGTCACCTGATTGTGTCCGACCAAAATTTTCAATCATCTTTTCGCATATGTACTTATCTATCTGCAGCAGGCGAGTCTGACCACATACTGACTTTAATTCCGATAGGTGATGATTTCAGTTAGAATTTCAGTCAGGGTGCGGCTATCGCTGAAATCAGGTGCCTTGCCCTCCCGCACTGCCTTCACAAATGCCTCAACCATCAATTGATAATGGTCACATGGCTCAAAGGTTACCGTTTGTCCCGGTCCAAGCAAGCTGTCCTTTCCGGCGGAAACATGAGCCCATCTGGCAGTTGTCACTGCCGGCGGGTTAAAAGGTACATCTAGCTGAGCCCATCCATCTGTGCCAACAACTCTGACTAGCTGAGACAGGCTTGCGCCGCTAGAGACGCTGATACTTGCCGTCCTGCCATTTCCAAATTCAAGAAGTGCGGTTGCTGATTGTTCCACATCTAAATGCTGTTCAGCCCGAACAGTAGCTGAAAGCAGCTTCGGCGTTTTACCAAATATACGTAAGCCAGCCAGTACGCAGTAACAGCCGATATCCCAGACAGGTCCACCGCCCCAGGCAGCGATATTGCGGATGTTACCTTCTGGTTGAGGTGGATATGAAAATTGTGAAGACAAATGATAATTTGCACCAATATCCAGCTCAATCAGCCAGTCCCATTGTGGATGATGCCGAACCATGAAAGCTTCATAAATATAACATCCGTTTTGCGCAGAGGCACGTTCAAGCTCACTAATTTCCTCACTGCTCAATGCCATCGGCTTTTCACATAAAACAGCTTTTCCTGCTTCCATTGCGCGCACAGACCAGGGCACATGCAAATGATTGGGCAGAGGTATATAAACAGCTTCCACCTTTGGGTCTGCAAGCACATCCTCATAACTTCCAGTTTTTACGCCTTGCCAGATATCATCACTTACTGATGCCAATTCATCACGTCTGCCCAAATGTACAATGTCGCAGCCCGCCCTTCGCAGCGCTGGAACCAGTTTCTCACGGGCAATTTTTGCATCTCCCAAAATACCAAAGCGCAAATAGGATCTCCATTATAAGCCTGTTTTAAGGAAATTTAACGCTGCGCGTCATCCAAGAAAGCGTATGATGAATTTGCAGGTTGGTAAAGAGAATGTAGCTCTTTGCTTTAGCATATAACAATATCCGCAGACATCTTGTCCCTGAGACAGCCTGTCATTCAGGTCTGTTTTCTGCTGGCAGATATATTTTTTTCAAGAGCTTGTTTAAAGCGTGCCCGATCTGATGCTGAGTAGGCACGACCACCCCCCATTTTTGCCATATCTAGCGGTTGTGCTGCACGCAAATCAGCCATTAAATCACGGCTAGCAAGCTGATTACCAATATTCTGGGCGGACAATTCTGAACCATCAGGCCGCAGCACCAAAGCCCCTGACTTGATTACCTCTGCTGCGAGCAGTATGTCATTTGTGATCACCAGATCACCAATATCAGCTGAATCTGCAATCCATTTATCAGCTTCATCAGGCCCTTGTGAAACGTATTTCATATCAATCAGGGCATGTGGATAGGGCCGCACACCCCCATTTGTAACCATGACCAACCTGACCTTATGGCGCAAAGCAATATCGATTGCTTCTTGACGAACTGGACAAGCATCAGCATCAATATAAATCAATTTCACCTCCTTTGCTGTTTATGGTGACACTGTATTGTTGATGATGGTCACTTTATCACGCATAAAGATGTTATGTTTGAACTTGATCATAGACTTGATAACGATAGCGAATTCATTGCCGACTGGGGAGACTTTTCCATTCGCCTCATCAAAGATGAGCGATTTTTCTGGCTGTTGATTATACCCCGCCTGACTGGCGTTACGGAATGGTATGAACTGCCAGACAAACACGCGACAACACTTACAAAATTAATTTCATATCTCAGCAAACAAATAAAACTTATTGATAAAGCAGACAAAATTAATGTCGGTGCATTGGGAAATATAGTCAGCCAATTCCACCTTCATCTTATCGCGCGTCATTCTGGGGAT
>CABYZM010000043.1 GCA_902523435.1 uncultured SAR116 cluster alpha proteobacterium
TGGGTTGAATTTGCTGTTGCAATAGAAAAGGCGATGACACTCTCTGTACCAGATGTCATGAAGACATTAGACAGTGAGCTTGAAAAACTATTTTTCACACCAGATGAAAACGGTAAAATTCAGCGTATTTGCAGTAAATGCGGAACAGGACATCTTGAACTCAAACTCGGTAAATTTGGCCCTTTTATTGGCTGCAATAATTATCCAGACTGTCGGTATACGCGTCAGATTGTTGCTGCTGGTGAAAGTGATGACGATGGGCAGGAACTGGATGGTGATAAATTATTAGGCACAGATCCGGTCAATCAGCTTCCGGTTTATCTGAAAAAGGGGCCTTACGGGTCTTATGTCCAACTTGGCGGTGAAGAGGTGAAAAAGCCCAAGAGATCTTCTGTGCCAAAGGGAAAGCTACTCTTGGATGTTGATTTGGACTATGCGCTTGGCCTATTATCCCTACCCCGCGATATCGGTCTGCATCCGCAAACATCTGACATGATCCAAGCGGGTCTTGGCCGCTATGGACCTTATCTGAAATATCAGGGAAAATTCACCAGCCTGAAAGAAGGTGATGATTTATTGAGCGTTGGCATCAACAGAGCTGTTGATTTGCTTGCAGAAGCAGCAAAAACAGCAGGGCGCTTTCTTGGAGAGCATCCAGATGGCGGCGAAGTTCATTTGAAACGTGGCCGCTTTGGGCCATATTTTGAGCACAACAAGCTGCGTGCTCCTATGCCTAAGACACTGCAGATGGATAGCGTGACATTAACTGAGGCTCTCAAAATTTTAGCAGCCAAGGCTGCCCAGCCAGTAAAGAAGTCAAAGGTCAAAAAAACAAAAGGCAAAGCAAAGGCAAAAACGAAGACGACAAAGGTAAGAACCAAGGAAAAATCAGGCTGAGTGAGCAGTGACAAAACAAGACCCAACCATGCCTGACGATGATGCACTGAGTGCTTTTATTACGTCCAGCCCCACACCACCAAAACTGCGCGAGATAGCAAAAGCCTTTGGTATTCCCCCTCAGCAACGTTCAGAGTTGCGGGCCAGACTTCATCGTCTGGCAACAGATAATACTGCTGTACCCGTAAATGAGGCGTCCAAAAGTCCAGCAATCAGCCTGCTTCAGGTTATCTCGATTGATCATTATGGTTATGCTCAGGCCAGGCTTGCTGATAGAGATGAGCAGGAAAGCCCGGTAGTTACGATCCTGCCTTCAACCAAACCTGGCAAGGCTGTGCGGCGAGGTGACCGCGTGCTTGCGCGACTGAGGGCGAGCTTGGATGAACTAAACTGTGAGGCAGAGCTAATACGCATATTGCCAAAGGGGCAGAGCCACACTTTTGGGCAAGCTGTAAATATAAGCAAGACCAAAAAACCCCGCTGGGTTCTTGTGCCGGCTGAAAAGGGCGGCAAGAAAGATGTTCCGATCAGAAACAAGCTCAACCTGACATTTTCTGAAGATGACCTTCTGGAGGTAGAATTAGTAAAGGAAAATGGGTATCAACTTGTCGCCCATCCTCTGCGCAACCTTGGTTCGATTAACAGCACACATGCCTTTACAGCGTTAGCCATCGCAGAATTTGATCTGCGTCATGTCTTCACTGAAGAGATGGAGGACGCAGCAGCAGCAGCGTCTTTGCCAGAGTTAGGCAAGCGAGAAGATTTACGCGCTATACCTCTGGTAACAATAGACGGCGAAGATGCCAAAGACTTTGATGATGCCGTCTTTGCTGAACCTGCACCAGAAAATTGCTGGCGCATCATTGTTGCTATTGCAGATGTCAGTACCTATGTGCAAAGCGGCGATATTTTAGACAATGAAGCCAGACAGCGCGGCAATTCGGTATATTTGCCAGGCACCGTAGTGCCTATGCTGCCAGAAGCATTGTCAAACGGCTTATGTTCTTTGCGCCCGCATGAAGATAGAGCCTGTCTAGCTGTAGAAATGATAATAGACAGTGGGGGAAAAAAGCAGTCACATAAATTTTTTCAGGCACTGATCAGGTCATCTGCCCGACTGACTTATACACTGGTTCAACAGGTCATAGAAGGCAGCCTTGATGAGGCTGATTGTAAAGTCACACCAGGTACACTTCATCATTTAATTGGCGCGTTTCATACACTTCATAAATCACGAAACCGGCGCGGTACATTGAACTTGAATCTTAGCGAAGCCCGGATCCAATTTGATGAGACAGATCAGCCAGTCAGCGTTATCGAGCATCATCAAGAAGAAGCACATCAACTTATCGAGGAATTCATGATCGCCGCCAATATATGTGCTGCTGAAACACTGGAACAGGCCGGAGAGACCTGTGTCTACCGAATACATGATCAGCCTGACCCAGAAAAAATAGTCAGCTTACACGAACTGACAGACGCGCTGTCTTTGCCTTTTGCCAAGGGCCAGGTCATGACCCCGCACAAATTTAACGAACTGCTGATGAAGGTAAAAGATACAGATTCTGAGACAGCTGTGAATGAGGCTGTTTTACGCTGTCAGTCACGAGCTGTTTATTCACCGGATAATATCGGCCATTATGGGCTGGGACTTACACGTTATGCGCATTTTACCTCTCCTATCCGCCGCTATGCTGATCTTTTGGTTCATCGCGGCCTGATAAAGATTATGACTGACAAAAAAGGCAGCAGGTCGTCAGCGAGCAGTGAAAAATTAAATGAAATATGCGCAGCTATCAGCCAGACAGAACAAACTGCTGCAAAAGCTGAACGGCGCACAACCGCACGACTGGCTGCGCAGATTCTCAGCCAAAAAGCAATCACAGAGTTTGAAGTGATTATAACGGGTCTTATGAAGTCCGGTTTATTTGTGAAGCTGGATGATGGAGCCAGTGAAGGGTTTGTGCCAAGACGCACCCTGCCAGATGATTTTTACGAAATTGTGGCCGGCGGTATGATGTTACTTGGACGCCATCATGGCTGGCTATTTCGACTTGGTGATAAATTACTATGCCGCCTTGAAAATATTGCCCCTGTCAGCGGTGACATCAGCCTTAGTTGGATATCAGGTGGCTTACAGCAGACAGAGACAGAGCGGTCCCTTCAGGAAAAACCTAACAGACGGTACAAAGGACGACACAAATCAGCTAGAGGGCGAAGACGCTAAGCTGTCAGTCATTCCTCATGTTGAAGCTCTTTTTGTCGGAGACAACTTGACTTTGGCACGATTCTAACGCATATACCTCCGACGATCAGGTTACTGGTTTTTTATGGAGTGGATGATGGCTAAGCCAGCAACATTACAAATTAAGCTCGTCAGCACCGCTGATACAGGGTTTTACTATGTTACTAAGAAAAACCCGCGGACAAAGCCAGAGAAATTAGAGCTGAAAAAATACGACCCTAAGGCACGCAAACACGTGTTGTTCAGAGAAGCTAAAATAAAATGAGGACTTGAAGGGGCGGTCGCCCATGAAATGTGGCATTCGGCTTAGCCCATGTGAAAACAGTATCGCTGTCATTACTGATGATGGCGATTTTGTTCACAGCTCCTCATCCAAGCCTGCTGATACCTATTCAGAGCTCCTTGTGCAGCTGGAATCTGCGCTGAAACATTGTTCAGATAAATATGATATTAAGTTACCAGTTGGTGTGTCAGTGAACGGTCAGGAAACAACTTCAACAGGGATAATTACAAGTCTCCATCACCCCCTGATTGCTCAGAAGACGCTGCGCCGTGACTTGCAAGCGGTCCTAAATCACTCCGTTCTCGTAGCCTCAGATGGCCAATGCTTGGCTGTGGCAGCCAGGACAATACTTCAGCTTGAGAATAAACTGACCATTTTTGCGCTTTCGTTAGACCAGTCTGTGTGTGGCGGTATCATTGTCTCTGACAAACTTCTCTCAGGGCCGCACGGTCTGGCTGGAGACTGGGGACATTTGTCCCTTCCCTGGCCGGTAGATTATGAATTGGAAGGACGGACATGTGTTTGCGGGCGAACAGGCTGTCTTGAGCATTTTGTGAGCCTTGAGGGCCTAAGTTATGATTATGAGTTGCTGACTGGAAACAAATTGACTGCAGAAAACATCATAAAACAAGCTGAAAATGGCGACATTGTTGCTGAATCAGCGATGCAAGTGATTGAGGATAGAATTTCACGCGGGCTGGCAATGGTAATCGGTTTACTTGACCCAGACATAATTCTTATCGGTGGCATTCTGGCTAAAAGTGAGCGGCTGTTCAAAAATATCCCGCGTAAATGGCCAGGCTATATTCGCTCCTCGGTCAATAGCGATATTCTCGTTCCCCTACGTACTTCCAATCCGTGCCCTGATCATCTTTATCTTCATGGCGCTGCACATCTGTGTGATTACGCCAAATAACCGTCCGAATCTATGAGCAATTTGGCTGCGGCAGAGGTTTGGCTTCAACCAGCTCAGCATCGATCGCAAATGTGCCATAATCCACCTCATAATAAGCCACCACACCATTTGGGAGCATATGGAAGGTAATTTCGTATTCAGGAACTGCATCAGAGCTTTTCGGGTCGAAATAAGCGATTTGGATAGGATAGTAATCCTGCGCTGCTAATTGCCCCAATTTATCCTGATTCTTGACCGCCTGACGCGCGCCAATCACAGAGCTGGTTCTTTTCAAGGCGCGGTCAGGTTCAGCCCCGAAAAAGATATGGGCTGAAAACAACGTTCCACCCTTTTCAGCTTTGTCCAGTAACTCGCGTGTGTGGGCAACCGGAAAAAAAACCTTAGCAGGTAATGGCATGGCTGTGTCTGATTGCATAGAGAAAAACGCCTCAGCACGTTCTGCTACCGGCGGTAGGTTTGCATAACCATTAAATTTCTTCTCATCGTCAAATGTCGACCCCTCATGCACTTCAAACGAATAAAGCTGTCCTGCAAGCTCCTCCCATGAAGAGAAATGAGAAGCCATGATAGCTGTTTCACCAGACTGATAGTCAAACTCAAGGACATAGTTTTCAGATGATTTCCAGCCGTCACAATCCCTGCGGATAGTAAAACTGGTCTTACCCTTAATGCCAGCCATCTGTGAATCTTGGTCAACAGACAATAGGCTCATATTGTAGGTCGCTTCATGCGCTGCGAGCTCTACAGCATCAGCTGCCAACGGAAGACCAGGACAAACAAGCAAGACAAAAACACTTAATGCTGCCCTCATATTATCCTTAGTAACCACCCTCGCCATCAGTTAAAGCTCCCCATACAACATTCCTAAGTCCAAAAACTCCTGTAATCTTGATACACATATATCACTTATGGAAAATAACAAGCAAATGAATGAAAATTCAATCTTCGATATAAGTTGTTCACCATATCGCAAAAAATAGCCCTCTGATCACACCCTGTTATGCTTTACTGTTGGCACCTTGGAACTCTACAATCTTCATCATGTATTCTGTACCTCAGCTTATTGAGACAACTGAAGAACTTAATTCAGCTCTTTCAAAGTTGTCAGACGCCAAATTTGTGGCAATTGACACAGAATTCATGCGTGAGAACACCTACTATCCAAAATTATGCCTGGTTCAGATCAGTGCGGAGGGAACGACATTATGTGTTGACCCACTGGTCCCTGATATTGATATGTCTGCGCTTTACAATTTGATGCAGAATCCCAGCATCATAAAAGTCTTTCATGCTGGGCGTCAGGATTTGGAGATCTTCGTCAATCTGACGGGACAAGTTCCTTTTCCCATCTATGATACACAGATTGCAGCAATGGTCTGCGGCTTCGGGGATCAAGTTGGCTATGACAGGCTAGTACAGCATTACACAGGACAAACAATTGATAAATCATCACGATTTACCAATTGGATGGAACGGCCACTGACAGACAGACAGGTAAAATATGCAGCAGATGATGTTATCTACCTTGTAGAAATTTATCCGCGGATGCTGGCCCATCTAAAAGAAACCAACAGGACGGATTGGGTGGAGAGTGAACTTGAATCTCTTTCGGCGCTATCTTTATATCTGCCAGCTCCAGAAAAAATGTGGAAGCGGCTTAAATTCAGAGGGGGAAAACCCTCTATGGTAAATAGGTTAGCCAAGCTTGCCCAGTGGCGGGAGTTAGAAGCACAGAAACGTGATGTGCCTCGCAACCGTCTGTTACGTGATGACACATTAATTGACCTAGCTGGTTCGAACCCAAAGACTGCGGCTGAATTCAGGAAAATTAGAGGCTTCCCTGGGGGAGAAAGGGGGAAGCTGGTGGAACCAGTTCTACATATTCTGCAGCAAGCAGCACAAATACCAAAAATTGATTATCCACAGTTTGAGCGCCAGGAAAGACGAGAAAAGGCGCCTCAAGCTCTTATTGACCTGCTGAAAGTTCTGCTCAAACATGTAACAGAGGAATTTGAGGTTGCCCCACGTCTGATCGCTAGTTCGGATGACCTTGAAAAGCTTGCGCTGAATGACAATGCCGACATTCCTGCCTTATCTGGATGGCGGTATGAGATCTTTGGCCAAGTGGCCCTTGAACTGAAAAAAGGACGTCTCGCCCTCTCTGTAACAAACGGAAAAACAAAACTCCTTCCAATCTCACCTTAAGAGTTTACAGCGTTACCCGTTAGAATTAAAGCTGCCCCCATCCACAAGAATATTCTGGCCAACAAGATATCCTGAATGGGCAGAACAGATGAAAGCACAGGCAAAACCAAATTCATCAATATGACCCAGGCGGCCAGACGGGTTACGAGCTTCTAATTCTGCGCGCACATCTTCGCGTGATTTATTTTGTTGGCGTGCTGTGTTATCAATTAAGCCTTCAATTCGATCAGTGTTGAACTGGCCTGGAAGCAGACCGTTGATAGTCACATTATGCCTCGCCACCTGCCGTGCGATCCCACCTACAAAACCTGTCAGCCCAGATCGTGCTCCATTAGACAGCCCCAATTGCGGGATTGGCGATTTCACTGAACCGGATGTGATGTTCACTATTCGCCCAAACCGTTGGTCAATCATCGGATCAATCACTGCTTTTATCAGTTCAATGGCAGTCAGCATATTGGCATCAAGCGCTTTAATCCAATCATCACGTGTCCAGTCTCTAAAATCACCGGGTGGCGGGCCACCTGCATTATTGACAAGAATATCAACATGACCAGCAGCTGCCAAAACAGCTTCCCGCCCCTGCGCAGACGTAATGTCACACGCAACTGTCTTTACCGTCACACCTGTTTCAGATCGAATATCAGCAGCCACTTTTTCTAGTAATTCCCCACCACGGGCACACATGACCAGATTTACACCTGTCTTTGCCAATGCCTGCGCACAACCCAGTCCAAGTCCCTTTGATGACGCACACACGATCGCGTTTTTTCCTGTCAGTCCAAAATCAAGCATTAGCGAGTTTCCTTTTCATTTTTTTGTTTATTTGATTTATATCAATTTTACCTTGAGACTGTCGAGAACCTGACGAGCGATTGTCAGACTGACAGGAGCCTTTCGTGACAGAGCTAATGCGTCTATTTCTGCAGAAAGTTGCTGAGCTGCTGAGAAGCTCCGCTCCATCCGATTCACAATATAGTTTAAAACCTGTTCTGATACTGTACATTGGCGATCTGTGAAGTGTTTTGCCAGCACTGCTTTTAAAAGCCCATCATCTGGGAGGTCAATTTCCTGTGCTGCTAATGAACGCAAACGTG
>CABYZM010000044.1 GCA_902523435.1 uncultured SAR116 cluster alpha proteobacterium
CGTCAAAGCTCCAACTGGGGCAGGCAAAACTGTTCTAGCCAGTGAAATCATCAAGCAGTTCTATGCCGGTGAAAAGGTGATTGTTTTATGTCACCGGCTGGTGCTGCTGGAACAGTTGGAGCGTGCGCTGACTCGTGAACATCGAGTACGCAAATTGGATTTGAATCATACAGAAAAAGCATTCCTTGATTATGATGTGCTTTTATCAACTAGCACCCGCGCGCGTGAAATTCTTGATGAAGCCGTTGAACAGGCAAAGCTGATTATTATTGATGAAGCTCACAGGGTATCCCCGAATGGGACTGGTTATAAACGTATTTTGGAGAGTTTTATAGAACGCGGACGTGATGACGCCCATCTTCTGGGTCTGACAGCATCACCTGAACGCAGAACAGCTGATCAGAAAGATCAGCTTAGCTTGGCCTTTGATGCGATTATTGACGGTGCCGATATGGATAAGCTTTTTGATGAAGGCATACTTGTGCGCCCGCGTTACCGACCTCATTTTGTTCATGACCTGGAATTAGGAAATATTGATATTAGTTCAGGTGATTTTCCAGTCGCCAAACTTGCCCCTGCAATAATTAAATCCTCAATGATCAGTCACGCCTGCATGATCTATTGTGAAGAGCGCGAAAAGGTGGAACCTGTCCCAATCTCTGCTTGGTTCTGTCCTGATGTAACTGTCGCGGAAACTACGGTTGAAGCGATTGAAGAGCTCTGTCTGTCTGTCTGTCTGATTACAGCAAATACGCCGATTAAAGAACGTATGCAGATTCTGGCCAGCCATGCCAGTGGGGAAGTAGAGGCGGTTGTCTCGGTTGGCGTGCTTGCCGAAGGTTGGGATAACCCGAATTGTAACATTATTGTCCATATGCGCCCGACCTTGTCCAAGGTGTTGTGGGGCCAGTCTGTAGGGCGCGGTTTGCGGGCAGCTGAGAACAAGGAAACTTGTGTGGTGATAGATGTCAGTTCAAACTGGTCAACTTTTGGTCCGGTTGAACAACTGAAATGGAGCCTGTGGTCGCACAGAGGTTCTTACCTAAAATATAAAAACAGATTTCAGTGGATATCTCAGCAACCTGTTGACGAACAGAAAAGCTACTTTTTATGTGATAATAAGCTAGGTTCGGACCTGCGCTGTTCACACATTTACCTGAAAGATAAATTTTCTGACTCTGGTTGTCCTGTTTGTGGATCATACAGCGCGATAGACATTCACAAAGAACAGCGGATGGAGGATTCGGTAAATGATATTGGATTGCATCGCTTGTTCTTTGAGCGGATCCCTGCCATTTATGAAGAGATGAACAGGGATATTTGGCGCACGCTTGGCCGTACCGCCTGGACTGGGGCAGAGCGTGACGAGTTGATTTTCCTTGCTTTTTGCAAAGCGTTCAGCTTGGTCAGTGGTCAGCCGTCAAAATCTGATTCTGAATTCTGGCAGTTTGCGCTGCAGGGTGAGGCAGCCATCCGCTACTTCCTTGTTGAAAATAAAATTCAGATTGTGAAAGGTGACGAGTTTGAACACGCAACTCTTGTTGACGGATTGATGCATGGCCGTCGGGTGCGCGCTCTGCAAGCAAATCATGGCATTCTGCTTTGTGGCGAACAATTCGATGAATTCAGTGAAGAGGAAATCGAACGTAAATATCAACGGGCGCTGCAGATCATTGAACGTCTTGCTGTGATGGGGTGCTCATCTCAGGACAATTTACCGTATTTTAAGGCAAAGGATGTTATCTAACCGATTGACATGTTCTGCAGCCTTATCCTTAAAGGTCAGTCTAAACAAATTCGCTCACACATAAGAAAACTGGAACGGATCAACATGGCGAGGAAGATTTGCGTGACCGGAGCAACGGGGTATATCGCGCGACACATTATCCAGCAGGCACTGGATGCTGGCTATTCAGTGGCAGGCACGGCCCGTTCAGCCGAAAAAGTATATAAGCTCGAAAAGGACATTAAAAATCCAAAATTCAGAGGCCATATTGCTGAGTTGACAGCTAGCTGGGGCTGGCGAGCTGCCATGTCTGACTGCAAGGCGGTTATTCATTGTGCCTCACCTTTTCCGTTAAGTGAGCCAAAATATCCCAATGATGTGATTGAGCCTGCGATAAAAGGGGTAGAACATGTTTTGAAAGCTGCCAACAATTCAGGTGTCGAACGGGTGGTGATGACGTCATCCTGCGCCGCCATAGGTTATGGTCATATTGAAAACAACCGCTATTTTACCGCTGACGACTGGTCTGACCTGTCATCATCTGTAAGCAGTTATGTTCGCTCTAAAACATTGGCTGAAAGACAGGCCTGGGCACTAACAAAAAAATATTCGGAACTTGAACTGGTCACAATAAATCCCAGCCTTGTTTTAGGGCCACGGCTGGCGAAGCAGTCTTCAGCTAGTATTGATCTTGTGCAGATGGTCATGGCCGGGAAATATCCGTTTGTCCCCAAACTCAGCTTGTCTCCCGTTGATGTACGTGATGTGGCGGCGGCCCATATCACAGCGCTTAAAGGCAAGCGGCCTGCTGGAAAACGATTTATTTTGGCGGGTGATTCTGTTTGGATGTCAGATATAACAGCCTTGTTAAAGGCTCACTCGAAGAAAGCCTCGTCACGTGAAATGCCGAACCTGATGACAAAGGTGGTTGCAGCATTTGATCCTAATGTGAAGAGTGTGCTTTCAGAGTTAGGGCTGATGCGTTATTACGATACTCAGCCTTCGCGCAAAATTCTTAAGTTTTCACCTCGGCCTTTGTCAACTACGCTTGATGATATGGCCGATTCACTGCAGAAATTTTGAGGAAAAGTTGGGGCCCGGGCTAAAGAAGAAGGAACATGTCAGATGAGTTCAGCAAGCAAGCCAGTTAAAATTGCGCCATCAGTTTTAGCCAGTGATTTTGGTAAGCTGGCAGATGAAATCAAGGCTGTGTCCTTAGCAGGTGCAGACTGGATTCACCTTGATGCAATGGATGGTCGGTTTGTCCCAAATCTGACCTTTGGTCCTCCAGTAATTAAAGCAGTTCGAGAAATAACGGATGTCTATTTTGATGCACATTTAATGATTGAAGATCCTGATGTGATATTGGAGGATTTTGCGTCAGCCGGTGTTCAAGGGATTACAGTTCATGTTGAGGTCTGTACGCATCTCAACCGAACATTGAGCCGGATCCGCGAGCTGGGTTGTCGAGCTGGCGTGGCTGTTAACCCGGCAACAGGGGTAGATAGTCTGGCCCATTGCCTTCATCTAATTGATCTGATTTTGGTCATGACTGTGAATCCGGGTTTTGGCGGTCAGGACTTTATTCCGGAAATGCTACCCAAGATTGAACAGGTAGCAACTATGATTGGCAACAGGGATATTCAGCTGCAGGTCGATGGTGGTATTACCGCGAAAACTGCGCCGCTGGTCAGACAGGCTGGGGCGAATAATCTTGTGGCTGGATCAGCTATATTCGGAGCGAAGGAAAGTTATTTAGAGGCGATTGCTGCCTTGCGTCAGGCGTGATCAGCCTTTCCAATAAAGCAGCTGTCTTCGCAACTATTTTTTTGGCCGTACCCCAATATGCTGTATGCCTCTTTTTCTGGCCAGAGCAATCTGACGGGCACGTTCAGCAAAGCGCGATCTTTGTTGTTCTGTCGTTTTTTCGAAGCAGTTGGGACAGCTAACTCCGGCAACATATTGTTCTGCTTCCATATCATCTTTGCTTAACGGCATTTTGCAGGCATGACAAAGCTGATAAGACCCTTTCTGCAGATGATGGTCAACAGATACACGGCTGTCGAAGACAAAACATTCACCTTCCCAAAGGGAATCATCTTCAGGGGTGTCTTCCAGATATTTCAGAATGCCACCTTTCAGGTGATAAACCTCATCAAAGCCGATTGATTTCATCAGGGCTGTGGATTTTTCACATCTGATTCCGCCTGTACAATACATAGCAATTTTACGAGGACGTTCTGTTGCCGGTCTTTCAGCAAGAGCTTCTGCCCAAGCGGGGAATTCACGAAAGGTTGCTGTCTGTGGGTCAGTTGCGCCGCGGAATTTGCCAATGGCTGTTTCATAGCTGTTGCGGGTATCCACAACAAGGACATCAGGATCTGAAATCAGCTGGTTCCATTCATCAGGCGCAACATAGGTGCCGGCCTGTTCGCTGGGCTTGATCTTGGGCTGGCCCATTGTGACTATTTCTTTTTTTAGCCGGACTTTCATGCGGTGAAAGGGAGCCTCATCATGTAAGGCGAATTTAATTTCAAGCCCTTTAAAGGGGGTTTTGTTTTCTAACCAGTCGGTAAATTTCTTGATATCAGAATGCCGACCGGCCACTGTACCGTTCAACCCCTCAGGTGCAACCAGTAATGTACCCATCAGTTGGAAGTGCTGACAGATTTTTTTCAGCCTGTTCTGCCAGCTAGCAGGATCATCCAGACTGACAAATTGGTACAGGGCAGCAACTACATAGCGGTTTGTTTTTGGGGGACATTTCATGGCGCGTAACTGCCCCTTATCTTTGGCTAGATCTAGGGGGTTATTTACACGAGCCTGTTGCTATAATCAAGATTTGGCTGGCTTGTCAGCGGGTGAGGGCAGTTTCAATAGCTGTTATCATTTTATCTGATGTTGGTAAAGTCATAGAGGAAAATGAGGCAGCAAGCTGTCCATTTCTGTCGATCAGATATTTATGAAAATTCCATTTTGGGCGGGCAAGTATGCCGGCTTCCTGGCCTGCCCATTGATAAAAAGGATGGGCTGTGCCTCCTTTCACGCTGGTAATTGCGGTCAGGGGAAAGTCAATATTGAAATTCACCTCACAGAACTCTTTGACCTCTGCTTCAGATGCCAGTTCTTGTCCGCCAAAATCATCAGATGGCACACCAATAACAATAAGGCCTCGTTCCTTATAGTCCTGCCAGAGCTCCTGAAGGCCATCATATTGTGGGGTGAATCCACATCTGGACGCTGTGTTGACGACCAGCACAGCCTGACCCTCATATTGGCTCAGCGCCAGCTGGTCGCCATCAATGGAAGTGAAACTAAAATCCCAGGCTGATGGGCCAGTCGCAACAGCGGCGGTAATGCTCATAATCCCTCCAATAAAGGCAAGAAGATAAGAAAAGACAAAACATCGGACCATGTAAAAAATCATCCAGTATCAAACAATTGTTTTACGTTGTCTTCGGGACAGTGGATGTAAGTCTAGAACAGAAAAAGTTCAGTTTTCTGCTTGCCAGACCTCATCAAGCCAACTGTTTATGAAATGAGGTCCGGCTATGTCAATAAAGATGTTTCTGGCTTGGCTAGCAATGCCGCCCAGACGCATAATCTGGCCTGAAGCAGCTGCTTTTTTCGTAATGGCTTGCACTTCAATAGATCGTGTTGCGGCCATCTGATCCAGAGCTTGAGCAAGAGGTTTTTCGGCTAGTAAAACCTTCAAGCAGGCGGCATCAACAAAAGTTTGCCCTGCGCCCTGAGCCAAATGAGGGGGCATGACATGAGCCGCATCCCCTAGCAAGGTCAGATGCGCGCGTCGCCAAACAGGCAAAACGTCGGCAGGATATATGGGAGTGTTTGCCCAGCTGATTGCTGGGTTGGTCAAATTTGAAAGAAGTGGGTTAAGGCCGAAGCAGCGCTGTTGCCAGCCGATAGTCACCTTGTCAGCTGAGGTGCAGAAAACCAAATTTATATGGCTGCCGCCTTTAATTGGGTAGCTGACCATATGGCAGCCATCACCCAACATTAGCAAGGTTAAGGGTTGGCGGAATGCGGTAGGCAGTTTGGCCGCTTCAATCTCTGCCCGCATGGCACGATAGGCTGGTTGTGGTGGCATGCTGTTCTGGCCGGTCAGCGCAGCACGGGCTAGACCTTTTGGCCCATCTGCGCCAATGACCTCATCTGCGCTGAAAATATCACCATCTACGCTAACAAGTTTAGCCTTTTCTGTGCCCAATTGAACCGTGTGAATCTCCGTATCTGTGAAGCGGATGCAGGATAGGGTTTCAGCCTTGGCGACCAGACAATCCATCACATCCTGTCTGCTTACAGCCGCATGCAGATGCGTCGGATCATGAATGATCTCCGTCAGGTGACGGTTTGTTGATAATGCTTTGATAACAACCGCATTCAGGCGGTCACCCTTATCGAGAATAGCTTTGTCAAGGCCAAGGCTGCTCAACGCCCTAAACCCATTTGGTGATAGCTGAAGACCGCCAGGTGTAGCTGGTGGACGACCAATGAGGTGTACTGGATAACCAGCACTGCCCAGCGCAATAGCAGCACTCAGCCCGGCTATTCCTCGCCCTAGAACAACAATCGGGGATGTGACTGTATTTGTCATGACAGGCAAATCCTTAGTTAAAGCAGTGTTATCTTGACGCCACAATGCAGGTCCGACGGCTGTTTATCAAGGCTTTTAAGCTTCAGTGCACGCCAGGTTAAATTGGGTCTGGTCAAACTATGATCATATTTGTATTAAAAGAAGGCGTGGACGGGCAGGTGGTGCGGAGAAGATGCATTCCGCTTTTCCATATGAAATCAAGATATGTAAGGATTGCTAGAGAAATGAATCTGGAAAAGCTGTCGGTTGGGAAAAACCCGCCTGAAGAAATTAATGTGGCCATCGAAATTCCAGCTGGCGCAGCCCCTGTGAAATACGAGCTGGATAAAGACTCAGGGGCATTGGTAGTTGACCGGTTTCTGCATACGCCCATGCATTATCCTGTCAATTATGGGTTTGTACCACATACCCTGTCTGATGATGGTGACCCGATTGATGCCTGTGTACTGACACCGATTCCCATTGTCCATGGCTGTGTTATTGCGGCCCGCCCCATTGGCGTATTGATGATGGAAGATGAAAGCGGCATTGATGAAAAGCTGCTTTGTGTACCTGTTGATAAGCTGCACCCCTATTATAAGGATGTGAAGTCAACGGCTGATTTGCAGCCTATCATTCTGGAACAGATTGCCCATTTCTTTGAACATTACAAAGACCTTGAAAAAACCAAATGGGTGAAGGTTCAGGGCTGGGAGGGTCCGGAAAAAGCAGCGGAAATGATCGGGGCTGCGATTGCGCGGGCCGCCAACAGCTGATAAGGCGGTGATAGGAGGCTGACCAGAGACAGCATGACAACCAAATTGCAGATAACCACCCCTGATGACTGGCATCTTCACCTGCGTGACGGGCCGGTCATGCGATCGGTTTTATCGCATACAAGTTTCTGGTGCAAACGGGCAATTGTGATGCCCAATCTGGTGCCGCCGGTGGTCACCGCTGCTGCTGCTGCTGCCTATCGTGACCGGATTAGAGATGCTCTTGACGAGGGCGTGGATTTTACGCCCCTGATGACACTGTATCTGACTGAACAGACAAATGCTGATGATCTGGCTGCTGCTGTGAAAGGCGGCATCGCCACAGCGGTCAAGCTGTATCCGGCTGGAGCAACGACAAATTCTGCAAGC
>CABYZM010000045.1 GCA_902523435.1 uncultured SAR116 cluster alpha proteobacterium
CTCACCGCAGCAGGCGTCGATATTGATTTAGCTAATGACGCCTTTCCGTTTATGTCGATGAAAAAAGGGCATGTCAGCGGTCTGCCTGCACGGCTGTTCCGCATTTCCTTTACCGGCGAGCTGTCTTATGAGATTAATGTACCTGCCCGTTATGGCGCAGCCCTCTGGTCAACATTAGTGAAGGCAGGCGCACCTTTCGGCCTGACACCATATGGGACAGAAGCTATGCATGTGCTACGGGCAGAAAAGGGCTTTATTATCGTTGGTCAGGAAACAGATGGAACTGTCACACCGCTTGATTTAGGCATGGACTGGATTGTGTCCAAAACAAAGACTGATTTCATTGGCAAGCGCGCACTTGAGCGGGTCTCAATGGCTGACCCGCAGCGAAAACAGCTGGTTGGCCTGCTGACAGACGACCCAAATAAAGTCATACCGGAAGGCGCGCATGCAGTTTTAGACCCTGACCAGCCTGCACCTGTGGCGATGCTGGGACATGTAACTTCATCTTATTTTAGCCCTAATCTTGGCCATTCTATTGCGATGGGCTTGCTCAAAGGCGGGCATAAAATGATGGGCCAGACCGTTTACATTCCGCTGCTTGACGGGCAGCCGCCGATTAAAGCCCGGATAACAGATACTAGCTTTTATGATGCTAAAGGAGACCGGTTAAATGGCGCTAGCTAAATTTGATGCGCAGCAACGCCAGTCTGCCACACTGCCCAGACAGATGCCAAACCCTGAGGGTCGGCAAGAAGATTGCCTGCAGATAAACTATCACCCGCAGGGGCTAATGAATCTGCGCAACAGCGGACATGTAAGCAAAATCATGAGTCGGCATTTCGGCACAGCCTTGCCACAGGAGGCAAATAGCTTTTCGGTCAGCGGGGACAGACGCGCGCTCTGGCTGGGGCCAGATGAAAGCCTTCTGATGTGCGCAGATCAGGATGCAGCAGAACTGCACCGCACCCTCAGCACACAGCTGACTGATCAGCATTTTCAGCTGACCCTTCTATCAGATGCGCTGGCTGTATATGAACTAAACGGTCCTTATGTGCGAGAAATTCTAGCTAAGGGCTGCGCGCTTGACCTGCATGTTTCTGTCTTCCGGCCTGGCCATTGTGCCCAGTCCAGTCTGGAGAGGACATCAGTGACGCTAATGTGCGAGGCAGAAAACAGCTTTCGTTTGATCTGCCGGACCAGCTTTGCTGATTATGTGGAAACCTGGCTGAAAGACGCTGCTATCGAATATGGCTATTCGGTGAGGAACAGGCTGAAGTAGTGCCTTTACCTATTTCTTTTGTCATTAATATTCGCTGTCGGGCAGGACAGATTTGCGCTGAGCGATATAGGCAATCAGCGCTTCATCTATCGCCGGATCTAGTGCCGGGGCTTCATAGGCAGCCAGCATATCAGTCGCCTTTGTACGCGCTCTTGCTTCTGCTTCATTACGTCCATCACTGTTCCATTGTTCGAACGTCGTGTTATCCGCCATGGATGAACGCCAGAAGGCTGTTTCAAAATTAGCCTGTGTATGGCCAGCGCCAAGGAAATGCTGGCCTGGTCCAGCTTCACGCAAAGCATCCAGTGCAAGGTCATTTTCTGATACATCAATCCCGTCAGCCATGCTGTCCATCATGGTAAGCTGGTCAGCATCAAGAATAAGCTTGGCATAATCAGCAACCAGTCCGCCTTCCAACCAGCCTGCTGAGTGCAAAGCGAAATTGACCCCCCCTAGAACCGTCGGCAATAATGTATGGGCTGATTCATACGCTGCTTGGGCATCTGTTGTTTTTGCTCCTGTCAGAGACCCGCCTGACCTGAATGGCACACCCAGCCGCCGGGCAAGTTTTGAGCAACCATACAAAACCTTGGCTGGTTCAGGTGTGCCAAAGGTTGGCGCCCCTGTCTGCATGGAGATGGAACTAGCAAAACTGCCAAAAATAACCGGCGAACCCGGTTTCAAAGCCTGGGCGAAGGCAATTCCGCTCATCGCTTCCGCCAATATCTGTGTAAGGGTGCCGGCAACAGAAACCGGTGACATTGCGCCTGCCAGAATGAAGGGCGAGATAATCGTGCCCTGCCCGGCTCGCGCATAGACTTTTAGGGCTCCTAGCATGGTATCATCCCATGTCATAGGCGAATTTGCATTGATCAAAGAAACGATGACACATTTTGGGCCAACAACGTCTTCACCAAAGACAATCTTGGCCAGATTCAGGGTATCCTCTGCACGTTCGGGCGCGGTCACTGAGCCCATAAAAGGCTTATCCGTATAACGCAAATGCGCATAGACCATATCCAAATGTCGCTTAGTCACAGGGAGATCAACAGGCTCGCAAACGGTTCCGCCTGAATGATGAAGGCCAGGCAGCATATAGGCCAGCTTCACAAAATTGTTGAAATCCTCAATTTCTGCATAGCGGCGTTCACCATTCAGATCACGAACAAAAGGCGGACCATAGACAGGCGCAAATACGGTGTTCTTTCCACCAATTTCAACATTTCTAGCTGAGTTTCGGGCATACTGGGTGAAGGATGACGGCGCTGTTTTACACAAAGAACGGGCCAACCCGCGCGGAAAATGTACCCTCTCACCTTTAATATCACAGCCCTTGTCTTTCAAAATGGCTAGCGCTTCTGGATCATCACGGAAATCAATCCCTATTTCTTCCAGAACGGTCTCGGCGTTTTCTTCGATCAGCTGGCAGGCCTCTTCACTTAAGATATCAATAGGATCTATTTTTCTGACCAGATATGGCGCGCTTACAGCCTGAGCGGCTCCTCTGGCCTCACGGCGTGCACCGCGCCCACCGCCACGGCGGCTTTTCCGTTCTGGCTGCGTATCATCCATCACTTATTTTCCTTTTGCATTGTCCTAAATGTTTTTGCAGGTCAGACCCGCAGACGTTCATTTGCTGGGTCAAACGGGCTTTCTTCAACAATTTCAGCTGCAAACCGGTCGCCCAGAATATCAATTTCAAGCGACGTGCCTATATCTGCGCAGTCAGGGGCTACCATCGCAAGCGCAAGTGATTTTCCGATCCTGAACCCATAGCCACCAGATGTTGCCCGGCCAATCAACTTACCCTCTTTGTAAATTGGATTTCCACCGATAACATCTCTGTCTGTTGTGTCTTTAACTTCAAGTGTAACAAAGCTGTTTGCAAACCCTTTTTCTTGCCAGGCCAACAAACCTGAACGGCCGATAAAGTCAGGCTTTTGCAACTGCACAAACCGATCAAGTCCGGATTCAAGAGCTGCATATTCAATACTCATTTCTGTGCCAACCATACGGTATGATTTTTCCAACCGCATCGCATCCATAGCACGAATCCCAAAAGGTTTCAGGCCAAACTCTACCCCAGCTGACATCAGCGCATCAAAAATATGGTTCTGATATTCAATCGGGTGGTGAAGTTCCCAGCCCAGTTCACCTACAAAATTGACGCGGGCAGCCACAGTTGGAGCCAAATTGACGTCAATCTGTTTGGCAGACAGCCAGGGAAACAAAGCAGAGGATAAATCCGTTCGGGTCAGTTTCTGCAACACATCTCGCGCCTTTGGCCCGGCCAGAACCAACACTCCTACCGAATTGGTCACATCTGTAAATGTGACTGACCGGTCATCAGGCATATGTTTCTTTAGCCAGTCATGATCAAGCCGCTGGGTTGCCCCTGCAGAAACCAGATAAAAACTGTCTTCTAATTCACGCATAATGGTAAATTCTGAATGTACGCCGCCGCGCGGGGCCAGCGCATGGGCAAGAACCACACGCCCTAATTTTTTTGGCAGTTTATTAGCGATAAGCTGGTCGAGAAACGCTTCAGCACCCGGACCGCTAATCCGGCATTTTGCAAAGGCTGACATGTCCAACAGGCCACAATTTTCACTGACATTCTTGACTTCCGCACCAACATGTTCAAACCAGTCTGACCGACGGAATGACCAGTGATCTTTTGCTTCCACGTCTTCCGGAGCAAACCAGTTTGCCCTCTCCCAGCCAAATTTCTGACCAAACACCGCGCCCATAGCCTTTAGACGGTCATAACAGGGGGCAGTTCTTAATGGACGGGCCGCCTCACGTTCCTCATCAGGATAATGAACGGTGAAGACATTGGCATAGGCCTCTTCATTCTTTTCTTTCAAAAAGCTCTTCGTGGCATATGATCCATAGCGGCGGGGATCAACCCCCATCATATCAATTGTTGGCTCGCCATCCACTATCCATTCAGCAAGCTGCCAGCCCGCACCACCAGCAGCTGTAATGCCAAAACTATGTCCCTCATTCAGCCAGAAATTTGGTAAATCCCAAGCAGGTCCGATAATCGGGCTGCCGTCTGGTGTATAGGCAATCGCGCCATTATAAACCTTCTTCACCCCTACCTCAGCAAATGCGGGCACACGGGCAATCGCTGATTCAATATGCGGCATGAGCCGTTCCAGATCTTCCTGAAATAATTCATATTCTGAATCATCATCCGGCCCGTCAAAATAACAGACAGGAGCACCCACCTCATAAGGTCCAAGGATGAGACCGCCATTTTCCTCACGCATATACCAGGAACCGTCAGATTCACGCAGAACACCCATCTCAGGCAGGCCTTTGGCCTGGCGCTCCTGAATAGCAGGATGTGGTTCAGTGACAATATATTGATGTTCAACAGGGATCACCGGAATATCCAGACCAACCATCTCACCAGTGCGCCGGGCAAAATTTCCTGTAGCAGACACCACATGTTCACATATAATCTCACCCTTATCAGTGGTGACTTTCCATTCACCAGATGGGGTGCGCGTGATCGCCGTCACATTTGTGTTGCGGTAAATCTGACCCCCAATATCACGTGCACCTTTGGCCAGCGCCTGGGTTAGGTCAGCTGGCTGAATATATCCATCCATAGGGTGGCGAATTGCCCCGATTAGATTATCTTTTACCGCTAGTGGCCATATATCAACGACCTCATCAGGTGTCAGAATATCAACCTGCACGCCAATGGTTTGAGCCACGCCAGCATATTGTTTATATTCATCCATCCTGTCTTGTGTTGTGGCCAGACGGATGTTCGAGACACGTGACAAGCCAGCATATTGCCCTGTTTCTTGTTCAAGGCGACCATAGAGATCAACTGAATATTTATGAATCTGACCAACTGAATAAGACATGTTGAACAAAGGGAGCAGACCTGCAGCATGCCATGTTGACCCGCTTGTAAGCTCTTTACGTTCAATCAGCACGCATTCTGTCCAGCCTTTTTTGACCAGATGATACAAGGTGCTGACACCAACAACGCCGCCACCAATAACAACAACCCTTGCATTATTTTTCATCTTCTTACCCTTTTTGGCGAACTAAGCCGCTTTTTCTGTCTTTGCAAGGTAACTAGGATAGCAGCATAAGACATTAAAAACTGCTCACATCCGACTTTTTTTTCTCACAACAAGGCTGTGAGCGTAGTCTCTGTGCTGCCGAAACAGTTGCACAACCCTGTCGGATAATGTGTTGGCAGGAAATTTAAGGATACAGCCTTTGTGATGCCCAATTACCGTCTGTATCTTTTGTATATTTAAAACGATCATGCAGTCGGAAATCCCCATCTGCCCAGAATTCGATTTCTGCCGGCCGGATCAGAAACCCGCCCCAATGAGTAGGACGTGGCACTTCATCAGGGTAGGTTTCCTCTATTTTTCTAACAGCTTCTGCCAGTTCATCACGGTTCCGCAAGGGTTTTGATTGTTGTGAGGCCCATGCTCCAATGCGACTGCCACGCGAGCGTGTCTGGTAATAAGCATCACTCTGGGCATCAGGTACTTGCTCAACAGCACCTGTCACGCGGATTTGCCGGCGCAACGATTTCCAGTGAATCACAAAAGCTGCTTTACCTGTCGCTATCAGTTCTCCAGATTTGCGGCTAGTGTAATTGGTATAAAACACAAACCCCTCTGGTAGAATTTCTTTTAGTAGAACCATCCGCACAGATGGCATGCCATCTGCATCAACACTTGCCAGCGCAATCGCATCCGGGTCATTAATTTCACTTTGCTGTGCCTCTGCAAACCATTGATTAAATAGCAGAAAGGGATCTGTATTCAGCTCATCAGCGCTAAGAACTGTCATTATGCGTCATCCATTGTTGTGAAGGCAGGTTAGGGCTGACAAACCCACAGTTTCAACCTAGCCATAAAATTGCCAAAATCAATCTCTACGAATGAGATAACGTTGAAAATTTGCGAGTAAATTTCTTCAAGTTTTGAACGTCAGAGATCTAATGATTTATATGTTAGAAAGGACGTGTTTGAGATGAAAAACCAGCTTACCGCCGCAGCCCTGATGAGTTTTGCAGCACTTTGCTTGCTGAACGGTCCTGTTCTTGCTGAAACAC
>CABYZM010000046.1 GCA_902523435.1 uncultured SAR116 cluster alpha proteobacterium
GTAGCTGTGGCTGTTGTTGTAAGCTATTTTACTTCACACTTTTTGTTCCGATGGCGAACAGCGATGGTCGAGTGGTATCACAGTGTCTATGATAGGGCTCGAAAAATTGAAGGGGCAGCCCAAAGAGTTCAAGAGGACACGATCAAATTCAGCCGAATTATGGAAGGATTAGGAACAAGTTTCATCGAAGCAATAATGGTGATTGTAGAATTTCTGCCCATTTTGCTGGGTTTATCGATAGGTATACCAATATTCTTCTTTGGAGATTGGGAATATGGACTGGTTGTAGGTGCGTTAATATGGAGCATTGGAGGAACTTTGTTCTTAGTAGCACTTGGCCTCATTCTGCGATTAGTAGGCATTGAATACGACCTCCAAAAAAAAGAGGCAGCATATAGAAAGATATTGGTGATTGCGGAAGACGATGGCAGTGTTAGGCCAAAGACGATTGAAGAGTTATTCTTTGACGTTCGAGGAATACATTTTCTAAGCTATATTCGGTATTTATATTTTAACATTGGTAGGATAGCTTATCTTCAAGCAAATGTTTTAAGCGCATATGTTTTTCTTGCTCCGGCAATCGTTGCTGGCGTGGTGACCTTGGGTGTCATGCAGCAAATAATTAGAGCTTTTGGTCGTGTAGAAGGAAGCATGCAGTATATTTTAAAGGCTTGGCCTACCATAATTGAGCTGGCAAGCGTTTACAAAAGACTACGAGAGTTTGAAAGGCAAATACAACTGCATGAAGTTCAGAGCAAATCGTTGTCATGAAGATGCTGATGAATTGCTACATTCACAACTAGTCCTAGCCCAATAAACACAGTTAACATAGCTGTGCCTCCATAAGAAATTAAAGGAAGCGGTGCGCCAACTACAGGCAACAAACCTGTGACCATGCCAATGTTCACAAAAACATATAAAAACAACATGACTGATATGCCTGTGCATAATAGTTGACCAAAGCGGTTCCTGGAGCGAAGTGCGACAAGAAGACAAGACATGAGAATCACAGAATAGGTAAACAACACAGCCAGATTACCAATAAATCCAAATTCTTCACCAATCATTGTAAAAACAAAATCAGTCTGTTTTTCAGGAAGATAGTTTAGCTGGCTTTGTGACCCCATCAAAAATCCCTTCCCAAACAATCCACCCGAACCCAATGCAATTTTTGATTGGGCAATCTGATATCCCGCACCTAATTTATCAGTATCTGGATTCAGAAACGTCAGGATACGTGCCTTCTGATAGTTATAAAGCTGAGACCACAGGATAGGAAGTGACGCCAAAAAAGCCAGAATTACAGCCAATACATATCGCCTGGGCAAGCCAGCAACAAAAACAACGGCCAGTCCTCCAATAAGCAACATAAATGATGTCCCTAAATCCGGCTGAATAAGAATTAACGAAAACGGAACAGCTATAAACACAAGAACAGGAAAGTACGTTAGCAACGACTGCATCTGCTCTGGCGTCTGACTTGATAAATATCGCGACAAAGCCACAATAACTGCCAGTTTAGCTGGCTCAGATGGCTGAAAATTAAATGGACCAAGCGTGATCCAGCGGGTCGCCCCAACTCCTATGCCTATAAATGGCAATGCAGCCAAAACAAGGACAATCAATATAATCCCTAGATATGACCAGTTATATAGCCAACGCGTGGGAATAAAGGCAACCAGAAACAAGAGCACCGTCCCAACTGCAGCGCGGAGAAGCTGACGTTCGGCCCATGGAGACCAAGACCCTTCAGAAGCTGAATAGAGCGCCAGGGCCCCGATCAAGACTAGGACCGAGATTGATATAAGCAATAGCCATGGCAGCCTTAACAGTAATTGGAGCGCAGACATTACACAGCCTTCTGCTCGTCTAACTCAAGCACATGGTCAAGGATATCACGCGCAATCGGAGCGGCCATGGATGAGCCTGATCCACCATGTTCCACAACCAATGAAATAGCATACTTAGGGCGTGTATAAGGCGCAAAGGCAACGAAAAGTGCGTGATCACGTTCCTTCCATGGCCTGTCAATATTGTCGACTATACCTTTTTCACGTTGTTCCTTTGTAATGCGTTTGACCTGTACAGTTCCTGTTTTACCTGCCATCCCCTGTTTCGGAAGGTCATATCTACGTGCTGTGCCCCTTGGACCACTTGTAACAGCCCGCATACCTCGATGAAGTACATCTATTATCTCAGGGGCGATATCCAGTGGCGGAAATATGATTGAATCTCGTCTTCCTGTAACAGCTTGAAGACTGGGTATGACAGCATATTTCCGATTAGCAATACGCGCCGTCATAACAGCAAGTTGAAGGGGTGTTGTCAGCACAAAACCCTGTCCAATACCTGCAACAACTGTCTCCCCCGGTGTCCAGGCTAAACCGCGACTTTCCATCTTCCAATCTCGATCTGGCATAATCCCAACCTTTTCATCAGAGAAACCGATTCCAGTAGGCAACCCTAATCCAAGCCGTTGAGCCATATTGTGTATTCGGTTAATTCCAGTCTTCAGAGCAATCTGATAGAAATAAACATCACATGACTGTTCGAGAGCGGCAACAGCATCAACATATCTATGTCCTTTTTCATTCCAACAATGAAATGTAGAATCCCCAAACTCAAAACCTCCTTTACAGTCATATTTTGTCCGCTGTGATACAACGCCTGCTTCGAGAGCGGCTGCCAACACAACCATTTTAAATGTTGAACCAGGAGCGTAAAGCCCTGATGTAACTCTGTTCAACAAAGGTGTGCGCGGATGTTCATTCAACCGCCGCCAGTCTTGAACCGAAAGACGATTTGAAAAAAGATTTGGGTCATAACCTGGAACGGAGACCAACAACTTGACCTCACCAGTATGAATATCCAAAACAGTTGCTGCCCCGGACTCAGGCGGTACGAGACGACCCCTTTCATCTTGCAAAACTAAACTGTCTCCAGTTGTTACGTGCGCGCGCAACTCTGCATTATTAAGTAACGCTCTCTGCACATCTGGATTTTGAAGAGGCACAGTTTTAGACTTGCCCCGACGCAACCTTTCAGCCGCAAAAGACTGTGCGCTAACATCAATAGACAGCTTGATGTCCTCACCAGACGAGGCCTGTCGATCACGCAAAACGCGAACAGGCTTTCCTTTTGCATTCACCTCAATACGTTCTAAACCTGCTGCGCCCCTGAGATTAAATTCAAATGTCCGCTCTAAACCTGATCTGCCAATCCGTGATGCGGGAAGATAGCGTAATTCAGGATTGTCTTTTACATCTTGTTTATTTGCGGGGGATACATATCCTGTAATATGGGCCGTCATCCATCCTTGTGGATAAATTCGCCTAAACCCCTTGCGAAAAGAGACTCCCTCAAGAACTGGTGAAAGAACAGCCAACTTTGATAGTTCACGTTGTGTGAGATTAGTGCGGACAGTGACTTCAAGAAAATCAGGCTGGTTAGCAATAGTTTTCAATATTCCTTTTATTTCCGCTGGACGAAGCCCAACAATTTTCCCCACTCGGCGAAGCCATTGGTTCAAGTCTGCGACCCGCGAGGGCAACATACGAAGCTCGAATACTTCTGAATTACCTGCTAGCAGCCGGTCATGAACATCAAGAAGACGACCACGTGGTGCTTGTATTAGACGTTTATCAAATTGATTGCGCTCTGAAAGTCGGCGGTAATTATCTGTTTGAGAGATTTGCAACTGGTAAAGTCTGCCAATGAGAGAGGCCCCGAGAAGAAACTGAGCTGCTCCAACCATCAGCATACGCCGGGTCATTATAGATGAGAGCTCTTTTTGCTCCTTACGTTTCTTCATCGTATTTACCTTAAACAAACATCTGATAAATACCCAACTCTACCCTGACTGAAAAGCAATTACTTTTGCAAGCATAGATGACATCGATACAAGCACTACATAACACACAGGAAATAATAATACAGTCATACCTGTCTGCTGCAGCAGGGACGAAAAGTCCGGCATGGAAAAATAGCTTATAAAGTAAACCACTATTTTTATTGCCCCAGTCAATATTGCAATGAGTGAGAAATTTGCCCATATCTCAACAAAATCTGCGTCTCTGAGAACCACTGCACGCCATTGTGTCACTAGTGCAGCAGCGATGAAGGATGTGCAGTTTGTTCCCAACATGTGATAAAACATAATTTCTGAAAACAAACCCATGAATAAAACCGCTAACAACGAGAGCCTAAATGGATACGCGATCTGCATGAAATAGATGTAGCACAATGCAATTAATGGAGCAGAGCTATGGAAAATTGACCAATGTGCCAGAGCTCCCTCAACAAGAACCATAAATAGGCCACCCAAGGAACATAGCACTTGGATTGGCAAAACAGACTGCAAATCAGCAGGTCTATCTAGCGGCCCTAAACTCATTGCAAAACATCTTTTGTGCTGAAACCCTCTAGAAGGCGACTTTCATCTCTTTCAGGTAATGGAGTAAAAAATTCCTCTAAAACAGAAACACTGTCAAACTGACTGCCTTCTGGTCTAATTAAAATAGATACAAAGGAAATCGTGCGAAGATCCACGGCGGGTTCAACATAAAAGCTTCGTCCACGGCCCGCCACTACACGTCCAACCGGAAGCCCTGCGGGCAGAAGTTCACCATGACCCGACGTCAATACGAGCTCATTTTCTTTTGGCACTGCCTCCAATGGTAAAAAGCTCAAAGATAACATACCTGAATTTTGGCCAATGGCTAAGCCAGGCCAGGATGAAGAGGATAGCAAAATAGGTATACGAGAATTCACATCACTAATAAGCAAAACCCACGAAAAACGCCGCCCAACTTCTATCACATAACCAACAAGGCCATTAGCTGTAACAACAGGGTCACCCCGCTGAATATTTTTATCAGGTCCATGTAAAACCTGTATCGCATGTGAAAAGCTACTACCAGGCGCAGTGATTGCACGAGCAGTGACAGCCTGACGATCACGCGGAATGACAGCTCCCAGGACAGTCCGCAATTGTAGGTTTTCAGACTCAAGAATTTCTGCCCGTCGTTGCCATCTTTTTAGACGGTCATTTTCAGCGCGAAGATGCATGGCCTCCTCTCGCAGAGAAGCGACAGTGCGCACTCCCTCAAACATTGTTTCAACAGCTCTCACGGGAGCGGATACAACATCAAATAACGGAGCAAAAAGTTCAGATATATCATTTTGAGCTGTTCGAACAACCAGGAGATCTGCCTTTCCAACAAGTATAAGAAGAAACGCGAGAAAAATATAAAAGAGCTGCGCTACTCGCTTAGATTGGCTTGCGCGCTTCGTTGTGCTGCGCCCTGCCATTGCACCCTTATGCCCCAATCAATACATGCCGGAGTGTTTTAAGCTCCTCTAAACAACGGCCAGTTCCCATGACAACACAAAATAGAGGTTCCTCTGCTATTGAGATAGGTAGTCCAGTTGCTTCTCTCAAAACACTATCCATTTCGCGCAACATCGCCCCACCGCCAGTAAGCACAATGCCTTTTTCTACAATATCTGCAGCAAGTTCAGGTGGAGCCTGTTCCAGTGCCATTTTAACACCCTCTACCAATTGCTTCATAGGATCAGATATAGCATCAGCAATTTGTGATTCAGAAATATTTATCTCTTTCGGAACGCCGTTTACAAGGTCGCGGCCCCGCACTTCAATCCTAACACCAGAAGATTTTTCAGGACGTCTTGCAATTCCTATAGTCTTCTTAATTCTCTCAGCAGTAGCCTCGCCAATTAACAGATTATGGGTGCGACGCATATAACCAATGATAGCCTCGTCAATTTTATCGCCGCCAACCCGCACTGAATGCGCATATACGATATTCCCAAGTGAGAGAATAGCAACTTCAGTAGTTCCACCACCTATGTCCACAACCATCGAACCGGATGGCTCAGTTACTGGCAAATCTGCGCCGATGGCAGCTGCCATCGGCTCTTCAATCAGAAAAACACGCCGTGCTCCTGCGGCCTCTGCAGATTCTTGGATGGCACGCCGTTCAACCGCTGTTGAACCTGATGGAACACAGATGATCATCTGTGGACTGGCAATTGAAAACCGTCCGTTCACTTTGCGGATGAAATGTTTGATCATTTCTTCGGCTACTTCAAAATCGGCAATCACACCGTCAGCCATTGGGCGGATGGCCTGGATATTTCCAGGCGTTTTCCCCAGCATAACTTTGGCTTCCTCGCCAACGGCAAGAACTTGTGTTTTTCCCCGCACTTGCGCCATCGCCACAACCGACGGCTCATTCAGAACAATGCCACGCCCTTTCACATAGACTAGGGTGTTGGCAGTGCCAAGATCAATCCCAATGTCTGCA
>CABYZM010000047.1 GCA_902523435.1 uncultured SAR116 cluster alpha proteobacterium
AGTTAGTTTTGTTTAATGACAGCCCCTTTGTTGCCTTGCCATCAAGGATGGTCGGATCAAATTTCATATTATTGTCGACTGCGGTATTATATTCATTCAGGGTTTTTAGAGCTTGAATCCGGTCCACTCCAGAAAGTTTTGCGACAAGTTCCTCTAGGCTCCCGGCTTCGACAAAGCTTGCATCTTCAGTTCGATACTCCTCATAAAGAAGATCAAACACTTTAGAGTCAAATATCTGCCATGCAAAATGTTCTGGTTGTTCAAGGACAGCGCGACCAAATTGGGCATAAGTGTAATTCCGAAAATTTTTGCCTTCATCAACGAACCGGCTGCCATAGGCGTTCAACATCACACCAAGAAAATAGCAAATTTTACGATAATTCTTTCTTTGGTTGGGTGGTATCCCTAAATTACCAAAGTCTTTCATGTGAAGGTCCATTGGAGTTGCATGGCAACCATCAAATTTCCCATAGCGCTGAGCGCCAAGCGCAAAGGCCATAGTTAGACCATCTCCTGTGTTATGGGGTGTGCCGCGCACCTTGGCTTTATTCCAATCTAAACCAAATTCTTCTTCACGTAATTTGTTATTTGCTTCAAAACCACCACATGCAAGGATGACCGCATCTGCCTTATATTTTTCGCCGCCGACAATAACGCCACTTACTTTCTGGTCTGATGTCAATAATTCAGTGACGCCAGCATTAAACCGTATTGAGCCTCCTAAATTCTTGAAGGTCTTTGCTTCCATATTA
Organism: uncultured SAR116 cluster alpha proteobacterium; assembly: GCA_902523435.1. GTDB lineage: Bacteria > Pseudomonadota > Alphaproteobacteria > Puniceispirillales > Puniceispirillaceae > JADHLI01. Next base: position 753 of record CABYZM010000047.1, read on the forward strand.
TAAAGTCCGACACCCTCATCACGTGCGGCTAGTGCCAGACCGCCCCAAAAAATAATCTTGTTATCCTTTTCAAAGCTCTGGCGCGAATAGATAGGTTCGTAAGTTACACCATGTCCTGCCAACCATTTCACTGCATCATAGGATTCTGATACTAGGTATGTTTGTTCGCTAGATAACGGTCTTCCTTCATTAAAATCTAGTAAATCATTTGAGAAGTTTTCTTTTGTATAAGTGCCAAAATCAGTGCGGCTTATTCGCTCATCATCTGGATTGGAAAGCAACGGAAGCAATTCTTTAGAATTTTCGTAGGGAAAGCGCATTGCTCCTGCAGTATATTTTGTATTGCCGCCAGCAAGTTGTTCGGATGCCTTCTCTAACATTAAAACATTGGCTCCGGCTTCTAGAGCTGCTATGCCTGCAGACATCGCAGCATTTCCGGAACCCACAACGATTATTTTTTTAGCCATAATGAACCCTTGTGCAAAATTATTTCTTTGGTCAAGCTTTTCTCAAATTTGGAGGACTATTGCAGAGCACAGCTATCTTAGAAAAAATTGTGCATTACATATTTAAATCAAGTTCCTAATGAGGAAGGGGTTACAAAAACCTTACCCTCTGCCAGTTTACGGCAAGTCCGAATTAATCCAGCTGAATGATGCTGAAACACACCATCAACGATATCGTAATTAATAACAACATCCATTTTTCCCATGGGATGGTGCAATACAATGTTTGCGGGACTTTTGTTTGGAATATGCATCATTCCTTCTGCAACCGTGCCTGGAATAAGCGCACATGTTGCCAGTGCTTGACCGCCCGTAACTGCCATTGTTGGGTGAGTTTTCCACGGCATAAAATAACGCGCCAATATGTGTCCTTGTCCAGTTAATGGTGCTAGTAAACCAAATTTTGGAGTAACAGATTCTCTGCAATCTCCCATGCCCATCTTCTCTCCAGCTTCAATCCGGATAGCTTCAATCTGTTCAAAAAAGTCTCTATTATTATCCAGCTCATGCTGAGTTTCAGAACCAGTAAGACCAAAGTCGGCAGCTCTTGCGATTACCATAGGCATGGCGACATCAATGCATGTCACATCTGTACCTTTGATTGTGTTTAGCGGCTGGCCAGTTGGTAATAAAGCCCCAACAGATGAACCGGCCACATCCATGAAATTCAGTTCAATAGGAGAGGCAGAGCCCGGCACGCCATCTATGCAAGTATCCCCGTGATAGCGAACCTTACCAGATGGTGTCTGCACACGCGCTAACACTCGTGCTCCAGTATTCACGGAGCGGATTTTAATTTCAGTTATACCTGCAGCTGCAGACACTAGCCCCATTTCAATTGCAGCTGGGCCAACACCGGATAGAATATTGCCGCAAGTAGGTTTGAAATCAACAAGTCGGGTTTCAACACTCACTTGAGCAAAAAAATAATCAACGTCTGCCCAGTGATCATCAGAGGTGGATAGGATTGCAACTTTCGTTGTGACTGCGTCACCGCCGCCAATACCATCAATATTTAATGGATGACCAGAGCCAACAACATTTATTAGAAATTGCCGCAACTCATCTCTATCCTCGGGTACATCTGCTTTATTAAAATATGGGCCGCGCGATGAGCCACCACGCATCAATAAAAAAGGGATAGCTAAGTCAGTCATCAAACATCTCATGTGTCATGAATGGCCTGTCAAACAACAAGCTTTTTTAAATAAGTTTTCTGCTATCGAGCCAATGTCGGCTAGTCTGAATAAAAGACTTTAGCATGTTGTTCCGTTGAGCAATAAATTTTATTTGAAATATTAGGCCATCAAATTCAACCAGCATGGGGTATTTCAAGCGGATTGAGTGGCAACTTCATCATATCCTCCCCCCAAATAATACGGCCAGAGTACATTTGGGCCATCTCAGCTAGACACTGCTCTTTCACACCCGGCGCATCCATTTGTGGTGTGAAATGTGTTGCAACAAGTGTCTTGACGCTTGCTTCATTTGCTATAAACGCTGCTTCTTTATGTCCAGAGGACGTTACAGTTTTGCCTTTTGGTTTGAATGTACCAGTCACAAAATAACACATGTTGATAAGCATATCTGCGCCTTGCGCTAATTCAATTATTGCATCGCAGGGACCAGTGTCACCAGAATAAACTAGCGCGCCTTCATCTGTCTCTATTCGAAACGCATAAGGTTCAATGTAACCAGGCTGATGCATGACTTCCCGTACGGTGATTTTCCAATTTGAAGTTTCGACTTCCATAGTATCATATAGCGCTGTTATGTTTGGTGCAGGACGAGACCTTGGTAAAACACCACCCCGATTTAAATAGACACGCTGACTGCCTGGACTGTTAATACGCCCATCAAGGTCTGGTTGAAACACTCCATTTTCAGAAAACAATAGGTCTGTCATTCGTTGCATGTAGGCTGGTGCATAAACTTTTAAATCTGGTATTTTTCCTGCCCCCTGATCCCATCGACTGTGCACCAGACGTGCATAATCTAGACAGTGATCAGTATGCAAGTGAGAAAAGAAAATAGTGTTTAGATCTGTCGCCTTATATCCTGTTCGAAGGAAATTAGCGTGTGCACCAGCACCATGATCAAAAACAAGAATTTCATCTCCAATTTCTAACAAATAACCTGAGCTCGCGCGGTTTGCCATGGGTACAGGAGAACCGGTGCCTAAAAGCGTGATTTTCATATCTTTTCCTCACTACATGTGTTCTTTGGAAGAGGCTTTCTATTTAAAAATGTAGAGAGCCGCGTATTTCAAACCGAAGGGTTTGATATCTGACCGAACAAAAACTGAATGCATAAGCGCAAAACACTTTGAAATTAACCGCAGTGACCAGCGCAGTATTATTAGGCATGATTACATTTCATGTTCTTCTAGCCATTCCAAAATCACCGATGTATCACGACCATGTTCTGGAGCTGAGCGCAGATGCAGGGGACTATCATCTCTGGAAAACTTAAATGGCAGCGTAGGAACTTTTAACCCCGTATCAGGACAGGTATATATAAAGGAACGTTTCTGAACTTGTTCTGAAGAAAGACACTCCTCTAGCGTTCTAATTCTTGCCGCGGGAACACCACCCGTTTGTAGCATTATTTCAATCTCATCAACATCATATTTTATGAGCTCTGATTCTAATTCTAAGACAAATTCATCCATATGTATCAAGCGTTTTGGCCTTGAAGAAAATCGTTCATCTTCCAACCAGTCCTGACGACTTAAAGCCTCTGCCAAATTATGAAAATGCCTTTCTTCATTTACGCCTAAGGAAATCATGCCTGTTTTACACGGAAAACTGCCTGAACCAGGAGAACGGCTATTCGCAAGGTTTCCGCGCCTCAAAGGCACATTTTTAGTTTTTAGAAAATCAGTAATTGTTGAACTCATCAAAGTGAGACCAGTTTCTTGCATCGACACATCTATAAAACACCCTCTTCCTGTTTTTTCACGGTCATAAAGAGCCGTTGAAATCGCAAATCCTGCAGCCAGAGCTGTTCCATAATCAAGAATAGGAGCGCCCGTTCTTGTTGGGCCGCTCTCAGCAGTACCCGTTAATTCCATAAGTCCACAAGCTGCTTGAATGTTGACATCATAAGCCTGCACATTTTCTTGAGGTCCATTGCGCCCATATCCGGTCATAGAACAATGCACCAGATGAGGGTGTTTTTTGCTAATCGTTTTTTCATCCAAATTAAGGTGCTTAACAGTCTCAGGCAGGTGATTTTCAACAAAGACATCCGCTTTAGCTAGCAGCTTTTGCATGATATCACGCCCTCGTTCGCTTTCTAAATCCACGGCAATTGCTTCTTTACCACTTGCTTGGGTCAAATAGGCTGTACTCATGCCGACTGCGGCTCCCTCCTTATCTGTGCCTCCACGATAACGAATGCCGTCCCCTTTTTTATCACTCTCCACTTTTATTACCCTAGCCCCAAGCAATCCAAGAAAATAGGAACACGCAGGCCCAGCCAAAACATGTGTAAAATCAATAACTAAAAGGTCTGAAAAGGGTCTTGTCATCTTAGTCCACCACTAGTGCTTAAACTGCGTAGATAATGACAAACCATACCAGCTTAGGTCAAAGGCACAAACCACGTAGTAAAGTTTCTTAACCAATGAGGCCCCAATTTGTTTAGATTCTCAACTTATTTTTGAGAAAGTAATTATAAACCAGGTTTCCAAGCCATATTGATAGGAAAATGCGGAGCAAGTGGTGCAATGCAACAAACACTGGATTAAGGTTGAACGACAAAGCTATCAAACTCATTTCCGCTAATCCGCCAGCTGCAAAGCTTATTAAAAGCTCTTTAACATCCATTGGCACAAACGGGGTAAGGAAGTAAGCAAAGGCTAAGCTCAGTATCAGCATAAAACAAGCTGTAATTGCGCCGAGCCAAAGGCTTCTTCCTAGCATTCTCCTATTCACTCCAGAAAACTGTGCTCCAAGAGTGGTGCCAATGACAAACTGGGCACAATTAAGCAGCCAATGTGGAAAATTAATTTGAACTGAAAAAACGATAACAGCAAGCATTGCTAACATTAGTGGACCAAGCAAATGAGCAGCAGGCAGATTTATTGCTTTTCCTACAACAAGTCCAATCGCAGCAATTATAAAAATTAAGCTAATATCAGATGCGCCATGTACTGCTTTTGACATAGAGACGCCGCTCGCACTCCCAACTACTTCGCCTGTGAGGACGAAAAACAAAAACGGCACGAAAATTACAATTGAAAGCACTCGCACAAAATGCTGGATTGTCAGAATCCGCATATCAGCTCCAGCTTTTTCTCCTAGAAGCACAGCTTCTATTAGACCTCCTGGCATACCTGAAAAATAGGCATCAACTGGGCGATAACCACCAATATGACGAAATATTTTATAATTACCTATGTGAGCAAATAAAACGAAGGGTATCATCATTAAGGCAGACAACCAGAACTCAGATAAAATTTCAAACAATGTTGGTGGGACGCGGCTGCCAATCATTGCTCCAGTTATGCCGACCGCGCATGAACGTATGTATGGAGGTAATCTGAGAAGCAGCCTGCCTTGTCTCTCATACGACCACACAAAACATGCTGAACCAATAATCCCACCAATTAAAAATGGCATTGGTGCGCCAACAAAAAACAGAAGGCAACCACCAAATAAACTTCCAGAAAATAGGCCTAGGTAAGATTTCAAAGTCTAAATAAGCCTAATTTTTGGGAACTTTTATTTTTCGTAATTGTTTAGAAATCCGGAAAGTCAACATACCAAGACCAATGGCAAGAAAGCTTGCTGAAATAGGCTCGGTAACAAAATTCAATAATCCATTATCTGAAATCATCATCGCTTGGCGAAAGGCTTCCTCCATATTACCGGCCAAAACAAATGCAATAATAAAAGCAGCTGCTGAAAAATTTGTTCGCCTCATCCCGTAACCAATCACACCAAACAAAATTGCAAACCCGACGTCGGCAA
>CABYZM010000048.1 GCA_902523435.1 uncultured SAR116 cluster alpha proteobacterium
ACAGGTATGAAGACACGGGATGAGGATTTCGTTACCCGCCTATTTGTAGCCAATACTCATACGCCTATTTTGTTTTTCACATCAACAGGAATGGTTTATCAACTGAAATGCTACAAACTTCCTGAAGCTTCGCCGCAATCAGTGGGCAAGGCTATGGTCAACCTGCTGCCCATCGCGCCGGAGGAAACAATCCAGACAGTCATGCCACTGCCACAGGATGCCGATAGCTGGAACAGTCTGAATATTATGTTTGCAACTGCAAACGGATCCGTGCGGCGTAATCTGTTATCCGATTTTACCAATATAATGCGGAATGGCAAAATCGCTATGAAACTGGCAGAGGATGACAGTTTGATCGGCGTTCTGCCTTGTCAGCCATCTGATCATATTTTGCTGGCTTCACGAAGGGGCAAAGCTATACGGTTTGCAGCAGAAGATGTTAGGCTGTTCAGAGGCCGAAATTCAGTTGGCGTGCGCGGAATGCGTCTGCTCAACGAGGACAAGCTCGTATCTATGTGTGTCATTCGCGATCCGGAACAGGAATTCGTCCTGTCAATAACTGAAAATGGTTATGGTAAACGAACCTCGGTTGGAGAATATAGAAAAGCGGGCCGTGGCGGGCAGGGGGTTGCAAATATTGAAACTTCAGTCAGAAACGGACTTGTTGTTGCCTCTTTCACGGTCTTTGCAGAAGACCAATTGATGCTCGTCACTGACGCTGGAAAAGTAATCCGCATCCGTGTTGATGGTGGCGAGGGCGATGTAATACGTATTGCTGGGCGTAAAACACAAGGTGTTAGATTGTTTGAAGTTGATGGTGAAGAAAAGGTTGTTTCGGTTGGGGTCATCCGTGATGTGGACGATGGCCATGATACAGAAGACAATAAAACATCAGGTGAGCCACAGGATGCTGAAACAGATGGGTTCAGTGGGGGGCAGGCAACAGAATGACTATTCATATTGGCCTTTATCCAGGGACATTTGATCCGTTGACCTTAGGTCATATTGATATGATCGAGCGCGCCAGTCATATTTGTAATCAACTCATTATCGGAGTTGCTGAGAACAGTGGGAAATCGCCTCTGTTTTCTTTATCACAAAGATTGAACTTCGTTCAGGAACAAGTTGATTATATTCAACAAAAAGAGAAAGGCATATCAAATATTAAGGTCGAGAGCTTCACTGGGCTTTTGACTGATTTTGCCCGACAAAAAGGCGCGTCATTTATTATCCGAGGGTTACGTGCGGTTTCTGACTTTGAGTATGAATTTCAGATGGCAAGCGCTAATAAACGGCTTAAACCTGATTTGGAAACTGTTTTTCTTACCGCATCAGAAAGCCAGCATTTTGTAGCCTCCTCTTTAGTCAAGGAAATAGCGCGCTATGGCGGAGATATTAGCTCGTTTGTGCCGATGGAAGTCAGCCAAAATATGGCAGAGGCATTTTTGGATGAAAACAACTGAGATCAGATTAATACTGGGTAGAAATAACCATCTGTATGATGGAAAATCAGCAGCATAAAATGCTTTACAGCCTAGGTTCAGGTCAGTATACCAAGCCTATCCGCAAGTCGGACCTGCGGGCGGTTAGCTCAGTTGGTAGAGCAAGTGACTTTTAATCACTGGGTCACAGGTTCGAATCCTGTACCGCTCACCACTCTTAGTCGTTGAAATGATTTCATTTCAACGACTTTTTTCTTGGCGTAAATTTGTATCAAGTTGGCTAGGGTACCGCCGGGGTGCCAAAAACTTTTGCCTGTTAATCGACCATATCAGTTGCTCTAACATTTTTTCTTCAAAAGCTCGACATTTAGAAAATTTTACAGAATCATAAATGTGTATTTTTTGGCGTGCGCGAGGTTTTTTAACCCAATGACGTCAATATAGCAGTTTTAGGAGGTCTGCATGGGTATAATCAGAATTACTGTGCGCACGTTTCAAAATGAGGAGCATGCCGCGATGTTCCTTCAAATAGGCAAAACTGTGCCAGATATGCTTAAGGCTGCTGGGCACAAATGCAGATGTAAAATGGCTCTGTCACAGCGCAATAAAACCGAAGTTTTATCTATCTGGGAATATGATGATGAGGTGCATATGAAAGCTGTAAGGAAAACGCTATCAGAGCTATCCAAACTTCCAAATTCACTTATGCCAAAGGAAATTGCTTATCAGGCGGATATTGTCCACGAAATATCTATAGATCCTTAAGCTAGAATAATGCCCACTACGCTTGTTAAAGATTTGCAACCCATAAAACCATGCCGTGAAATTCCCTTTCGGGAATAATCAATAGTTGCTGCATTCTGGCATTTTATTTTATTTTTTATCTGTTATTATTTACACAGAAAAGTCTAGCATCTCACCGTTCCTCTCTCTTGGAGGCGTCCTCCGAAAAATGCGGCTGAAATGCAAAAGGCGGGCTTACACCGCCAGCAGGTTGAGGCCACCCTGCATTCCCAAGCTAATTCAGACGTTTTGAGCTCAGTTTTTTAATGATAAAAATTATTGCAGGACTAATTGTCAGTTTTCTTTTGGCTTTGACTTAAAATACGTTTGATAATCAGATGAGCGATGACTGCAGTTGATATAAAAAGGCCAGTTCCCCCTAATCTTTCAGAAAGCCCGGCATCCGCGTTAATCAACGGGTCAGTCCATAAATCCGCACACATGATGATTGTAAAAAGCCAAACAACAGTCAGTATAGCATTTTGAAAAACATTCATTCATTCCTCCGAATTCTCTAGCTCCTCGCATGTGTAGTATTCTGTCTTTGCCCGCGTTACAAACAGACAAAAATAAGAACTGGATCAGATAACATTAAACAAGACCATTAAATAAGCTCCACCAGCAAACCCAACTGTAATCCATAACACCATACCTATTCCATCACGCATAGGCCAACCACGTTTGAGACACAGTCTGTTGACAGCATCATAAGATAAAAACAGCCATGCCGTCATAACAATAGGTAACATAACAGCATCCAGCCAGCTCATTATTCCTCTTATTTCTGTTAGTTAACGCCTAGACTGTTTTACTATTATAGTTGATGTTCAGAATTGCACAGAAAAAATAAAATATTGAGAGTAACAAAGGGAAGAGGAGAAAAATAATTTCTCGTTTTGATGCGTGTAACTTGACTTTTTCCGCAGCTTGCTGTTTTACATTGTAGACGTGACGGGGGTGCCTGACAACTACTAGGCTGAGACAGTCCCTTATGACCTGACCCAGATAATGCTGGCGTAGGAAGTCAATGTGGCTGAAACGTTTTTGCTTTTCAAAGAACCACAACTTTCTTCTGAGCCAGTTATAGAAGAGAGAAAAGCTGTGAGCGACGTTTTTAAAAAATTTAAAGAAACAACCCCTCTGGTCCATTGCATAACAAATTATGTTGCGATGAATATTTCAGCGAATGTGTTGCTGGCTGCCGGGGGCTCTCCTGCTATGATTCATACGCCTGAGGAAACAGCTGACTTTGCCAAAATTGCCAGTGCGCTGACCATTAATATCGGCACATTATCTCCTCCCTGGGTCGAGGGAATGAAAAAAGCTATTACAGCCGCGAGAAAGGCAGATGTGCCTTGGGTCTTTGATCCTGTTGGTCACTTTGCCACGCCTTACCGGGCTGCAGTTGCGCAGGATATATTGAAGATGGAACCGACAATCCTTCGCGGTAATGCGTCTGAGATTATGGCCTTGGCTGGCCAGAGTTCTGAGGCGAAAGGAGTTGATTCAAGTGATCCTGTAGAAGACGCAGAAGCAGCTGCATTATCGTTGGCCACTGCCCATAACTCTGTTGTCGTCATTACAGGCGAAACAGATTTTGTAACAGATGGAAATCGAATTGCCCGTGTAAAGGGAGGTTCCAACCTCATGCCGCAGATAACGGCAATGGGCTGTTCTCTGACCTGTCTAATGGGCGGGTTTGCGGCAATTGCGCCTGCATTAACGGCAGCTGTTGGTGCTTTAGAACTGTTTGCTGAGGCCGGGCTTGTTGCCTCTCAAACAGCCAAAGGGCCAGGGACATTCCAGCCGTTATTTTTGGATGCTCTTGCTAACACCACGCCGGAGAAGCTGGCCGCAGCTGGTCTTGTCACATGGCAATAAGCCGTCAGTCCCTATCGCTTTATCTAGTCACTGATCCCTTTCTATGTGCGCAGACGGGCTTAGTTGAAACAGTGAAAGCAGCCTTGAAAGGCGGCGTGAGCTTTGTTCAGATCAGGGATAAGCAGGCAACGACGCAGCAGCTGATTTCTCTTGCGCTACAAGTCAAGCAAGTTATGGCAGGAAGTCAAATACCACTTGTGATTAATGATAATGTGGAGGCGGCAATCGCTAGCGAAGTTGATGGTGTTCATATTGGACAGGAAGATATGGATGCTGCAGAAGTCAGGCAGCTTATCGGGCCAGATAGAATTCTGGGATTATCCGTGGAAACAGAAGACACGGCGTTAAATCTCGACCCTGCAATAATTGATTATGCGGGGGCAGGGCCTGTCTTTGCCACTCAGACGAAGCGAGACCATAAAATGCCCATAGGGTTTACTGGCTTGAAGCGTTTATGTTCATGCTTAACCGTACCAGTTGTTGCGATTGGCGGGTTAAAGGAAGAACACTGCACAGCCGCGCTGGCTGCAGGCGCAGACGGTGTTGCGGTAGTCTCTGCCATTTGTGGACAGCCTGATCCAGAACAATCGGCAAGTAACCTGCTCGCCAGTCTGAAGCGTGCAAAGGGGGAGTTATGATTTATAATGCTCTATCAATTGCCGGGTCTGACCCGTCTGGCGGCGCAGGTATTCAAGCTGATTTAAAGTCGTTTTCGGCGCAATGTGTCTACGGTATGGCCGTCATCACTGCGCTGACCGCACAGAATACAACCGGTGTATCACAAATTCACAAACTATCTCCAGATTTTGTTGCTGAGCAAATCAGAATGGTAGCCGCAGATGTGAGGATAGATGCGATCAAAATTGGCATGATCGCTGATGAGGTGATTGCGAACGCAGTTTCAGAAGAAGTTGGGGCCTTATCAGATGTGCCGGTAATTCTTGATCCCGTTATGATTGCTAAAGGGGGTGCTCCCCTGCTTGCTGAGGAGGCTATGTCATGTTTACGCGAAAAATTAGTGCCTTTGGCAGATATTTTGACGCCGAATCTACCAGAGGCAGCAGCTCTTCTGAATGAAAAGATAGCGCAGAATAAAGATGAAATGTTTCAGCAAGCCAAGGGGCTTTTGACTTTAGGGCCACGAGCCATTTATTTAAAAGGCGGGCATTTTGATGGCCCATACAGTCCTGACCTGTTTATGAGCAAGACAGAGATGCGGTGGTTTGAGGCTACGCGACTACAGACAAAAAATACGCATGGCACTGGATGCAGCCTATCTGCTGCAATTGCAGCAAATTGTGCGAAGGGCTTAACGCCTGGGCAGGCCTGTGCAACAGCAAAGGCCTTTGTCAAAGCCGCCATTTCAGAAGCTGACAGCCTCACCGTTGGGGCTGGACATGGTCCAATTCATCATTTCCATCACCTGTGGACAGAAAATTCCTTGCAACAAGTCAACCAAGATTTAAATGAGGAAACAGAGCACAATGAATAAAAGAAATTTCTTGATATTTTTATGTATCTTTACTTTTTTTGGGCGCCCGCTCGGTGCAGCAGAGAAGATGACAGTTCTTCTTGATTGGTTTGTGAACCCAGATCATGGACCGCTAATCATCGCTCAGGAAAACGGGTATTTTGCTGATCAGGGTCTTGAAGTTGAGATTATTGCCCCGGCAGACCCTTCTGCACCGCCAAAGCTAGTGGCAGCCGGACAGGCAGATATCGCCATCAGCTATCAGCCACAATTACATCTTCAAATTGCAGAAGGGTTGCCTCTGGTCAGAATAGGCACTCTGGTCGCTACACCCCTAAATTGTCTTCTTGTTCTAGAAGAGGGGCCTGTAAAAACACTCGCAGATCTAAAGGGACGAAAAATTGGGTTTTCTGTTGCAGGTGTGGAAGAGGCCCTTTTATCCGGGATGCTTAGCCCTCACGGCGTTGGCCTT
>CABYZM010000049.1 GCA_902523435.1 uncultured SAR116 cluster alpha proteobacterium
TTATACACTTCACGCAATCCGAGTGTTGGTGGCCTGCAGCGCTTCTGATTTCCCTGTAAAATTTGCTTTATAATTCTGTGAATGCCAGTGGACCACATAAATCGCAGTTACTACAACCAACCCGAGAAGGCCGTAAGTTAGCAGGCGCTTTACCCGTTCTGGTAGAGAGGAGGCCTGAAGCCGCGCTAAAATAAGCCAAATCGCACCGCCGATGGCAAAAAAGGCAAATGCCCCGATTAACACTGTATCCTGCCCCATCTCATTGCTCATTTTTTCAAAAAACTGTCGATTTCATAAAATAAACAGATATTCCATAATTTGAAAAGCGGTTTATTTCATAATAAAATCATATAGTTAATTCGTTGCTGTTGGAAATTCAACCACTAATGCTTGCCAATGTTTATGAATATGTTAAATTGTCAATATCTTCGGGGGGAGCTCTGAATGGACAGGTGTCAGTTCAGGGAAAAAAGTAGGACGTTCTAGAACGCGACGTTTGGGGAGTGTCCTATGTCAATAATTAAGTCTTTAAAGTCAGTCGCTATTGCGTCACTGGCTATTCTTATTCCATCGATTGCATTAGCAGCTGGTGGAAACTTAGAGCCGAATGATCCTGTCGGCATTACCTTTTGGTTGATTTCGATCGCAATGGTCGCCGCTACCGTGTTTTTCTTGATGGAATCATTGAGAGTTGACGGCAAGTGGAGAACATCAATGATTGTGGGCGGACTTGTTACACTTGTAGCTGCGGTCCACTATTTCTACATGCGTGATGTTTGGGTTGCCACAGGTGCATCGCCTACGGTCTTTCGTTATGTAGATTGGCTAATCACAGTGCCTCTGCAGATGATTGAATTCTACCTTATTCTAGCTGCCTGTACTGCCATTGCTGTTGGCGTCTTCTGGCGCCTCATGATTGGTACAATGGTAATGTTAGTTGGTGGATATTTGGGTGAGGCTGGCTTTATCAACGCTACGGTTGGTTTTGTGATCGGAATGGCCGGTTGGGGATATATCTTGTATGAAATCTTTGCTGGTGAAGCTGGCAAGGTTGCTGCAGAAGGTGCACCCCCATCTGTGCAATCAGCATTCAACACAATGCGTTTGATTGTGACCATCGGCTGGGCCATCTATCCACTTGGATATTTCTTCGGCTACATGACCGGTGGCGTTGACGCGAATTCGCTAAACCTGATCTACAACGTTGCTGACGTTGTTAACAAGATCGGCTTCTGTTTAGCAATTTGGGCTGCTGCTACTTCACAAGCTGAAGCTGCAAAGTAATTAACGTTATCGCAAGCATCCATCATTTAGATGGGTGCTTGCACTTTATTGCACTCACTTATGCATTTCTCAATTTTTTTGCACCTTTTATCTTAAAATACCTATCAAAGAGGGGGCCGGAAGATGACAGAGGACTTAGCCAGCCAAGTCAATGAGGTGCAGGTCGCCGAAAATCTTGATGCTATTCCCGATTTGTCCGCTGTACTGTCAGCCTTTATTGTGCGGAGATTGCCATTAAGCAAACACCCGCTTGCCACCGCTGCTCAACATCATTTCAAACGTACTGGCAAACAGTTGCGCGGCCGTATGGCTCTAGCCGCTGGAGACAGTTTTGGCGTGCCACGCACGGCCAGCCTACCCTGGGCCGCTGCCGTTGAAATTCTTCATAATGCCTCACTGGTGCACGACGATATCTGTGATGGAGATATGGTGCGCCGCGGCGCGCCGTCTGTCTGGGCCTTATATGGGCGCGATACGGCACTGGCGCTTGGTGACTGGTTGATCGCGCTCTCCTTTGAGCTAGCAGCAGAAGCCGCCTACCTTGGGCAGACGCCACAGCTGGTTTCTATCCTGTCACGCCATATGGCTGCCACCACGGCAGGACAAGCTCTCGAGTTTGAAGTTCGCGCCTACCCAGACTGGGCTGGCTATATGAACATTAGCACAGGCAAAACTGCACCTTTATTTATTGCTTCAGTTGAAGGGATTGCGCACCTAGCCGGCCGCCGTGATGCTATACAGCCGCTGAACCGATTTTTCAGTGCCGCAGGCGGTTGTTATCAAATTGCCAATGATATGTTGAATGTGATTGGCAAGGATGGCGCGGAAAGCCCGGCATCTGACCTGCTGCGCCGCGCCCCAAACGCGGTGATTGTGATGTTTCAGACAACATTGAATAAGCATACTGCGACAGCCTTTGATAACTGGCTGTCCTCAGGGGACACACATGATGCCCTGGCTTGGCAGGAACGTCTGCGCCGGTCACCAGCGCTGACCATGACCTCATCAGCCTTACTGAGCATGCTGGAAGAAGCAGAAGCATCATCGACTGCCTTTCCCACCGACTGCCGGTCAATCATCACACCAATATTGGCGCAGCTTCGGCATGTGTGCCGCGATCTAACCAGTCTAAATGGCTGAGTGACATCTAATGCAATGTTTGGGCAGGACAGGCAGGCATATCCTGTGTTAGTCTGGACGAAACCGGCTGGAAAATGAGGATGTGGCAAATGGATGATGCCCGCCCCTACCCCTATAAGAAAGATATGGCAGAGCACCTTCATAGTGTGGTCGTCGGCAGTGGTTTTGGCGGAATTGCTGCAGCCTTGCGTATGCGTGCAAAAGGCCATCAGGTCACGCTGATAGAGCGGCTAGAAGATGTTGGTGGCCGCGCGCGTGTATTTGAGCGTGGCGGCTTTCGCCATGATGCCGGACCAACTGTCATCACCGCTCCATTTTTGTTTGATGAGCTGTTTGCCCTGTTTGGAGAGACGCGTTCTGAACATCTAGAATTCGTGCCGCTTGATCCATGGTACAGGTTTCATTTCCATGATGGATCTGAGTTTGATTACCGCCCATCACTAGCTGACACACATGCAGAGATTGCCCGGTTTTCGCCAGAGGATACAAAAAACTACGACCGGTTGGTGAACACCTCCAAACAGATTTTTGATGTCGGTTTCACCCAACTGGCAGATAAGCCTTTCACCCGTTTTACCTCTATGATCAAGCAAATCCCTCAATTATTGCGACTACGTAGCTATTTGACAGTAGCCCAACTAGTTAACAGCCACATCAAACACCCATTATTGCGGCAGGCTTTTTCCATCCATCCGTTACTTGTAGGCGGCAACCCGTTTGATACAACATCCATTTATGCCTTGATTCATTATCTGGAGCGCAAATGGGGCGTGTATTTCTGCATGGGCGGTACAGGCAAGCTGGTCGCTGAATTAAAAGCTCTCATGATCCGCCAGGATATTGATCTGAAACTGAATACAGATATCACTGAGATTTGTGTTTCTAACAAGAAAGTTACAGGTGTGCGCACGGCCGACGGGGCCTTCATCTCTGCTGATAATGTGATTTGTAACGCTGACCCACCAACTGTTTACCGGCAAATGCTGCCTAGCCAGACCCACCTGCGCAAAAAGGTGCTGCCAGAAGCAGTAACCCGCTATTCGATGGGCCTGTTTGTGCTGTTTTTTGGGACCCGGCAGCGCTATCCAGACATTGCCCATCACACGATATGGATGGGAAAACGGTATAAAGATTTGCTGCATGATATCTTTAGCAAAAAAATCTTGGCAGAAGATTTTTCATTATATCTGCATCGCCCGACCGCCACGGATGCCCGTTTTGCACCTGAGGGCTGTGATAGTTTTTATGTCCTCTGCCCGGTCCCTAATCTGCAGGGTGATGTGGACTGGGCAAAACAAGGGCCGCTCCTGCAAGACAGGATTGTCACCGCCCTTGATAAAAGTATAATGCCAGAACTACGTAAAGTGATCACCGAAGATTTTTATATGACACCTGAAGATTTTAAAGCAGATTACCGATCTGAACATGGCGCTGGCTTTTCTATATCCCCCAGCTTCACCCAGTCTGCCTGGTTCCGTTATCACAACCGTGATCCGCATCTGGCAAATCTATATTTTTCAGGAGCAGGTGCACATCCCGGTGCTGGTATTCCTGGCGTGCTCTGTTCAGCCAAAGTTGTTGAAACGTTGGTTAGCGAAGATGAACGGAAAGCCGTACATGTCCAGCCCACGCGCTGAACAGAAACAGCAAGGTGCACATTATCCAGCTGAGAGGGGCACAGCCCTAAAGACACTGGCTAAAAACGGCAAAAGCTTTTACTGGGCATCACGCCTGCTGGGCCGCCAGATGACAAAAGATGCAGCTGAGCTGTATAGCCTGTGCCGGCTTTTGGATGATATTGCTGATGGCGATATCGACGGGCTGCATACGAAAGAAGGAACACATCGACTCTGCCATATCCGCCGCCAGCTAATCCAAATAGATGCTGGGAAAATACCTGAACATCCAGACCCTGCACTTTTGCAGTACATGCAGGTTATGAACCGGTGCCAGATCCCGGTTAGGCCACTTATACATCTACTGGACGGGCTGTTGTTGGATCAGTCCGCAATGCTGCTCAAGGATGAGGCAGATTTGGTGGCTTATGCCTATCATGTAGCTGGCGCAGTCGGGCTTCTGATGTGTCCTGTTCTGGGCTGTGGCGACAGGACAGCCTTCCGTTTTGCTGTGGATATGGGCATCGGCATGCAACTGACAAATATTGCCCGAGATATTCTGGAAGATGCCCAGATGGGACGACGCTACCTGCCTGAAAGCTGGATAGGCCAGCTTTCACCTGACCAGATTGTTGCCTGTGCAAAGGCTCCTGAATCTCAGAACTATAAACAGATTCAGGCTGCTGCAGACAGGCTGCTGACTCTTGCTGACCTGTACTATGAAAGCGGGCGTCTGGGGCTGGGCTTTCTGCCTGTGCGCGCGCGATATGGCATTGCTGTTGCAGGAGAAGTTTATCGCGCCATTGGGACAAAATTAAGAGCTCGTAAGCTGCGGTGGGGCGATGGGCGAGTGGTAACTAGCAAGAGCGAGAAACTGTCTGCCAGCCTGCAAGCCCTATCACAACTCTATCGCCTGCCCAAAGCTACTCATAACAGTAATTTGCATGCGCCTCTTACCAGCTTATTAGATGAGGCACTTAAATGATCAGGACAGCCCCCCTAGAACAGGCAGAATTGTCAATTATAGGCGCAGGCTGTGCCGGCCTGTCGTTGGCCCGCCAGCTGGTGCGGACAGAAAAGACATCAGGTATAAAGGCTTGTCTGTATGGCCCTGTCTCTCCCGCCGCGACAAATAGGCATAGCTGGGGTTTCTGGGCAACACAGGGACTTGAAGAGCAGACCGAGCTCGCAAGACAACGCTGGCATAAATGGCAGATCATTACAGCAGAACGGAAGGTTACGCAAACAGCTGATTCGCATCCCTACTGCCGTCTCGATAGCCGTGATTGGCTGACTCATTGTCTGAAAATTATAGACGGGAATATACAGCAAGAGCCTGACAACCTGCCTACACCCGGCGCCAAGCCTGTCTTTGACAGCCGCCCTCCAAATGTGCCTGACAGGGTCATGCTGCAGCATTTTAAAGGTGTGGAGATCAAAGCAGCACAACCATGTTTTTCACCTGATACGGCTATTTTAATGGATTTCAGATGTGACCAGTCCCGCGGCATTCATTTTATCTATCTGCTTCCTTACAGCCCCACAGAGGCATTAGTCGAATCCACCATGCTTTCCCCTAAACGCCAGAATGATGAGTTTTATGCAGAGGCGATAAAAACCTATCTGGAAACTTATTGGGCGACTGGCGGCTGGCAAGTCAACCATACTGAGCAGGGCTGTATTCCGATGGCTTTTGTACAACCAGCCAATCCTGATTATCTGCCCATCGGTGCAAATGGCGGCTGTGTTCGCCCGTCATCTGGCTATGCGTTTGCCTTTATCCAAAAACATACAGATGCCATTGTTGACAGACTGGTCCTCAGCGGCCCAGACCCTTTAACGCCAGCAACAATGCCTCGACCAATCAGTCGTTTTGATCTGTTTCTGGACAGAATCTTTCTGCACGTCATCCGGCATCACCCTGAAAAGGCGGCTGAATTGTTTGCGCAGATCGCCTTTGCCCTGAACGGTGATGAATTCG
Source organism: uncultured SAR116 cluster alpha proteobacterium (assembly GCA_902523435.1). Taxonomy (GTDB): domain Bacteria; phylum Pseudomonadota; class Alphaproteobacteria; order Puniceispirillales; family Puniceispirillaceae; genus JADHLI01. Next base: position 6,022 of record CABYZM010000049.1, read on the forward strand.
CCCGCTTTATGTCCGGCCTT
>CABYZM010000050.1 GCA_902523435.1 uncultured SAR116 cluster alpha proteobacterium
GTTGTTCAAGTCGTACAGCAAGGGTATCTGCTGCATGATAGGTTGATACGTCCAGCTATGGTTGGCGTATCTAAGGTATTAGAGCCTGAAACTTCAGCATCTGCTGAAGACTGACCTGTTGGTTCGTAACTTTTGGGCTATTGTGAGAGTTTGCATGCCTCTTGCATCGGTGAAAACAGTTCTTATATAACGTGTGCATTTATTTTTGTGCGGCTCTAAATGAAAATTTCTGGAACCAGAACTTAAGAAGGACATCAGAAAATGGGAAGAGTGATAGGTATTGACCTGGGAACAACAAATTCTTGTGTTGCGGTCATGGACGGGAAGGACACACGCGTTATTGAGAACGCTGAGGGGTCTCGTACCACTCCATCAATGATCGGCTTTGCGGACGATGGGGAGCGTCTTGTTGGGCAGCCTGCTAAGCGTCAGGCAGTGACCAATCCGGAGAAAACAATTTTTGCTGTTAAGAGATTAATTGGACGCCGTGCGGATGACCCAGCCATTAAAGAATTTTCTGATCTGGTGCCTTACGAGGTCAAGCCGGCAAAAAATGGTGATGCATGGATTGAGGTTGATGGCGAAGAATACTCTCCATCTCAAATGTCGAGCTTTATTCTGAGGAAACTCAAAGAGGATGCTGAGGCCTTTTTGGGTGAAGGTGTTGACCAAGCTGTGATTACGGTACCGGCTTATTTCAATGATGCGCAACGACAGGCCACAAAGGATGCTGGTAAAATTGCCGGTCTTGAGGTACTGCGGATCATCAATGAGCCGACAGCGGCGGCCCTTGCTTATGGATTGGACAAAAAGGAAACTGGCACTATTGCAGTATTTGACCTTGGGGGCGGCACGTTTGACGTGTCCATTCTTGAGATAGGTGATGGCGTATTTGAGGTAAAATCAACGAACGGCGATACCTTCCTTGGCGGCGAAGATTTCGACCAGGTTGTAATCGATTTTCTAGCAGATGAGTTCAAGGCTGAACAAGGTATCGATTTACGCTCTGATAGGATGGCTCTGCAGCGCCTCAAAGAAGCTGCTGAAAAGGCAAAGATTGAGCTATCCAGTACAACACAAACAGAAGTCAATCTACCTTTCATCACTGCTGACCAAACAGGTCCTAAGCATCTGACTGTGAAGATGAGCCGCTCAAAGCTGGAACAACTGGTCGACAAGCTCGTCAAGCGTTCTCTTGAGCCATGTAAGAAGGCATTAAAGGATGCCGGTGTCTCAACTAGTGAAATCGACGAGGTAATACTAGTTGGTGGCATGACAAGAATGCCAAAAATTATCGAAACCGTAGAAAAATTTTTCGGAAAGGAGCCGCATCGGGGTGTAAATCCTGATGAAGTTGTTGCCAGCGGGGCGGCAATACAGGCAGGGGTGCTGACTGGTGATGTAAAAGACGTCCTGCTTCTGGATGTGACACCCTTATCATTGGGAATTGAAACGCTTGGTGGTGTGTTTACGCGTTTAATTGAACGGAACACAACAATTCCAACAAAGAAAAGCCAAGTTTTTTCAACAGCTGATGACAATCAATCAGCCGTGACGATTTCTGTTTATCAGGGCGAACGTGAAATGGCGTCTGATAATAAGCTTCTCGGGCAGTTTAATTTGGAGGGTATACCTTCTGCGGCTCGTGGAGTCCCACAAATTGAAGTGACCTTTGACATTGATGCAAATGGCATTGTTAAAGTCAGCGCCAAAGATAAGGCAACTGGAAAAGAACAGGCAATTAGCATTAAAGCATCTGGCGGACTTGAAGATAACGAGATTGAACAGATGGTTCAGGATGCTGAAACTTATGCTGAACAGGATAAAGAACGCAGGGAAAAGGTTGAGGCCCGTAATCAGGCCGAAGCCTTGGTGCATGGCGCACAGAAATCCTTAGATGATTTGGGTGATAAAGCCGACTCGGCAATGAAGGCTGATGTGGAAGCTGCAATTGCTGAGCTTAAGACAGCCCTGGAAGGGGAAGATGGTCAGCAGATTTCAGAAAAATCTGAAGCGTTGTCAGCTGTATTAATGAAGATGGGTGAAGCGGCCTATCAGGGTGAACAGGATATGGCCGGTGCGCAAGCTGATGGTACGAACACGAGCCAAGATAATGATGATGTGGTAGATGCCGATTTTGAAGAAGTTGATGATGACAAAGACGCTAAGAAAGCCTGATATCATCCGGATGTAAAATAGCTGAAGCATCAACAAAACATTCGTTAATAGTCTGAAAATGCAGGGCAGAACCGATTAATGTCGAAACGTGATTTCTATGAGGTTCTGGGCGTCAACCGGGACGCGGATGATAAAACTATCAAGTCAGCTTACCGGAAGCTCGCAATGGCTAATCATCCCGACCGGAACCCAGATGATGACGCGGCAGCAGAGCGTTTCCGTGAGGCTAGCGAAGCTTACGAAGTGCTGAAAGATAGCCAGAAGCGAGCCGCTTATGATCAACTCGGTCATGCGGCTTTTGAACAGTCAGCTGGCGGAGGTGGTGCAGGTTTCGGCGGCTTTGGTGGTGGTTTTTCAGATATTTTTGAGCAAATGTTCTCTGAGTTTTCTGGCGGCCAGTCCAGAGGTGGTCAGTCTCGTCATGGTGCAGACTTGCGCTATGATCTGGATATTGACCTAGATGAAGCGTTTTTAGGATGTACCAAGGACATTGTCGCTGATATTTCTGCGACTTGTGAGCTTTGCTCCGGTAGTGGTGCGGAAAAAGGTAGCCAGCCTGTTACCTGTTCTGGGTGCGGTGGACGCGGTAAGGTGCGCGCTCAGCAAGGCTTTTTCACTGTTGAGCGGACCTGTCCGTCCTGTCAGGGTGCGGGCGAGACAATTTCCGATCCTTGTCGGTCTTGCCGGGGACAGGGCCGGGTTGAGAAGTCTGAAAATTTGTCTGTGAATATTCCAGCAGGTGTTGATTCTGGGACGAGGATCCGCTTGTCCGGCAAAGGAGAAGCAGGGTTACGTGGTGCGCCTGCAGGCGATCTTTATATATTCGTGAATGTGAGAACACATTCGATTTTTGAGCGTGAGGGCAGTCACTTATTTTTGCGTGTACCTGTACCCATGTCGACAGCTGCTCTTGGCGGTTCAATTGAAGTACCAACATTGGCTGGGCGCATGGCCCGCTTGCAGATTGAAAAAGGAACACAAACCGGGCGGAAATTCCGTATGCGCGGAAAAGGCATGCCTGCCTTGCGGGGATCGGGGCAAGGCGATCAAATCGTTGAAATTCAGGTTGAAACTCCGACCAATCTGACAAAGAAGCAAGCTGAATTACTGACTGAATTTGAACAGGCGGGCGATGCCAGTCCTCAGACCACCAGTTTCCTTAATCGGGTGAAAAAATTGTGGTCCTGATCGGGCTTGCCTGTTTGTCTCCTCTCATCTGTCTGGCTTTTAAGGGTGCAGATTGATACAGTGTGGCTGTTCATAATGGTTCGGAGCCCAGACTGCACCCATCAGGCATAAGGAGCAGAAAATATGGCAGGAGAAATAACCAAAATTGCCCTTCCTGGCGCAGAAGGCAGAATGGGGAAGATGATCAGGGACCTTGTCGCCGAAAAGGCTGAATTCGAAATCGGAGCTTTGACAGAACATGCTGATCATCCGCTTGTGGGCTCTACTACAGATGGGGTCTTCCTGAGCGCTGATGCAGATGTACTTGGCCTTGGAAAAGGGGGAGTGATTGTTGATTTTACCCGTCCGGAAGCAACCTTGATGCATATTGAGATTGCCCGCAAAACCGGAACGGCGATGGTCATTGGCACAACTGGCCTCACAAAGGAACAGGAAAAGGCGCTGTCCCGGGCTGCAGCTGACACTCCTATTGTATATTGTGCGAACACCTCTGTTGGTGTAACCCTTTTGGCTCAAATTGTGCGTCAGGTTGCTGGCCAACTGGGGCAAGACTGGGACATTGAAATTGTTGAGACGCATCACAATCAGAAAATTGATGCGCCATCAGGAACTGCACTTGCTCTTGGTCGGGCAGCGGCTGACGGGCGGAATGTGAACCTCGATGAGGTGCTGGACAGTGGCCGTGACGGGGTGACAGGTCGGCGAAGACAAGGGAATATTGGTTTTGCTGTGATGCGAGGCGGTGATGTAGCTGGGGAACATACAGTTACTTTTTTTGGTCAGCAAGAGCGCATAGAGCTGACACACCGAGCAGGAAGCCGGTCTATCTTTGCCCGTGGGGCACTTCACGCTGCTGCATTTGCCTCTGCACAGCCCCCCGGTCTGTACAGTATGGGTGATGTGCTTTCCTGAGCCTTTTTTCAAGTTTCTGCAATTTTTGAATCATAACGCAAACGCGCAAAGGCCTCATTCAGGGCAATCGCTAAAGAGGGCTTCTCTGCGGGAGGCATGAATGCCCCGATTTCCAGCTTATTTGCATGATGCCGCAGGTATAGACGGCACCTCTTCTTTTCTTTTGTGTCCAACTCAGCTTTTATCCAGACTCCGTTCAGGCAAATGGTTTTTGAACGGCCTCGCCAGTCTGTTCTTGTGACATCCACTTGTTTTGGCGTAATTGCTACTGTTTCCACAAGTTGTCCTGATCTGTAGTTCCATTTAAAGGCATACCACACAATGAAGATCTCTAGACCCAGAAATCCCACAACAGGCCATGCTCCAATTAGATAAAAACCCAGCCCTATTAGGCTCATTAGACTGGCTAGCACAGCTATGAGAATACGAAAGCCCTGCAGAGATAAAGAGCGGTATGGCCAGAGCGTAATTACAATTGTCTCGATATTTTCTGGTGATTTATCATGAAACCATCGCTGTGTTGTAGGCGCGTCATGGAATTTTGATTTGCTTCGGTTCATTTTGTTTTGTTGCGGTGCTGAATTCATTGAAAGTTAGTCACTTATATGGACAAACGTTTGCATTTGCCTATTTATAAAAATACGTTCAAGAAATGAAAAGAGCACAAAATGCCGCGCAAGATGCGTCTTTCAGATATCAATCTAATGTTTGCTTTGCTCAGTGAGAACAATCCTGACCCTCAAACCGAATTGACGTTTCACAATCCCTATACGTTGCTCATTGCAGTTGTTTTATCCGCGCAGGCAACTGACGTGGGCGTCAATAAAGCAACCAAGAGGCTATTTGTCGAGGCTGACACTCCTGAGGCTATGGTTGCGCTGGGTCTTGAGCAGATCCGCAATCACATAAAAACAATTGGCTTGTTTAACACCAAGGCTAAAAACGTGTTGGCCTTGTCAGAAATTCTGATTGATCAGCATGGTGGGGCTGTTCCACAGGTCGGCGACGCATTAGAAGCTCTGCCAGGCGTAGGGCGCAAAACGGCCAATGTAGTTTTAAACGAAGCCTTTGGAAAGCCGACGATTGCCGTTGACACACATATTTTCAGAGTTAGCAACAGAACAGGCCTTGCTCCTGGAAAAACACCGGATGCTGTTGAAAAAGAATTGCTTCGCCGTGTGCCTGAACGCTATAAAAAAGGAGCACATCACTGGTTGATTTTACATGGACGCTATATCTGCAAGGCCCGTAAGCCGGACTGTTCATCATGCTCTATTGAACAGTTTTGTTTATTTAAGCAGAAAACAAGCTGAACAGA
>CABYZM010000051.1 GCA_902523435.1 uncultured SAR116 cluster alpha proteobacterium
TCGGAAAATTAAATTGCCTGAACCTTCGTTCTCTATAGGGTTAGGGGTTGAGAGATTTGTTTATTATGAGAAGGTGAAGGGCCAACAAAAAACTGTATGCTTTATTGTGAAAGCAAATGTAAAAATAGACGGTGTTTTTGATACAATAATGGACTCATCCTTTGTAAGGAAAAAAGAAACCTGTGGTGTGATAAGAAAAGTTGAGAAATTGACACCGCACTTTCAATTTCCAGAGCAATTATACTCGCTTCTATATGAAATTTCGAAGCAGTTTGATGGAAGTGTTGAGCAGGAGTTTTTGCAACGCTCCACACCCAAAACTATTGCGAAAACATCTGGCGAGATAACCACAGCAACTGAACAGCTATTTGCAGCATTTTAGATTAGACTTCTGGAGTAAAAAGTTATGTTTAATAAGTTCATGAAATTTAGTTCGATTCTTTTTATATTAGTTGGCTCGCTTCTCAGCTTTTCACTCGCTCATGCCCAAGAAACTGTGAAGGTAACCGCTGTAGGAGAGAAAAAATATCAGGAGTATTCGTCATACATTGAAGCGTCAGCGCTTGAAGATGCGAAACGTAAAGCGATTAAAAAGGTTGCGGCTTCTTTTCCTAAATCAAAAAAGCGTATGTTTAAGGACTTAGAAGAAAGCATTTATGAAAACGTTGATGACTTTGTGCTAGAAGCTGCCGTTCAACAGAGAAAAGACGACAAGGGCACAAAGACTTTTAAAGTAGCAATATCTGCATTGGTGGATGTGGATGCTTTAAACGCTTTTTTCATCGATAATTCTGAAGCAGGCAATCAGGAGGCCGGAGACGCAAGTGATTTTGGAGCCCTTTTTGTAGCGCGTGTCGAGACGGAACGGAAATCCTTCGATGTCAAACAAACAAGCGTTAGTAAATCCGAGAGCCAAGCTACTATCAAAGAGGAAAGTGCTAGTGATGGGACTTCTTCTGTGGACAGCACGAACACCAAATCAATGGATGTGAGCCAGACTGGGGGAAGTTCAGCAAAAAAGAGAGATGCGGTTGAGTACGAGGCTGACACAGAGATTTCAGCAGACATGGCAGGTGCTGTTGAAGAAGCTCTGGTAGATGCTGGCTTTGAACCTATGGATGCTGAGGACTTGGCCGATGAGTTTGATCTGCCTTATCTTGAAGACATTATTGATCAAGATATGCTGACGAAAAAAGGCGGCTTTCCGAAAAAGTTAATTAAGCAATATAAAAACGCTGCGATTGACGCTGGTTGGACCTTCCTTGGTATGGGCAAAGTAGACGTGGGCACGCCTACGACAGATAAAGTGAGAGGCACAGTTAAAGTGCCTGCAAAAGTAAGTTTTAAGGTCTGGATGTTATCAGATGGCCGGGCGAAAACGGTTGCGTCTGTTAGGCCCAAAGTCGTTTATGGCCAGGACTCAAGTGATGCTGGTGTTGCTGAAGTCAACGCATATAACGAAGCTATAGTATTTGCAATGGACACCGTCGTCGGCCAATTACAGCAAAAAGGCCTAAGATAAAAATTTGTCATTTAAAACAGAGGAGAAAAAAATGACTTTAGCTAGAAGAAGAGTTTTAAAATTCGCAATGGCTTCCACAGCTCTTGCAACTCTGAGTGCTTGTGGTGCAGGTGGTATGGGAGGCATGGCGACAGGAATGATGGGCGGCGGCGGAGGTAAAAGCTGGTCAGACATCATTAGTTCATTTGAAAACTTGATGAACCAGGCTGTAGCTGGCGTTGCAGATACACAAGAATCTTTAGCTATGTTGGCTGATGCTTTGGGACTGAAGCAGGAGGCAGCGGTTCTAAGAGGCGAGGCAAAAAATATTCGTGATAAGGGTACTGCATTTGCTGCCTCTGACCTTGATGAGTCAATAAATGCCACTAATGATGGCCTTGGCCGCATTAATGATAAACTTGCTCAAGCCAAAAGTTTGAATGCTGGTGAAAAGCAAAAAATTGGTGAAGCTATGGCAAATTATGCTCCTGCAGCCCTGAAGGTTGGGTTATCTGCTATTGATGCGGGAATAGCACTTTCTGATATATCTTCCGCTGGCACGCCTACACCAGCCGATGGGATGAAAGCAATTTCTGTGGCTAAAGATGCCCCATCCAAAGCCCCAGCAATCATTAAATTCGCAAAACTCTCTATACAGGGCTTTAAAGATCTTAGAGCAATTGCGAAAGAAAACGATATTGCTGTACCGGCGACTGATGAGCTTGATGCTTTGTCGATATAAGCAAATTCTCTATCGCGCCGGGGTTTTCTCGGCGCGATAAATTTTTCATTTTTGATTATTTTGGATAAGGATGACAAATGCTGAGCCTGTACAGAATAGCTTTATTTTTGGCAGTGTTGATTACATCAAGTGGAAATTCATTTGCGTCCTGTCAGGACTTTCTCAATGACGTGGACACTACGTCTCTTGGGGTATCCTACAAAAAAGACCCAGAAACTGGCCGTATTTCTGCTCTGATGATGATGGGCGAGGCTAATTTTTTATCGCCAAAGTCCAGTCTTGTCAGAAAGGCAAAGAAAAAAGCTCTTATGAGAGCAAAAGCAGAATTTGTTCGCTTTATGAAGGAGGACTTCGCGGCAGCTGACCTCGTCGCAGATTTGACCACGTCTGTTGAAAGCACAGACCAAGATGGAAATACGACTGGTGCAGTCGAGGAAATCAGTTCAATGGCTGAAACAATGGCGTCCAGCGCTCAGTCAGTAATAAGCGGAATTGTTGTTCTCGGTGAATGCGTCGACAAGGAAGAAAAAGTGGCGATGGTTTTAGCTGGCTGGAAGCCACAACTCTCTCAGGCTGCCGCAGATGCAAAGCAAGCAACATCAAACCCAAAGCCTAGTGCTGGTTCATCAAGCAATAACTCTGGTGCAAGTGCACAAAACACGACAGTAGATAATTTATCGGCTGGCGGTTCTGTTAGTAATTCGTCAGGATCGACTGGTTCGCCAGACAAGAAGGTTGGGATCACTATTATTACTGTTGAGGCGGAGGGTGAAGGAGGAAACCTTAAACAAGCCACCAATGAAGCAATTAGGAGCGCCTTGGCGCAAGTTCTGGGAGAAAGATTTGCATCTGCTCAACAAAGCACAGATTTTACAGCAACTGTTGAAGTGAGCGATTCATCTGGAGCTTCTGCCGGCGCTGCTTTGGAAGCAAGCACTATGTTTGAGGTTCAATCTAGTGAGGTGAAGGGTATTCTTAGCGGTTACAAGTACGTGTCAAAAAAAGAACTCTCAAATGGAATAAAGGTGGTTCTTCAAGTAGAAATACCAAAATACGAATCATCGATTGATAAATCCAAAAACACGCTTATTGTCTTCAAACCAGAGATGAAAAAATTTCAAGGTCTCACTGCTAGTGAGGCCGACGAAATTGCATCAGCAATTCGCAATGGTTTAGAGAACGTCCTCAATGAGAGTGGGAAATTGGAGGTTCTTGACAGAGCGTTTTTGAAGAAGCGTCAAATAGAACTCGGCACTTTAGCTGCGGGCAATAATTCTATGACAGAGATGGCGCGTATCGGGAACCTTGCTGGTGCTGATTTTATGCTTGTTGTCGAGTTTGAGAAATTGTCTGCTGAGATTGAAGAAAAGAAGGTGGGCAATAATTTAATCGTGCGTCAAAAATTTAATGGTTCGGCAAACTTTAAGGTTATCGAAGTTGCCACCTCTAACATTGTGTCTTCCGGCTCTGTTCCTATTAGAAGGCTGAAGTTCAAAAAAGAGAGTGGGATATCACAATTCAGCGATAAGGTAAGTCTCTCAGTTTCGAGGCAGATTACCCGGAAAATGGGCGGAAAGATAAGTAATGCAAGTTTGTCTTCTGCGGATGATACAAAAAACGTTAGAGATGCCGAAAAGCGGGCTGACGAAAGTATGAAAAAATTAGAGGAGAGTGTAAAAAATGACTGGTAAATTTGGGCTGAAATTTAAACTAGCAGTCATTGCAGTTGCGGGTATTCTAAGTCTACCTGCAGGCAAAGCATTTGCAAATTGTGATGCTTTCATGGAAGAGTTTGAGACAACATCTCTTGGCATCTCTTATAAAAAAGACCCGGAAACTGGGGCAATAAGAGCATTTCTCATGTCAGGAGAGGCAAATTTCCTTGCGCCTAAGAGCAGTTTAGTACGTAAGGCAAAAAAGAAAGCATTTATGAGAGCAAAAGCAGAATTCACTCGTTTTATGAAAGAGGAATTTGTAGCAGCAGATTTGGTTAGCGACCTCACAAACTCAATTGAAACGACAGATCAAGACGGTAACACAAGCGGGACTGTTGAAGAAATGAGTTCAATGGTAGAGACGATGGGAAGTGCTACAGAATCTGTGTTGAGTGGTATTGTCGTTCTTGGTGAATGTGTTGATAAGACAGAAAAAATTGCAATCGTTCTTGCTGGGTGGAAGCCTGAATTATCTGAAGCTGCCGCTGATGCGAAACAGACAATTAAGAAAGAAGTTGCACGTGGTGATGCGCCAGTTTCGAGCTCAGGGAATAATTCCAGCGGTGGCGGAAATAAAAGCACTTCAAAAATAAATGAAGTGAAGAGCTATTCTAAAAAGAGTTCCATTGCCAAGGATTTTTAGAGAAAGATAGCAATGTTTGAAATTGGTAAAGTTTGCAGGGTGCTGACTTTGGCGATGGCGCTTGCAATCGCCTTGATGGCTACGAATAAAGCTCACGCATATTGCGAGGAGTATATAAAAGATAGCACAGAGGATTTTGAGTTTACTAAGATTTGTGCATCATCAATAGGAAAGCCATTCTACAGAATAGTTCAGCACTTGTTCGATGAGGGATCAAGTTTGACCTTTGCTTTTGCCCCACGCTCTAGAAAGCTTCTTTGTCATCGATACGAGCTTCGAGATGAAAAGATAGAATACTGTAACAATTATGGTGTCGATTTTTTTCCGAAGAAATTCAAGGGTAAAAAGTTCAATGTAACCATGATTGACATTGACCAATCAAAGCCGAACGCCTTTAAGGCTCTTTTTAAGAAGAAATCTATTTTTAAGTACCCTGACTTGGCTGAGGAAATACCAGTCGATCAATGCTTTTCAATAGTTGAAAACAAAAAAAATATTTACCTTGGGTTTAGCGAAAAGGGAATTATTGAATTATCTCAATGCCTAATTGAGCTTGAAACTTTTGTTTCGGAAAACAGGGATCTATTCAAATAACATTTATTTTGAGGGTATGCTGAAACTTAAAGTTGCAGTTTCTTAGCAAAGCATAAGTTTAGTCCCCTGAAAAGTTTGGAAGGCGTCGTTCATTGAACGCAGCAACTCCTTCTCGTCTGTCTTGTGTAGGGATAGTTCGGTTGTAAGCTTCAATTTCGAAAGCCAGACCATCAGAAAGCGACATTTGTATTCCGCGTGAAATAGCCTGTTTTGCCTGACGAACGGCCACCGGACCATTTGCAGCGATTTTCCGAGCTGTCTCCA
>CABYZM010000052.1 GCA_902523435.1 uncultured SAR116 cluster alpha proteobacterium
CGGAACTTGAGAAATTGCGCACTTGCAAAGAATATCACTGCCCAGTGTAGGGCAAGCTTTCCAGACCATCTTTGAACCAGCCTGTGATCCCATTGTGCAGATGACTTAGATTTGAATAACCGAGTTGATTGACAAGAGCATTTCCTAACTTTGTTGTTCTATTACCAGTTCGGCAATACAGCACTATTTGGGTATTTAAAGATGGAACCAGGGATAAAAATTTTTCTTGAAAATCTTTATGGAGACGGCCGGCTTTTGTGAAAGCAGTTATTGTTTCTGCACCGTCTATAATTCCTGTTTTTTGCCATTCATCCTCTCTGCGAATATCAACAATCACAGCACCTTTAGCTTGCGCCTCTAATAATTCACCTGAGTTCACCTGTCCCAGTGTCAAAGGTCTGCTGACTGCTACTAGTTCAACTTCAAAAATCAGAGTGGCATTGGGCGGTATCACCCCTCCCGCCCCCGCGATTCCATAACCCATTTCAGGAGGGATTGTCAGACGGCGAATTTCCCCAATGGCCATACCCTCAATACCTAAGTCCCAGCCTTTTATCACTTGGCCTTTTCCAAGGATGAAGCTGAACGGCTGCCCACGTGGGCGCGAGGCATCAAAAACTGTCCCATCGGTTAATTTGCCCTCATAATGGACAGAGATTTGTTGGTTTGCGGTCGCGAGTTTGCCGCTTCCCTTTTGCAGCGTTTCAACGATAAATCCCTCATTTGCTATAGTTGGCAAAGAAACTAAAATCCACATTGCAAACATAAGCGCAAAAATACGTTTGATCATGATAATTTCCAGTTCTGATGACTGCTGCTATATAGCTAATTGTCATCAAGATTGTTTCAGAAAGTTATGTAGTCACTATCTTGGATCACACTTCCGGGATGATGTGAATTGAATGAGCGGGCGCATTATTTAGTTCTCTAACAAATGGTCGAATTTATCTATTAATCCTTCAAAAACCTCAACTCGCGCGCCAGTATCTCTAATTTCGTTTAACTTTCCATCACCAAATTTTCTTAAAAATGTTTTTGCTGACTTTTCTTCATCATAGATCTGGATAGCAATTCTTTGCTCAGGTTTTGGATTTAGCGTTATTCGATAAATCAACCCATATTCCTTCGCTTCTTGCAAAACCATTGGATTTAGGAGCGCTTCAGCACCTTTACGCGCAAATTCGTTTTGAAATGTGATCTTTATTATCCGAGCATACATTGTGGTTCATCCCAATAGCGCAATACTAAAGCAAGTTTTCCAGAGGCCGTCTAATTTGCCAACCCCCAAATAGCGTTGATGCGGAGCAGGTTCAGTGGGAGTCTTTTTTATGCGGCCACCACGAAGTTGCCCATGAGAGCGATTGCAATAAGTTTATAAGAATCCTCCCATTCCTGACATCTATGTAATGGAACAAAAAAGAATCTGGCGGTGCAGCATTTGCATAGCTGTGCTGCATATCAACTGCTGTTAGATCCAAATTAAATGTATTTGACTGGATTCTGTTGAGTTTTTTGAAAGGAGAAAAATTATGAGATTATTATTAGTTACTATATTGGCAGGGTTTATTCCTATAATGGCTTTTGCTGATGGTCATACAACCCCGGGTGCTGGCTATGGCACGGCGATAACTGTTGGCTCAAAGAAAATAGAAGGCACTTCAGGCGTTCTAGTGCATCAGACCACGAATGATGTTTGGATTTGGGAAAACCCCCTAAAAGGATTTCCAAAGGCTACAAGCGCTACTTGCGACCAATTTTTTGCTTTTGCATCAGGTCAGCAACAACCAATTGGTGGCTCCTTCACCTGTCAGTCAGTTGATGGAGACGGAGATGGTTTAATTAGCACAGGAGCCTTTCAGCAAGATGGTACGGCCCTGATTACTCAAATCGCAGGCACGGGTAAGTGGGCGCAACACGTTGGGACACAATTTATAGGGAAAACTGATATTCAGGCTGATATGTCCACATCTGTGTATTCATGGACACCGAAAAAATAGGACCGCTTCCTAGGCTTTTCCACTCCTGGCCAGTGATGACAAGAATTTTAGAAAGGTAAAGTTGCTGGTAGGTCTTGGCGAACATAAAGGCCAGGTTCCCTGCTATGAAGAAGCTCAAGTCGTAAGCTTTCCTAATACCTCTTCAATCTATCTGAAAGCGTTTGTGGTAAACGCAACGCTTTGTCCTGCGACCTCGTTCGCAGGGACATGATCACGCGGTCTTTGTTGAATCGCTTATCAAGGTCTGCCGGAACACGACGAGAGTAGTAATAGATGTCATTACGGCTGATTAAATAGGAGCTATTTTGGATCACAGTTTGGTACACACTTCCTGACGTCAAACATTAAAATGCTTGAAAATCAGGTACTTGCACCTTGGAAGTTTTGGAGCGGGTGAAGGGAAGTTCGAAGCCTAACACACGCGCCAATTTGTAATTGAATCCAGCTATATCAATAGCTTAGCATATTAGCCCATTTGGTCAACTATCAAAACCTTACCCGCAACCTTGCCTGAAACTAGTTCTAAGGTCCGTGGACCACGGACCGAGGTTACTGTTGCTGTTTGGCTATCAGATTTAGGTTTTGTTTGAGGGGGTAGGGGCTGTGGATGCGCGGTCTGCGGCTTCTAGACGCCCGATCTTTGATGGGTTGGCAGAGGTAGTGAGGTGTAGTTGAGATTCAGTCCAATACAAACTTTGGTTCGTAATGATAACGTGTCCTCTTGGGCGGTAATTCCTAGCCGGTCCCATACCCTCAGGGGGACACCCCTAGAAAATCAACTACAATTATACCGTAACAGCAATTGGCGACTTTCAAAGTGCTGATTTGTTCAGAACGTTTCACTTACTGAAAATAAAGCCAGTTCCTGCTATCGAAAAAGTAATACAGGCACACGGCAGGACCTAATCATTTGTGTTGTGGTAGATCCTATTATGAGGTTTCGAATTCGAGAATGACCGTAAGCGCCCATCACTAATAGGTCTATATTCTCATTTTCAACATGGTTAGAGATCACTTTTTCAGGCTCACCACGCTCATAAAAAACTTGGTAACTAATACCAACTTTTTTGAGAAGAGTTTCAGCATTTTTTAATTTCTTGTGTCCACGACTCCCTTCTCTGCCGGCAATTACTATGTGGCATTCTAGGTGCTGATATAACTTATTTGATGATAAGTACTCGATTGCTCCAAATGAACTACCACCCCCGTCAAATGCAACTAATATTCGATCAATCGGTTTAAATGAGCGGGCTGCAACTAGAACTGGTTTGTTAGTCGACCTTATCAAACGCTCTAGATTTGATCCAATATGTAACTTTGCAAAATCAGCTGCCTCCCCCCTTTTGCCTATTATTATTAAGTTTGCATTATTTTGAAATTCGGAAACTGTGTCTACAAAATCACCAGTACGTAAATGAGTTTCAACATGCACTAATCCTCCACTTAGCAGCCTTTCTTTTGCTGAATCTAGAGTTAGTCTGCCTTTTTTTTGTGCAAGTTTTGATCGCTTTTGGTCCAATTCGGAGAGCTCGTTCAGGAGGCTATTGCGTGCTTCCGCCCCAAGGTTACCAGATAAATTTGAGGGGGTATCCGTGCTCGAAGGGCCTTCGATAATGTTGAATAAGGATATTTCAGACTGCCCTTCAGAAGCCGCCCAAATTACATGATCGCATACGCTCTCGCTGTAAATTGAGCCATCAATAAACGCAAGCATTTTTGGCATAATAAATGCCTCCTCAATTAGACATTAGTTTTTCAATTCCGCCGGGCTTATCGTGCAGCGCTAATTCATCAAGAATTGTCTCGCTAGCCTCATTTAACCCTACAAGCTCAACGTCCGCACCTTCCCGTTTGAATTTCATCACAACCGTGTCTAATGCTGATACGCTAGAAATGTCCCAAATATGGGCTTTGGAAAGGTCGATTGTCACCTTTTCAAGGGCTTCCTTAAAGTCAAAGGCATCTAGAAACTTTTCTGCTGAGGCAAAGAAGACTTGTCCTTCAACTACGTATGTTCTGGAACGTCCATCGGGACTTGCTGTAGATGTTAAGCGAAAGATTTGTGCTATTTTTCCCGCGAAGAAAATACCTGATAGAAGAACGCCCACCAAAACGCCGAGAGCCAGATTATGGCTAGTAACGACAGTGGCCACAGTAGCAAGCATCACTGCTGATGAACTGCGAGGGTGCTTGCGCAAATCTGCAAGAGATTGCCAGCTGAATGTTCCTATGGAGACCATAATCATTATGGCGACAAGAGCTGCCATCGGAATTTGTTCTACCCATTGGCCAAGGCCCACACACAAAGTTAATAGAAAGATACCAGCACAAAATGTGGATAGTCTTCCTCGTCCACCAGATTTTATGTTGATAACTGATTGTCCAATCATCGCACAGCCTGCCATTCCACCAATAAATCCTGTCGAAAGATTAGCTAAACCTTGGCCTACACATTCACGGTTTTTATTGCTCGACGTATCTGTTAATTCATCAATGATAGAAGCGGTCATCAATGACTCCAAGAGGCCGACAGC
The DNA here is from genome assembly GCA_902523435.1 of uncultured SAR116 cluster alpha proteobacterium. Taxonomy (GTDB): domain Bacteria; phylum Pseudomonadota; class Alphaproteobacteria; order Puniceispirillales; family Puniceispirillaceae; genus JADHLI01. The sequence goes on from CABYZM010000052.1 coordinate 4,532, forward strand.
TGCAATTGCGACAGCTGTTGGCGTGATTATTTTTAAAGTCTCAAAATTCAAAGGAACATCTGGCAGAAGAAAAACTGGCAAACTATCAGGTAAAGTGCCCATATCTCCAACCACTCTTAGCTCAAGATTAAATCCTTGAGCCAGAAAAGTAAGCAACAATATGCAGACCAACGGTGACGGTACAAGTTTAGTCAGTCTTGGAAATAGGTAGATTAATGCAAGTCCCAGTGCCAGCATCACATATGTGAGTTGTGGGACATTCACCAACTCAGGGATTTGGGCAAAGAAGATTAGTATTGCTAGTGCATTTACAAAACCGGTTAAAACTGACTTTGACACAAACCTCATCAGGCTGCCCAGACGCAGCATGCCAGCAAGAACCTGAAAAACCCCCGCTAATACTGTAGTTGCAAGTAGATACTGCAAACCATGTGTTTTGACCAAAGTTACCATGAGAACAGCAGTCGCAGCGGTTACAGCAGATATCATGCCTGGCCGGCCACCAGTAAACGCAGTTATAACTGCAATCGAAAATGAGGCATACAAACCGACTTTAGGGTCGACCCCAGCAATTATTGAGAATGCAATAGCCTCTGGTATTAGGGCAAGTGCAACCACAAGCCCGGCTAATGAGTCTCCTCGAATGTTGGTAAACCAATCATTTTTTACTTGAGCTAGACTGAAATTGAACAAGCGCACAACTTTCGTTCAAATATTATTAGACGGATCAGGACTTAAAGTTTAATAATGTTCGCTTTTAAATGAATGGAAGAGGGGCGGTTCTTAGACTATCACATCAATTCCGACACTGACTACTTAATCC
>CABYZM010000053.1 GCA_902523435.1 uncultured SAR116 cluster alpha proteobacterium
TTACCCGCCTGCGCGATCTCGGCAATACCGTTCTGGTTGTTGAACATGATGAAGATGCGATACGCGCGGCTGACTACGTGATTGATATGGGCCCGGGGGCCGGTGTGCATGGTGGTCAGGTGGTCGCTGTAGGCACAGCTGAGCAGATTATGAATAATCAGGAATCCCTTACCGGCCAGTATCTGAGCGGGGTAAAGGAAATCAAAATCCCTACACAACGGCGCAAAACCAACAAAAAGCGCCAGATCAGCCTGATCGGGGCGTCAGGCAATAACCTGCAGAATGTGTCAGTGAACTTTCCGCTAGGCGTGCTGACCTGCGTGACAGGGGTATCTGGTGGCGGTAAATCAACCTTGGTTCTGGAAACATTATGGAAAGCTCTATCCCGGCAATTACATAAAGCCAGAGAAATACCCGCCCCTTATGACAAGCTGACCGGCATGGATTTGCTGGATAAGGTGGTTGATATTGACCAGTCACCGATTGGCCGGACCCCGCGTTCCAATCCGGCGACTTACACAGGGGCCTTTACCCCGATCCGGGAATGGTTTTCCGGCCTGCCTACACCCCCGGCCGGTTCAGCTTCAATGTGAAAGGCGGGCGTTGTGAAGCTTGTCAAGGAGACGGTGTTATCAAGATTGAGATGCATTTTCTGCCTGATGTCTATGTCACCTGTGATACCTGCAAGGGCAAAAGATATAATCGCGAAACTCTAGAAATAACATGGCGAGACAAATCGATAGCAGATATCCTTGATATGACAGTTGAAGAAGGTGTGGAGTATTTCAAGGCTGTGCCTTTTATCCGGGACAAGCTGCAGACGATGCTTCGTGTGGGGCTGGGCTATGTGCGCATTGGCCAGCAGGCCACGACCTTGTCCGGTGGTGAGGCACAACGTGTCAAACTGTCCAAAGAGTTGTCCAGACGCGCCACTGGCAAGACCATCTATATTCTGGATGAGCCGACCACAGGGCTGCATTTCGCGGATATCGCCAAATTGCTGGAGGTGCTGCAGGAACTGGTCGACGGCGGCAATACGGTAATTGTGATTGAGCATAACCTGGATGTAATCAAAACAGCAGATCATATCATTGATATAGGTCCTGAAGGCGGTGACGGGGGCGGACAGGTCGTGGCCACAGGCACGCCAGAGCAGGTCGCTGCAAATGCTCATTCCCATACTGGCCGTTATCTCGCCCCACTTCTTTTGGGGCAAAGTGACCAAAAAAAGGTATCATAACGCTTATGGCTGACAAAAAACTTCATATTATTGGCGGCGGTATTGCGGGATCAGAGGCTGCATGGCAGGCGGCCGAAATGGGCGTATCTGTGATCTTGCATGAAATGCGCCCGGTCCGCAAAACAGATGTACACCAGACAGATCAGCTGGCTGAATTGGTGTGTTCAAACTCATTCCGGTCTGATGATGCTACCGCCAATGCGGTTGGCGTACTGCATGCGGAAATGCGGATGCTGGGCTCTGTCGTCATGGCTGAGGCTGATACCGCGCGTGTGCCGGCCGGTGGGGCGCTGGCGGTTGACCGCGAGCTATTTTCTAAAGGGGTTCAGGATCGCCTAGAAGCCCATCCCAACATAACAATTAAACGTGATGAGGTCACCGGCCTGCCAGATGCCAGCTGGGGCCAGACCATTATTGCCACTGGCCCGCTGACCTCACAGCTTCTGGCAGAATCCATCCGGGCAGAAACAGGGGAAGAGGATCTGGCTTTCTTTGATGCGATTGCGCCGATTGTCTATTTTGACAGCGTGAATATGGATGTGGCCTGGTTTCAGTCCCGTTATGACAAAACCTCGGAAGGTGGTGACGGCAAAGATTATATCAACTGCCCTTTAAACGAACAGCAATATTACCAGTTTCTGGAAGAAATGCTAGCAGCTGAGAAAATGTCGTTCCGTGAATGGGAACAGAACACGCCTTATTTTGACGGCTGCATGCCGGTAGAGGTGATGGCAGACAGAGGCCGCGAGACATTACGGTTTGGGCCAATGAAGCCGGTCGGGCTAACCAATTCACATGACAGCAGCCGGCCTTATGCTGTGGTCCAGCTGCGTCAGGATAACAAGCTGGGCACACTGTTTAATATGGTCGGCTTCCAGACCAAGATGAAATATGCAGAACAGGTCCGAGTTTTCCAGATGATCCCCGGGCTGGAAAATGCGCAATTTGCCCGGCTGGGCGGGTTACACAGAAACACCTTTATCAATAGTCCAAAACTGCTTGATAGGCAGATGCGACTGCGCTCAAAACCACATATTCGTTTCGCAGGCCAGATAACAGGCGTTGAAGGTTATGTTGAATCTGCTGCGATTGGTGGGCTGACAGGCCGTATGGCAGCCTGCCATCTGCTCGGGCACGGCTGGACGCCGCCGCCCGCGCAAACAGCACATGGGGCCCTTTTGTCACATATTACAGGCGGGGCGATGGCAGATACCTTCCAGCCAATGAACGTAAATTTTGGTCTTTTCCCTGAGCTGGAACAGCAGAATATCGGTAAACGCGGCCTGCGGGGACGCGATCGCAAAGCGGCTTATGCCAGACGCGCTTTGGTCACAATGAGGGATTGGTCTGGAAGCCTCAGTTTCCCTCTACCAGAACTCTTCACTGCCTCATCGTGAGGTTGGCCGTAAGATGACCTGGTAGAGTAAGTCGAAGATCAAAAAGGGTGTTCGTGTCACATCACGCTCTGCGGCTTGTCGGGCCAGATACGCAAGGCAGATAAGAAATTCGCACCCCTTTCCTGCCTGTGCATAAATTTCACCAGAACTTGGCACATTGACGGGCTGTCCTGCCCGGCTAAGAGCGACAGACCGACCAATCTCTTCTGCAAAATCAGTCCGCTTCAAACCTGCCTTCACAGACATTAGGTAGATAAGTTGCGCCCAATTATCAGCAAAATCAGACGTGCCAAGCTCTATAGATTGCCTCCAACACACAAGCAAGGAGGATATGTCTTCTGCTATTAACTCCCCGGATAAGAGCTGATTTTTTAAATGGGTGGCGAGCGGGCCTGCCGACGCGTTATCTGTGTCAAGCTGATCTTGCCACCATTGCAGACGTATCATTGCCAGCATCGGCTCAGATACTTGTGATGCAATCCGGTCAAACTCCAGTCCCAACAAGAGAATAGTTGATAATGTCGCTTTCTGTCTTTCTGGCTGAAACAACAAAGCCAGAGCAAGACGGGGAGCATGCTGGCGAAGACTGTTATAGGCCGTTTGGTTCACCATTTTGTCTCATTGGCTTGTCGTCCTCTATTCCTCTTACTGTAGAGCCAGCAAACCTGCCGCAGCTGTGCGGCCTTCTGTTAGCAAAACATTCCAGGTCCGGCAGGCAGCTGCTGTACTCATCACTTCGAGCTTTATGCCTTTATCACGTAATGCTGAGGAGATATCAGGCAAGTGGCTCTGCGGACACTCACCAAGACCAAGCACAAGCAAATCAACATCTGTGTCTTGTAGAAGGCTAAGAAGGTCATCAGCTGAAATATCCTGTTCTGTCCTGACAGGCCAAGCCAGGGTCTGCCGTTGCAGAACAAATTGCGCACCAATCACACTTTTCTTGGCAATTCTAAAGCCGCCTTTGCCGTAACTATTTATAATTTGTAACCGACCGTCATCTGGAAATTCTTTTACAGAAACCAGCGGGTTATGTTTATCTGTCGTATGTTCAGACATCATTTAGCCTCATCAGATAACGTCCACTTCTCAACCCACTGTCAACGCTGACATTAGCGTTCATATTCAGGCACAGGAGCTGAATTGTCTTCATCATCACTGCGCTTGAGGTCAAAACGCGAGATTACACCAACCGCAACAAAAATTGAGGAATAAGTGCCAATTGTCACGCCCCACAACATTGCTAACGCAAAATCCCTGAGTACAGCTCCACCGAAAATGATGATCGCCAGCAACGCAAGTGAGGTGGTGACCGAAGTCATCACTGTGCGCGAAAGAGTCTCATTTAAGGATTTATTGAGAATTTTAGCCTGATCCCATGATTTGTATTTGCGCAGGTTTTCTCGGACCCGATCAAACACAACAACGGTATCATTAATAGAATAACCAGCGATTGTCAGAATCGCGGCAACTGTGGCTAGATTAAACTCAAAGCTAGCCAGGGCAAACAGTCCCACTGTGGAAATCACATCATGGCTAAGAGCAATAACGGCGGCAATTGAGAACTGCCATTCAAATCTGAACCAGATATAAATCATGATCGCCAGAAGAGCACAGCCTACTGCCAGCATACCTTTCTCAGCGAGTTCAGCCCCGATTGTCGGACCAACAAACTCAGTCCTGCGGATATCAAAGTTCTCTCCCAGTGTTTCTGTGATGCGCTGAATAGCCGCTATCTGCGCTGTTTCATCACCTTCCTGACGCTGTACTCGGATCAGAATGTCACGTTTACTTCCAAAGCTCTGAATTGAAATATCGCCAAGGCTCAAACGGCTGAGGTCTGAACGAATTTTAGCAACATCAACGGCGTTCTGTGATTGAGCTTCAATCAGGATACCACCTCGAAAGTCGATACCCAGATTCAGCCCTTTGCCAAAAAAAAGCCCTATCGAAACAAGCACTAACATTGCAGAAAAAACAGCTGTCAGCCGCATTTGACGTAGAAAATTAAAAGCTGAGTTATCGGGGACAAGTTTTAATCTAAACATCCTTTATTTCCTGTCTACAACACTAGCCCTTTAGGCTTTTTTGCATCTGTCCAAAGGACGATAAATAAGCGTGTAACCATAATCGCCGTGAACATGGAAGTCAGAATTCCAAGGGATAAGGTCACAGCAAATCCTTTGATAGGGCCTGTTCCAAAAATAAAGAGGAACAGAGCCGCAAACAAAGTGGTAAGGTTTGCGTCAATGATTGTTGAAATTGCCCGCTTATAACCTGCTTCAATAGCAGCTCTGACCTTTCTTCCAGCTCTGAGTTCTTCCCGCACACGCTCAAAAATCAGAACATTTGAATCAACAGCCATTCCCATCGTAAGCACAATACCAGCAATGCCAGGCAGTGTCAGTGTAGCCTGCAATGCACTCAAGGCTCCTAAAATCAAAATGATATTTACGAACAATGCCCCAACAGCAAAAATGCCAAAAAGGCCATAGCTTGCGACCATGTAAATTATGACTAGTATCATGCCAACTACAGCTGCAAT
>CABYZM010000054.1 GCA_902523435.1 uncultured SAR116 cluster alpha proteobacterium
CAATTATCATTGGCCAGCTTTTAATCTTGCTGATAGCGCAATTTTTCTAGGTGTTGTATTCTGGTTGTATGCCGCTATATTCATGGCGCAAGCAAAAGGTGAGAAGTCATGAGGAAAACAAAGCGATATTGGAGTTTGTCTTCACACTTGCAAGCCTTCACTTTGCTTGGCGGTTTTCTTTTGATCTTTTCTGCTTGTTCTGATTTCAAACGGGCGATCGGTTCTGAAAAGTCTGCACCGGATGAGTTTGCGGTGGTTGTCCGGCCACCTTTGTCATTGCCACCAAAGTTTCGTTCCAGGCCTACTGGGAAGGATACAGACACAGCTGCTGTTGCAGCTTCAAACGCACTTGGCAAGTCAAAACTTATTCTGAATCAAGGTGGGGCAAATGCTTCAAGCTTTGACGATTTGTTTGCCTTTGATAAGATTGAAGATGATATCCGGGTAAAAGTAGATGAGGAAACTGCTGGCATCCGTTTTGAACGCCGTCTGCCTCTTCAGATTATTTTTGGTGACCTTCCCAATGTTGGACCCGTGGTTGATAAAATGGCTGAAGATGCACGTATCAGACGGAATCAGCTGCAGGAACGGGCGATTAATGAAGGAGCTACACCGGCAATTGATGAGGTACTTAGCGAGCCGGTGCTGGTGAAGTAGGCTAATCGCTATGCCGGCTAGAATCCGCCATCTTCCAGATCAACTTGTTAATCAGATTGCTGCTGGTGAAGTAATAGAACGTCCAGCAAGTGCGCTGAAAGAATTAATTGAAAACTCACTGGATGCAGATGCGAGCCGGATTAGTGTAGATTTGGCTGAGGGAGGCCTGTCAGGCTTAACCGTATCTGATGATGGTGCGGGGATGGCACATGATGAACTAATCCTCGCTGTGCAGCGGCATGCTACGTCCAAGCTGCCTCATGATAATCTTTTGGATATACAGTTTTTTGGTTTCAGAGGTGAGGCACTGCCGTCTATTGGGTCTGTATCGCAATTGCGCCTTTTCTCGCGGCAGCATGAAGATCTGCATGGATGGGCATTAACGGTCAAGCATGGAAATGCAGATGAGCCTGAGCCTGCTGCAGGGGAAAGAGGAACACGCATTGACATAAATGATCTGTTTGCCTCAGTCCCGGCACGGCTGAAATTTATGAAAACGCAGAAGACTGAAGCTGGCCAATGCTATGATGTTGTTCGCCGATTTGCAATGAGCCGCCCTGATGTGAGTTTTATTCTTACAGACAGCGGCCGCACAGTGATACAGCTGCTTGCACAGGACACCTCTGACGATGGATTTGCTCGCAGATTATCTGAAATTTTGGGTCCGGTCTTTGCACGTGAATCTGTTGTGGTGGAGGCTGAGAAACCGGGTATACGTCTGACTGGATATGCAGGCCTTCCAACCATGAACAGGGCTACGGCGGCTCAAATTTATTTATTTGTGAATGGCAGGCCTGTGCGTGATCGTCAGATGCTGGGGGCGGTAAGGGCAGGCTATCAGGACATGATCCCGCGTGGCCGACATCCAGTTCTGGTTCTGTTTCTGACAATTGAGACAAAGGCAGTAGATGTCAATGTTCACCCTGCCAAGGCAGAGGTGCGTTTCAGAGATGCTGCCAGCGTAAGAGGTTTGCTGGTAGGGGCGCTGTCCTCGGCCTTGCGCTCAGCTGGCATGCAGGCGACAGCTGAAGGCAGTGAAGCGGCTCTGCGTCAATTCTCGCAGGCGCCCTCATTTGGGTACCGCGGCGCTTCTGGCCGCGACCCCATTCAGCCTGGCTCTCAGAACAGCCTGTTGGCCGCACAGACCTTCCAGCAGCGATCAAAACCATCACCAGATTTTCTGATAGAAGCGCCGCCACAAGCCAAATATGATGCTGGTCCTGACCTTCCAGATAGCTTGGCTGATGAGGAGGAGATCCTCTCATCCTATCCGTTGGGAGCAGCGAAAGCACAGCTCCATAAAACCTATATTGTGGCTGAAACCTCTACTGGTCTGTGTGTTATCGATCAGCACGCTGCGCATGAACGGCTGGTAATGGAGCAGATGAAAGCCCAGTATTCGCAAGGTCAGGTAAAAAGCCAGTCTTTGTTATTACCGGAAATTGTTGAACTGCCATATGATCAAATAGAAGCTGTGGTGGCTGAAGCTGAGCAGCTACGGAATACTGGGCTGGAGGTTGAAGCCTTTGGCCCAGGTGCGGTGATGATACGCGCTGTCCCTGCCCTCTTAGGACAAACAGATGTAAAAATTTTGATGCGTGATCTGGCTGAGGAGCTTGTTCAACTGGGTGGAACCACTGCTTTGAACGACAAGATAGGACATATTCTGGCAACCCTGTCCTGTCATAGTTCTGTGCGAGCAGGGCGGCGGTTAAATGCTGATGAAATGAACGCGCTGCTGCGACAGATGGAAATCACGCCTGCTGCTGGACAATGTAATCACGGCCGCCCAACATTCATTACCTTAACACTAGCTGATTTGGAAAAATTGTTTGGCCGGACTTAACGGCGTGCCAGAGTGAAAAAGTTGAGTCTGGCTATGCCATAAACACGGCTGTCTACCAGCACAAATTCTGGCCCTAGTTGACAATTGTCAGTCTTTCTTGTTTCCACGACAATAAGGGCCTGCTGGACGACAGCGTTTGCTGCAACAAGCTTGTGTAGACCTTCTCCAGCCAGACAGCTGCTATAAGGTGGGTCAGCAAACACCAGATCTGCGCGCGGCCCGGGCCAGTTATCAATCTGCCGTGCATCTTTTGCAAGGATATGCGCACAATCCTCCAGTTTTAACTTGCTTATATTAGCTTGCAGTGTTTGCAGCGCGTCCTGGTCCTGTTCAACAAAAACACAGTTCCTTGCACCTCTGGACAAGGCTTCAAGACCGATAGCACCTGTACCGGCAAAAAGGTCAATCACAGTCGCTTCACTTAAGGATAGGGAAAACCGGCCACCTTGCAGGATATTGAAAAGGGCTTCGCGTGTGCGCTGCGCTGTTGGTCTCACCGCTTTACTTGCGCATAGAGCCAGTTTGCTGCCTCTTTTCTTTCCGCCAATTATATTCATGACCTGCGTTCTTTCCAGCTGGCTATTTACGGTGCGGTTTATATTTTTGGTGTTCTCTGACATGCATATTTTTTGGTTTAGGCTTTTGAGGCCGCCGGCTCTTTGAACGTGTTCTTGCCAGACCAAGCTGCTCGATTAGCACATTTGTTTTAACTTCTCTGACATCACCATCTTCTAGATTGCCTAGCGAAAAGGGACCGTAAGACAGGCGGATCAGTCGGCTGACTGGATAGCCCAGATACTCCATTATGTGTCGGATTTCACGATTTTTGCCTTCTTTTATCGCAACAGTCAGCCATGCATTTGAAGGCATCTGATTATCAAGGCGGGCCAGCACCTCACCATACTGGATGTTATCAATTGTCACCCCAGTTGACAAATTATCCAGTTTCATAGGGTTAACAAGTCCTCTTACCCTGACTCTGTATTTTCGTGTCCATCCCGTTGAGGGCAGTTCCAGGTGACGGGCAAGGCCCCCATCATTCGTCAGCAGCAGCAGGCCTTCTGAATCAAGGTCGAGCCGGCCAACTGAAATCACGCGAGGCAGATTGTCGGGCAAACGATCAAAAATGGTATCTCTGCCTTTCTCGTCTCGGTTGGAGACAACAAGCCCTCTTGACTTATAATATCGCCACAACCGGGCTGGTTCGGCTGTCGGGATGCGCTTATCATCAACGTCAATCTGATCTTTTGCTGTCACGTTACAAGCTGCTGTATCCAGAATTTTTCCATTCAGCTTTACCCGTCCTGCCAAGACCAGCACCTCTGCTTCGCGCCGTGAGCATATACCTGCACGCGCAATCCTTTTGGCAATTCGCTCAGGCAGATCTGTCTGGGCCAATGAAAATGGTTTTTCGGCTTTTTTTGATGGTTTAATCATAGGGGTGGTTGTAAGACATGCAGAACAGCTTGGCAAATATTACTGCTTCGCCGTAGGGTTGTTAGTATAAGGTTAGTGAGAACAAAAATGGATATCATGACGCATGCTCTGGAACTTGCAAGTGCGGCAGCACAAGCAGGTGAAGTGCCTGTGGGAGCTGTGATTACAGACTCGTCTGGCGCAATTGTGGCGACAGCACAAAACAGAATGCGCAGGGACAATAACGCGCTTGCCCACGCTGAACTGTTAGTGATCAATGACGCATTGCAGGTCACAGGCCAGAGCCGGCTTACAGACTGTGATTTATGGGTGACACTTGAACCTTGTGCGATGTGTGCAGGTGCAATTTCTCATGTCCGGCTACGTCGTCTTTATTTCGCCGCTTATGATCAAAAAGGCGGGGCTGTAGAGCATGGCCCGTGCTTGTTTCACCAGCCAACGACTCACCATAAGATTGAAATCTATGGCGGCATCCAGCAGAGCGCATCTAAACAGCTGCTAACAGTTTTCTTTGAAAATCAACGCGGTGTGGTCGGGAGTTGACGCCTCAGTCAGCGGCAATATCGGTGCGAAACATGGCATCTGGCCAAAAGATTGTCTTAACGGCCGCATAGGCTTCGCTGCGCGCTAGTTGCCTGTCATTGCCCAATGCAGTTACCGCCAGGACGCGGCCACCTGCATTGATCAGCTGGCCATCATCGGCAGATGCTGTTCCAGCATGAAAGATCAGGCTACCATTTGAAGTTTCAAGCTGGCCAGCTCCATGAATAGGTTGGCCCTTCTGATAGCTGCCAGGATAGCCATCTGCAGCCATCACAACCGCAACAGCAGTTTGGTCTATCCAGCGCAAATCAAAATTTTCCAAGCCGCCTTCCACAACCGTCAAAGCGGCAGATAAGAAATCTGATTTAAGGCGAGGCAGAACGACCTGTGCTTCAGGATCGCCAAACCGGCAGTTAAACTCGA
>CABYZM010000055.1 GCA_902523435.1 uncultured SAR116 cluster alpha proteobacterium
GATGCCTCGTTTTGGCAGGCAGCCACGTAAAGACGCCGTTGATGCACCTTACTGGCCAAATGATGCCGCAGCATAGGGGCAACCTGATTAAGGACAGGCAGGACTTTATCAATATCAATCCCACCCAATGTCATAACATATATACGGGCATTGGCTAGATCAGGGCTGACAGAAACTTCTGATATGGTGATCGACACTTGGTCAAGTTCGGGAATATGCGTTTCCTGTCGAGCCAGAATTGCAGATGGGCCTGATTAAAGAGGGTGATGAATATGCCGTGCTGTCCGATATACTGGGTGATGAGGATCATTTGGGCGACATGGATTTCAAGGTTGCCGGAACAGACGCTGGGATTACAGCTTTGCAGATGGATATTAAGATTACATCAATCACACCTGAAATTATGCAGATTGCGCTGGACCAGGCCCGTGACGGGCGAATTCATATTCTACGTGAAATGGCAAAGGCCCTAACAGCTGCGCGTGACGGGCTGGCTGAATCTGCGCCAAAGATTACAACACTGAAAATTCCAGTTGATAAAATCCGTGAGGTGATTGGCCCAGGCGGCAAGATGATTCGAGAGATTGTTGAAGAAACAGGCGCAAAAATTGATATTGAGGATGATGGCAGCGTATCTGTTGCAGCTGTCAGCCAGACATCAAGCGATGCTGCTCTTGCACGTATTCGTGAGATTGTTGCTGAGCCTGAGCTTGGTGAGATTTACACAGGTAAAGTTGTGAAGACAGTTGATTTCGGTGCTTTTGTTAATTTCCTTGGCGCGCGCGATGGTCTTGTTCATATATCTGAGATGAAAAATGAGCGTGTCGCTCAGACAACAGATGTCTGCAAGGAAGGCGATATGGTCAACGTTAAAGTAATTGGCTTTGATGACCGTGGCAAGGTTAAGCTTTCCATGAAGCGGGTTGACCAGGAAACAGGTGCTGACCTTGAAACTGGAGAAAAGGCTGCTGATTAATCAGTCCTGCTTTAAACAAGAGATATTTAAAAAGGCATCTGTATTCGCAGCTGTCTTTTTTAATGGTATTAGTGGTTGTGTTTATTCAGTTTCGCGAGGCACACCGATGTGGTGATAACCACCATCGACGTAATGTGTTTCACCAGTCACCCCAGAAGCTAGATCAGATAGCAGATAAACAGCAGCCCGCCCAACTTCATTGATATCGGGGTTGCGGCCAAGCGGAGCTTGTTGTTCTGAATGTCTGAAAATATGGCGCGCACCACTAATTGCTGCGCCGGCAAGAGTGCGCATCGGTCCGGCTGAAAGGGTGTTCACCCGGATATTCTCGCCGCCCAAATCCACAGCCAGATAACGGGTTGACGCTTCCAGGGCGGCCTTTGCCACCCCCATCACATTATAATTAGGCGTGGTCCGCAACCCGCCCAGATAGGACAGGGTTAATAATGATCCGCCCTTAGGCATTATCTTGCGCGCTTCAGCTGCGATTTCGGTAAAAGAGAAGGCAGATATCAGCATGGTCTGCTCAAAATTCTTGCGTGTTGTGTTATAGTAAGGGCCCTTCAGCTCGCTCTTATCTGAAAACCCAATAGCATGCACTACAAAATCCAGCGCATCCCATCTTGTCCGGATAGCTGCAAAAGTCTTTTGCGCAGCTGTTTCTTCAGCAACATCACAGGGAATGAGGAAGTCTGATCCAACAGAAGACGCCAAAGGAGTCAGCCGCTTTCTGAATCCTTCAATCTGATAGGTAAAGGCCAGATCAGCCCCCTGTTCTGCAGCCATCGCAGCAATGCCCCACGCGGCAGATTTTTCATTTGCAACGCCCATGATTAGTCCACGCTTGCCATGCAGAATTCCCATCAGCTTTCCTTCTTCAAGTTATCCGCTGACAACCTGTTTAATCTGCCATTCTGGCCAAGGCTAGGGTAGCATTGGTGCCCCCAAAGCCAAAGCTGTTTGAAAGAGCGAGATTAATGGTTTTGTTATCCATTCTGGTTTGCGGCACAGGAATATCCCCAATCGCTGAATCAGGTGTGATGATATTGGCAGAAGCTCCAATAAAGTTATTTTCCATCATCAGAAGTGTATAGATGGCTTCCTGGACGCCTGTTGCGCCAAGTGAATGACCTGTAAGAGACTTCGTCGAGGTAACGACAGGCAGATAGCCACGTGGGCCAAATACAGCCTGAACAGCTTCCAGCTCCTTTACATCACCAACCGGGGTTGATGTGCCATGTGCATTGATATAATCCACAGGCTGTTCTAATCTGGCACCGTTAAAGCCGTCCAGAGCTAGTTTCATGCAGCGCTGAGCACCTTCGCCCGACGGGGCCACCATGTCATGGCCATCTGAATTCGCACCATAGCCGACAACCTCAGCATAGATTTTTGCGCCACGTGCCTTGGCATGTTCATAATCCTCCAATACCACCATACCGCCGCCGCCTGCGATGACAAACCCGTCTCTGTCTGCATCGTAAGCCCGTGACGCTAGCTCTGGCGTTTCATTATATTTAGATGACATTGCGCCCATAGCGTCAAAAAGTACAGATAATGTCCAGTGCAGCTCCTCACCCCCACCGGCAAACACGATATCCTGCATCCCATACCGAATCGCATCTGTACCTGCCGTAATACAATGTGCTGAGGTTGAACAGGCAGATGAAATGGAATAATTTACTCCTTTGATTTCAAAGAATGTGGCGATACAGGCGGATACTGTAGAGGACATGCAGCGAGGTACCATATAAGGTCCAACTCGTTTTGGACCTTTATCGCGGGTTGTGTCAAAAGCAGTCAGCATATTGGCTGTTGACGGTCCGCCTGAGCCAGCAATCAGGCCGGTTCGGGGGTTAGATGTCTCAGCTGCAGTTAGGCCGGAATCAATAACCGCCTGCTGCATGGCAACAACTGCATAAGCCGCTCCTTCACCCATGAAGCGCATCTGCTTGCGATCAATATGAGCAGTCAGATCAATATCGACAGCTCCTTTTACCTGTGAGCGGAAACCGAGTTCTTTATAATCAGGGGCAGCAACAATGCCAGATTTGGCCTCTCGGAGTGACTGAGTGACTGAATCAGCATCTGTGCCAATAGAGGAGATAATGCCAATGCCCGTAATGACTACACGTCTCATGTTTCTGTTCCTTCTGCCCCAAACAAGCCTACACGGATATCTTTTGCTTCAAATACAGTTTTGCCGTCACAAAGGACCCGACCATCTGCAATACCCATTACCAGTCGGCGCATCAACACGCGCTTGATATCAAGTTGGAAGGTTACAAGTTTAGCGGTAGGCAGAATTTGCCCTGTAAACTTCACATCACCTACAGATAGGGCACGACCTCTACCTAGACCGCCAAGCCAGCCAAGGTGGAAGCCGACTAGCTGCCACAGGCCATCCATGCCTAGACAGCCTGGCATAACAGGATCACCTTCAAAATGGCAGGGGAAAAACCATAAATCAGGATAGATATCCAATTCAGCCTCAATATAGCCTTTATCAAACTGCCCACCCGTTTCTGTTATGGATGTAATGCGGTCCGTCATCAGCATTGGTGGCAAAGGTAATTGTGGGTTTCCCGGGCCGAAAAGTTCACCTTTTGCACAGGAAATAAGCTCATTATAGGTAAATGCTTTTTTATGAATCAGAGACATATGGAAACCTATCAATCATTAAATAACTTAACTTTTAGACCATATCAGGAGAAAAAACCATGCCTGGTGGTCATCCTCTAATCAGTTCAACTCTTCATTGGGCAAGACGCCCCAAAACTGGTGACGTTCTAGCCACCCCTTGGCATCTTCTGTTCCCAGCCGGCACCATTGCCCGTCACAGTACTGGATTTCCATCAACACTCCTGCTTCTGCGACTGCAGTCACGCTGGCTTGCTGATTGGGATCAGCTCTTAATTTGGCATTAGAGCTGGTAATAACGCTATATCGTTTAAGAGAGACGAGCTGGCCATGTACCCAGCCAGTTTCGCCCTCATGATCAACAACTTTACGCCAGACATCAAATTCTGAAATAACTTTCAGAGGCAGGTTTTTCCGCAGATACACCCATTGCAGAGGGTATTCATGGCCCGGGCCAACACGCATATTTACAATATCGGATTTCAATGACACAAAACGAGGAACAGGCAGCCCTGATCCTCGGATAACGGTTTTGGCTTCTGGTTCGCCTGCATGAATTTTGTCTAGTGCCGCGGCTTGTTTTACAGGCAGGACAGTGAGCTGCGCAGTCATCCCAATGACCAAACTAATTAATGCTGGCAGATAGTTAAGATGGAATGGGAGTGAGTTCGACAGACCAGAAAAAGAAAATGATAAAGGCACGCGCATAGGATAAAAGTACAATTTTTAGGGATAAGTCAGATGACGAATTTTGAGACAAACTATATTTCTGTTAAGATTTGTACAGGTGATGAATGTCATCGACAGTTTAGCTTTTTTATGGTCAAAAGAATACCATAAATTCACACATCAGATACGTCATCTTTAGGAGAGTTCGCAAAAATGAAACCAAAGGTCATTTTGACTCGAAAACTTTCTGACAGTGTTGAAACGCGGATGCGTGAATTATTCGATGCTGAATTGAGTTCTGATGATCAGCCGTTGTCTACTGAACAGCTGGTCGAGCTGATGCATCGTGCTGATGTTTTGGTGCCAACAGTCACGGACAAAATAGACGCTTGGATGCTGGAACAGGCAGGTGCGAACCTGAAATTGATTGCCTCTTTTGGAACAGGTGTTGACCACATTGATTTGCATGCGGCAAAGTCAAAAGGGGTAACGGTGACAAACACGCCGGGAGTTCTTACCGAAGATACAGCTGATGTGGCAATGGC
>CABYZM010000056.1 GCA_902523435.1 uncultured SAR116 cluster alpha proteobacterium
GCGATTAACAGTCGCTTGCTCTACCGCTGAGCTACCGGGGACCAATGCTACTTTATTACGGCAGTTATACATCATCACTTATAAACTTCAATCCCCTTTTTCATTGGGGTGTAACCTCACGCGTAACGGAAGATTTGCCTACTCTACGGATGATTTTGTGGACTGTTTTTTCCCTCTGTTCTACTGAGAAGTCTTTTTGTAATACATAAAGCAATTCTTCACGGTCATGTCTGCTCACAGATTGATCATAGGCTGGATCATAATGCGCTGTGAGCAGAGATTCAGCCAGGCTGTGCCAGTCTTTTTGATTCAACAGGTTCTTCCACTCACTTGTGATATCATAGCCATGTCGTCTGACCATACCGTCGATCAGTACTAAAAGGTCAGAGGGGTCTAACGTCAGACGCTCATAAACCGACACAAGATAGGCTGCACGGGCTGACACAGGTACATCTAGTGTCACCAAAGGCGCATTCGTCATTGCCTGCCAAAGCGGGGCTGGAATTTGCAGATTGCCAATTCGTGAACTTTCTGACTCAATAAAAACAGGCAGACTAGGTTCAAATTGCATCAGCTTTTGCACAAGGCGGCTTTCAAACAGACGCTGTCCAGGCTGTAGTCGTCCGGGGATCTGACCAAGCAGTGAGCCGCGATGTGCAGCCAGATCCTCTAGGTCAAGGATTTGTTGCTTATTTTGTCGGAGGGTTTGCAGCAGGTCGGTTTTGCCAGAACCTGTGCGCCCCGCAATGATGATAAGCTGTAGCCATTCAGGAAGAGACTTAATCTTATCCAGGACACCCCGCCGATATGCCTTATAGCCGCCTTTAAGCAGATGTGTTGTCCAGCCAATTTCGCTCAACACAAGAGCAAAGGCACGTGAACGCTTTCCCCCGCGCCAGCAATATATGAGGGGACGAAAGTCAGCTGGCTTGTCTTTTAAAAACGTCTCTAGATGTTGGGCAATATTGCGTGACATGATCGCGGCGCCGGTCTTACGAGCTGCAAAAGCAGATGTTCTTTTATAAAGCTTGCCAACAACAGCTCGCTCATCATCAAACAAGGCAGGTAGGTTGACAGCGCCTTCAATATGGTCGTCAGCGAATTCGGAAGGGGACCGCACATCAATAACCACATCATACTGGTCAGGCTGCCAGTTTTGGGTTGTATGAATGGGGGCTGTCATTCTGCACTCGTTTTTTTTGTGAACTGAAGCCCAGGGCGGTCAGAAAGTTGCCCAACTACAGTTGTGTGGCTGTAGCCCGCCTGATGCAGGCGTTGTAGGCAATCGCGTGTTTGTGTTTGGGGGACAGCGGCGAGAACGCCGCCTGAAGTCTGCGGATCAAACATCAGTTTGGCAGAAGGGGAGTGAGGATCCAATGTGCTATCTGTCAGGCTATGCTGATTTGCTTTGAACGCGCTGGATTGGACACCTTTTGCAGATAAGGATAATGCGCCAGTGATAAAGGGACAGGTTTCGGGAAAAAGGGTTACACCATTTGCACTGACCCTCTGTGTTAAATTCAAAGCATGTCTGGCAAGTCCAAAGCCGGTTACATCGGTCATCACAGCCTGGGGGTATTGGGCAATGATTTGTGTGGCCTGAAAATTTGACTGCAACATTACCGCTACTGCGTCCTTATAGCTGTCGGCTGCACAGAGATGGCGCATTTCCGCAGCTAGGATTACTCCTGTGCCTAGAGGTTTTGTCAAAAGTAAATCAAATGTCATGCCAGATGCTTTGTCTGGATTAACCTGAACCTGAGGCTTTGCAGCCATACCTGTAACCGCAAAGCCAAGGCCAGCATACTCTGCAGTAGATGTGTGCCCGCCTACCAATTTTGTCTGGTGACGGGACAGTTCAATAAGGCTGCCAGCCAACATTTGTATCAGATCATTAGCCTGTAGGTCTTCATGGTCCCGTTGCAGTAAGACTGTTGTCAGAGCATACAGAGGCTGATGGCCAGCAACAAATATATCAGACAGAGCATGTAAGGCGGCAATCCGGCCAAAGCAGAACGGGTCAGAAACGTGTTGGGAGATATAATCGACAGACTGGCTGAGGCTACGAGTTCCTGCGGGCACAATGATTTCTGTTTGATCAGTTGTTATCTTCTGATGCGGCAGGTAATTAGGGTCTGCGCCTGCATATTCTGCCATTTCGCATGCCGCCTGGAGTGCGGCCTTTAATGTGTCAGCGCTTGTCTTCGCCCCACATGCTGCACAGAACATCGCATCAGGTATCTCAGATACGCGCCCCATCTGTCTCGCTAGGCTCGGCAGAGTAGCAGCTAGTTCAGACATTACGGGAAGGGCTGAAAATTTCTGCATAAAGCGGCGGTCAATTAAAGCCTTTAATTTCCACCAAAAATGGCCAGCAGATGAAAACATGCCCCAGCTGGCCAACGCCCTGCCATTGCCAAGTCCGATGAGGGCTAGATATTGACGTTGAGGCTGCCATGATCTCAGTGTTTTACCGCGAATAAAGGCCCGCAGATTATGACAGAGAACCGGTCCCGCTCTCACCGCAAAGACGCCTGCTTTTTCTCGGGGAAAGCCTGAAATACTGGCAATATCTCCTGCAGCGAAAATGTATTTATTTGACACGGATTGCAGGCTGTTTGAAACCTGGATATAGCCGTTTGCATCTTTTGTTACGGTTAGGTTGCTAAGCCAATCAGCTGGACGTGCTGAGGTGACCAAAAATATATGACCATAGGCGAGTTTGGTTTTGTCAAACAAATGAATATCTGTAGCCGTGATTCGGCTTACCGCCTTTCCCAGATGAAGCGTGATGTTGTTTTGCTTCAGAGCCCGAGTCAACAGCTGGCTCGCGTGGCGTGAACGCGTCGGCAGTACACGTTCAGATCGGCCAATAAGGTGAATATCTGCAGAAGCGCCATATCTGTTACGGAAGGCAAGAGCCAGTTCTGCCCCGGCAGCCCCTGCACCAATAAAGCAAACAGGCCCGGATATCGCACTCGCAGGAGGCAGTTTATTGAGAAACATGGAAATGGGTTTTACCGCTACGGCATAGAGATCAGCCCCCGGTATTGAGTTGAGATCAGGGGCAGCCCCACAATTTACAGATAAAACATCATATTTTAATTTAATTTTATTGTTTAGATAAATTGTTTTAGTGTCTGTATCAATTAACTTAACTGACTGATGTATTAAGCGGGCACCTGCAAAGCGGGCAAGCTTTACGAGGTTGATATATATATCCTGATCTGACCATATACCTTCTATATGACCAGGCAGCATGCCTGAATAAGGAGTGCTTAAAACATCTGTAATCAGGGTCAGTCTAACTCCGGCTTCAGGCTTCATGCCAAAGGATTTAAGAACCTGAACCTGAGCATGACCGCCGCCAACCAGCACAAGGTCAATATAAGATGAATATGTGTCTTTGAGGCCAGTCTTCATTTTGGCTTTGCTCTCTCACGACTGAACCAATGTGCTGGCAGAACATCTGCAATGATAATAGCTGTAAAAATTAAGGTACAGCCAGATATTGCCAGCCAGCTGAGATTTTGACTAAGTAACAGCCAGCCAGATATGGCGGCAAAGACAGATTCAAGAGACAGAATAAAGGCTGCTAATGTAGTTGACGCATAGCCCTGTGCTATCATCTGTAAGGTATAGGCAATTCCAACAGAGAATAATCCAGCATAAAACAGTTCAGGCAAAACTGGAAGGAAGTCAGTCAGTTGCGGTGTTTCAATAAGAATTGTTGGAAATAGGCCAAACAGAATACATAAGCAGTTCTGAACAAAGGCAAATTGAAACGGGGTCTTCAGCTTATTCATAACTACC
Organism: uncultured SAR116 cluster alpha proteobacterium; assembly: GCA_902523435.1. GTDB lineage: Bacteria > Pseudomonadota > Alphaproteobacteria > Puniceispirillales > Puniceispirillaceae > JADHLI01. The sequence goes on from CABYZM010000056.1 coordinate 3,814, forward strand.
CCTATAAGGATAATATGACCTGCCCAAAACAAGGCCCCTGTTGCGACTAGAAAATCACCCCACTGACTAAGAATGTCAGTGGTTCCAGACAGAAGCCATGACCCGCAAAGAGATAATGTTAGCGCCAACCAAATACGAACAGCAACGGGTTGCCGTAAAAAAATAAGCATAAAAATAGGAACAGCTGGCACATAGAGCGCTGTCAGGAAGGCCGCATTGGCAACCTGAGTATAAAGAAGGGCGGTCTGTTGCAAAGCAATCCCGCCAAACATCATGACTCCCAAACCTAATGTCTGATAACGCAGACGCATGTCGGTCCGCAGATATAGCTGAAGATCGAGCTTACGCCGCTCCATAAGGGCCAATGGCAATAGGGCGATAGCGCCTATTAGGTAACGGGCAGTGTTAAAGGCAAAGGGGCCAATTGTGTCCATGCCAGTGGTCTGGGCGACAAAAGTTGTTCCCCAGATAAAGGCGGCGATTAACATAAGTATATGGGCTGTTGTTTTGCTCAAAATAGAGGCCCTGTCTTTTTTGGGGTGATAGGTTAAGGTGTCAGATATAGCTGTTACGTGAAATTGTAAACAGACAGATGATAAACAGGCACGATACTCTATATCTTGTTCACTGCTTACGCTTCATTGATTTTATTGTTTTTGCAATGAAAAGAGATGTGCGGGGGATATAAACATATTTGTGCCGCGGAGCTTTGTCAGGCCTGATCAGTGCACGATACCCTGTGAAGACAAGCAGGATGATATGCAGCGCAGCAAAATAGATAAACATTGCATTAGGGCCAAATATCTGTATCAAATAACTAACAAAAACCGGTGAAATAATTGCGCCTA
>CABYZM010000057.1 GCA_902523435.1 uncultured SAR116 cluster alpha proteobacterium
CCGAGGTTCGAGGTTCACGGGCCGAGAACCATGTTATCTTTTATTAGCTTTGATGCCCAACGCCTTTGCGCGGCCTTTCTTTTATGGCAACATCTACCAAAACTGCCTAATTGACCGTTAGCTGCTCCAACAATGTTGTATAGAGGAAACTGAAATTATGAAGCATTTACATCACCCGTTTGTTTTCGCAGCTGCCGCTTTATTTTTCTTAGGAATTTTTATTTCAACGGAGACCTTGGCTGACCACGGACCTGAAAAGATGTGGCATCGGCAAATAAAGCCTTTTTTCACTGCACATGACACAGGAACAATAGGTCCGTTCAAGATCAATATAGAGAGTTTTGGAAAAGAACAGTCCCGTGAAGTTAAACAAATAAAAGAACAGAATTTTGATAAATTCTTTGACGATAAGTACAACCTTGCCGCAATCGTTCGAAAAAATAACAAAACTGTCTATGCGAGATTTGACGATGATAAGAAGATAAATTCTCAAACGCCCCTTCAGGGCATGTCGATGTCAAAGACAGCACTGGGTGCTGCGGTTGGCAGTCTTGTTTGTGATGGGTCAATAAAATCACTTGATGATGAGATTGGTTTGTATTCAGTTGGATTACGAGACACTCCCTACAGTAAAATATTAATCCGTAATATTTTACAGATGAATAGTGGTGTTACCCCGCTAAACAGGGAAGATGTAAGACTTGCAAGTCGAATGGCCATTGGCATGGGTAAATTTGCTGGAAAAGCAGATGTTTTGGCGGCTGTGCGCCATTTTAAGGGTACAACACGCAAGCAAGGCAAACAGCATAATTATCATGCCGCAGACTCTTTTGCGCTTTCAGTACTCATTTTTGAACTCACAGGTAAATCAGCTGCACAAATTTTTTACGAAAACATCGTTAAACAATTTGGACCAGATGGAAAAATACATTGGGCGGCTGATAACATGGGACGAACAGTTTCTCAAGCCAGGCTAGTAATGACCGCCCCCCAGTGGAATGCGTTTGGTCAGTTTATCATAGACGAGATTAAGTCTGAAAGTTGTATGGGCAAATTTTTTAAAGAAGGGATTTCCTCTTCTGTACCCACTTCTCGTAAAAACGTAAAATATGGTTTTCAATTTTGGGTTTATAATGTTGATGGTGAGAGCGCAATCACGATGACTGGTCACGGTGGTTTTTTCAATATTCTCAGCGTAGAAAAAAACACTGTAATTTCAATTTTTTCTGTTGATGAAAAGTATAAAGCTGGCAACTTATTCAGTGATGGTGTTCTCTCAAGATTTGCTTCAGAGATTGTTAGGTAATTTCTATGTCAAAATAAAACCACGGTCCACCTTCTCTGCCAACCCATCAAAGGACCACGGTTAAACAGCCGCAGACCGCGCATCCACAGCCCCCACCCCCCCCAAACAAACCTCCAAGCTGATTGCCAAAGCCAATCAGTAAACCCGGTCCGTGGTCCTCGGTCCTTGGAACTGGGTTCAGGCAAGGTTGCAGGTAAGGTTTTGATAGTTGACCATATGGGCTAATATGCTAAGCTATTGATATAGCTGGATTCAGTCACAAATTGGCGCGTGTGTTAGGCTTCGAACTTCCCTTCACCCGCTCCAAATCATCAATCACATGATGTGTCTACAGAGTTCCTACTGAGTATAGGGAAAGTGAAGCATGATAAGTGTCTTTATACCTACCTCTATAATAACACTTACATGTATCACTTATCTGTGCATTTAACATGATCACACATCATGTTAACCTCCCCATACATGGGCCACTGGGGGGTGTGGGTGTTATGTTGTTAGGGTGTGCAACCTATGACCAAGTGAAGCGAATTTATCTAATGATGATTACTCGTTTCAGCCAGTTTTTTTACTTTTCTGGTAATTTCCAACATCCTTTTTTTAAGCTGATGTTGAAGAATTTTTATGTCATATGGTTTCATTTTTTTCCAATTGTGACATTCCGAGCGAGTGCGGCCGCAACCCAAACACCAACCTTTTGGCCCAGAAAAATCGCAGATATCAACGCAAGGACTTTTTGCTACCTTCATATGCTTTTTTCAAAAGTAAATACTTAGCTATTGGTAAGAACTTATTTAAATTATCGTTGAGACTAACATAATCTTTTTTGGAGTAATGTGATAAATCCAACGTTATCAATAGATGTTTGAGTATACCAAGCTTTCAACCTTTATCGAAGGACTTTTAAGTCAAATTTAAAACTAGGTCTGAATTTGTTTTTATTGGAGGATATCTTCCCAGAATACCTGCTCGCAAAACTTTTGGACGTTCGCTACGCAATACAAAACCCTCTGGAGCATTCTTGAACAACTCAGCAAACTCTTGAAGTGCCCTTACATGTTGAGGACATTCAGGATCGAGGTCTCCAAATGAATAAGTAAAGTGTTCTGCACCAGCAAAAGAAACAACACACGGTCTTTTGCACTGGCTCATGCAGTGAACGCCCCTAAGAGCCAAGCTGTTATGTTCACCAGCATATTTCATAAACTTTTTGGCAAGTCGAGCACCACCTCGAGTTTCATAAATATGTTCACGCCCATCACGGCAACGGGTACAGATTGATAGCAATATATTGGTTTTATTCATAAGTGCTCGTATGTGTTGTGTATAATGACAACGTCAAATTAACTCTTTTGTCGCCCCGTGTACGTAACAGCACCACTGTCACGCTTAGCAAAAGCAGCAAGTGTTTATTGCTTTAATTCAAGAGCAAAAGGCTCTCTTCAGAGAGTAATTACTTGGTCTGGAGGACTTCCAGCAAGAGCCTGATAAAGTTGTGGAAAACAGCCAGCTTGCACGCCATCCACCAATCCTTTTGGTTTAACTTGTCCGCTTCCACACTGCTCAAAAGTTCCCTCTGCCAGCCCACGCCTTACCGCACACTGATCGCATACCATCAACAACATTCCTTTTTCTTTTGCTATTTTGCTCAGTCGTTCCCCCACCGGGTTGTCTTTCTGAAGGCAGAAAATGTTATCATCAAAGAAAAACATTCCAACAACATCAACCATGTGTGTGTCGCTTTCAAGCTGAGGCAAAATCATGCTACCTAATTGAAAGGTACTTGCCATCCCTGTCTTAAATACGTATGCAATTTTCATCAAAATCTCCAATTTTTAGCACAGAGTAGGGAATTTAAAACTACGCGTGAGAAAATGTTATATTATAATATAACATTTTTGAAAACACTATTTACCTGTTTCCTTATACTTAATTACTCTGTCCCTATTCCAACTCTTCACCTAGAAGATTAATATCTTCATCCATTTATCACTAAATCATGGTGAAACTCGCGACTGCGCTGAACCTGTGGCTAACTTTAGTAGCTTTAGAATTTAACCTCCCATCCGTTGCACACCCTAACAACATAACACCCACACACCCCCAGTGGCCCATGTATGGGGTGGGGCACATGATGTGTAATCACTCGCAATGTATAGTTAAGTGATACATGTAAGTGACTATTCATTAGGGTTATAAATACACCTAAATGCTTATCCATAGATTATTGGGAATAGCACTCTCAGTGATACACTTACCCTGTACTGATAACGGTAAGCATTTACTGATGTACAAACTGATGTACGTTTCGTGCCTATTGACAGTGAAGGCGGGAAACATAACCTATTGATAAGGCTTACATAGAGATGCAGCTTGGTGCATGGGTACAGTATCAATCACACTTCACCCGCTCCAAAACTTCCAAGTTTCAAGGTATAAGTAACTGATTTTCAAGCATTTTAATGCTTGACATCAGGAAGTGTGTACCAAACTGTGATCCAAAATAGCTCCTATTTAATCAGACGTAATGGCATCTATGCCTATTCTCGTCGTGTTCCGGCAGACCTTCATAAGCGTTTCAACAAACACCGCGTAATCATATCCCTGCGAACGAGGTCGCAGACGGCATTTCGCGACACACGCCAGAAGGCCATAATTTCAAAAAGCGCGTTGAGGAAGTGGGCTGGAAGCAGGCGGTTCAGGAAAGGGACAATGGAACATTCGATTGGTCAACAAATAAACCAATTTAGGAATAACTTATCTGATATGTATCTGTAACGGGACAGCAGCGTTTGTTTGATTATGTTGAAAGAAAGGGTAGCGGACTCGAGCCCCCTACACCGACAAAAACAGTCGACGGTCGACACACTTTGGTCTGTTGCCACGATTTTCTAAACTTTAACATCCTTATTATACTCAAGAGAGTCAGATAAGCGTGTGACTCGTTAGTGTCTGGTTGACATAACGAAATCACAAGAGGTAATTTTTACATCATTTGCTTTGGCCACCAAGAAAACTGACAGAGCCAGATGTCGGGTATGCTGAGCGCATCTGCATGCCCCATTTATTTTGTCTGAATGTTGCAATCCAAACGCCTCTTGCGCTAGAAATTTTTAAACCCTCTCGTGTATATCTAGTGAACTCTATAGTGGAGTACGAGGTATTTTCTGTTTCAAATATTTTTTCTAAATTTTCAATTTTTGAATAAGACCAGCCTTGTTCTTTCATTTTTTCTATTTGGATTTTTAGAAATTTCCAATAGGTATCACCATCTCTAAATACCACTGGATCTTTTCCATCTGCATGAGTCACATGAGGAAAATTCAGCGCTGCTATTACCCCTTTTTCATTTTGTTG
>CABYZM010000058.1 GCA_902523435.1 uncultured SAR116 cluster alpha proteobacterium
CCGCTGAACAATCCCAGAAGCTGACGCGGACTGAACCGTTCGGACAGATACCCGACTGGCAACTGTATAATTGCCCCGCCGATAATAAATAGGCTGAGAAATAGGCCAATTTCGCCAGGCCTAAGATTTGCTTCATACGCAAAGAGGGGCCCTATCATTCGGACAACAGAACCTGTTGCCCCGACAATCAAAACCCCAAGAACCGCAAGCGGTGATACCCGGAGCGCAAACAAAGGGTCTAGGTCTCCTGATTCCGGCAGTTCTGGCTGAACAGATTTGGTTAGGCCTAAAGGAAGCAATGAAATACATAAAATAATACCCAATATTATATAGGACAGATGCTCTACGGGAATGAGGATTGCTATCAAGGACTGGGCAATCAGAGCGCCCATCATATCCATTAGCCGATAGATGGAAAAAAACCGGCCTCTGTTCCGGCGTGTCAGCTTAGCATTTAGCCAGCTTTCGACAGCCGTAAAAGATGTTGCGATGGCAAGTCCGGTAAATACTCTGAACAGACACCATGCCCAAAATGTTGGAAAAATAGGATGAAGAAGTACTGCAGTAATCGACAAGGCTACGGTGACAATATAGGCCCGTGCATGGCCAACCCGCCTGACCAGAGCAGGCGCGCCGAAACAGCCAATGATAAAGCCTGTGAAATGTGCAGCCCCGATTATCCCGATCTGGATTTTGGAAAAGCCCAGTTCAATCGCAGAAAGCGTGTCCAACGGGCCCAAAGCACCTGTGCCCATCTGCATTAACATGACTGTTATCAGCAATGCCGATATGGAGAGCAGAGTTGTCATTGCCTTATAACAAGCCTTTCAGTGACAGCGCATCACAGGTTCTGTTTGCAGAGTGCTATTGCGTGGTGAGAATTGAACGGTTATCAGTGTCTTATGACAGCAAAACCCTTTTTGAAATGGGTTGGCGGCAAACGCCAGCTTTTAGCTGAAATTGTACCTTTGGTTCCTAACGAGTTCTCACGTTATATTGAGCCTTTTGTGGGCGGCGGTGCTGTTTTTTTTCATTTATCTGACCAGATAACTGCACAGCAAATACCTAGTGTGATTAATGACATCAACCCTGAACTTGTCAATTGTTATCAGATGGTCAAAACACAGACCGATGACCTAATCAGCCTGCTAAAAACACACAAACATGACAAAAACTATTATCTTGAGATCCGCAATCTCGACCGGCAGAAGGGTGGTTTGTCAGTGCTAAGCCCGCTTGAAAGGGCCAGCCGGTTTATATATCTCAATCGAACTGGGTTTAACGGAATGTACCGTGTGAATTCAAAAGGGCTGAATAACGTGCCGTTTGGCCGTTATAAAAATCCATCTATTGTTAATGAGGATATTCTGCGGGCATCTGCCAAGGCTCTGATTGACACGCAGATTTCAAATCAGTCTTTTCAGGATTGTTTGAGTAATGCGGGAAGGGGGGATTTTGTCTATCTTGACCCGCCTTATGTTCCTTTGAATGATACTTCATACTTTACTAGCTATATGACAAATGGTTTCACCATGACTGACCAGAAAAGTTTGGCTGCACTGGTGACTGAACTGGATAAGCGTGGGGTGGTCTTTGTGGCCTCAAATGCCTTTTTGCCTGTTGTCAGGGAGCTTTATCAAGGGTTCAGGCAGATAGAAGTGAAAGCCAAACGGGCGATCAATTCCCAAGGTCATAAACGGTCAGCGATATCAGAACTGCTTGTTACAAACAGATAAATTTCAAAACAGCTTCCTATATCAATGAGACAAACACAGCAAATGAGCTGAGGCTGATAATAAGGGAAAGCCACAAATTTTGGGTAATAAGCATACAGCCCAGCCCTAAAGCCAGACATATCAGCCTACTTTCAAGTGTTGTTGTTGCAAGTGCTCCTGTCGGATAGACCATGATCAGGATTAAGACAGCAGCAACCATGGCATGTGCTATGGCATTCACCAATTGCATTACCCAACTTTCAGGGCTGATCAAATCAGCTAGAAGCAAACCTGCCAAGCGCCATCCGCCTGTTGCAAGCGCAGCAAGAGCAATGATGAACCAGGTTTCAGAAACAGAATAGATCATGATGCACCCTACTGATTGTCTTTCTGCAAGGTTTTTTGGGCACGTTGGACAAACAGGGCTGCTGTACCGCCGATAAGACCGGCTATTAAAATAGACCAATCACCGGCAAGTATATAAATAAACGGTGATAAAGCTGCACCAAAGAGCCCTGCTAGCCGGTTGATTTTTTGCTGCGCATTAGCCAGCAGAAGCAGGATATAGAGAGGCGTGATGTAAATCACTAATCTGAGGATGTGAGGAGGTAGCAAATCATCCAGAAAATAGCCGGTCATTGTGCCTGCCATGCCACAGACAAATACAACTGCGCTAAAACCTTTATAATAAGTTAGAAGCTGTTTTGGCTGATATGTGGATTGCTTGTAGCTTAACTGTGCCCAGTTGGTTATTGCCATAAAATGCATAATGAATACACGTTGAAAAAAGGTCAGATTATGTTTTTTCAGCTTAAGCATATCTGACCCTGAAATTACCATCAGCATCATTCGCATATTTGCCAGCGCTACGGCCACAACCATCAAAAACATGGATGAACCAGTGGCATATAGGCCAACAAAAGCAATCTGACCGGGCATGCCCCAGACAGAGAGGGTGGTAAATGTCGTCATCCAGAAATCAAAGCCTGCTTCACGAGCTATCGCTCCAAAGCCCAACATTGTGCTTCCAAGGGCAAGTGCAGGCAGCGCTAGGGCGTCAATTGCGCCTTGGCGTGCTATTTGGTGACCGGAGAGAGAGTTAGACATGAAATATTAGCTCTGGAGGCCCGGACCGGAATTGAACCGATGTCCACGGTTTTGCAAACCGCTGCATAACCACTCTGCCACCGGGCCATTATGCATTCTATGACTTAGGTCTCTAATTGAACTTATCTAAGCCGTCAATATTGTTCGTTGAAAATTTACTTAAGAATCTATATAAATTCAGTCGTACTGATCAATGAAGACAACTAGACAGATAACTTATGTGAGATGAGGTCTTGCGCATGAATGACATGCGGTTCGTAACATTAAGAAAGGCGATGGTGGATAGCCAAATCAGACCGAATAAGGTCATTGATGATCAGGTTATTGAGGCATTTTCAACAGTCCCACGGGAGCTGTTTGTGAACCGGCAGATGCAGGAAATGGCTTATATTGATGAGGATCTGCACTTGTCAGGTGGACGTTTCATCATCGAAGCCATGGTCATGGCCAGGATGGTACAGGCATTGAAACTTACCCCCTCTGATAATGTTATGTGTATTGGCGCTGGTAATGGATATGGGGCAGCCATTCTGTCCTCCCTTGCTGCATCAGTGATTGCGATTGAGACGCGAATCCAAATGGTTGAAAAGGCGCAGCAAATCGTTGCTGGCCTTGATATTGGAAATGTTGCTGTCGTTAAGTCTCGGTTGCAGGATGGTTATCCATCTGAAGCCCCTTACCAGGGCATAATTATTGAAGGCGGTGTTGAATATGTGCCTCAGGCTCTGTTTGATCAGCTGTCAGATGGAGGGAATTTGGTATGCGTTTTGCGCCCAGGAGGCCTAGATGTTGGAGAAGCCACTCTATGGCATAAACGAAATGGTCATATAACCCCAAAGGGTTTGTTCACGGCGCAGGTGCCTGTATTGGACGAGTTCAAATTAAAGTCCAAATTTGCATTCTGACGCTGTGCATTTTGGATTCAATCTGATATCGTTTTAAATAATGGTCAATTTAGTCCGTTTTGGTCATCTTAGGGAAGAATTCAAATGATGTTCACAATGAGACGCATAAATTGCCTTTTTTTTGGCCTATATGGCATTTTGTTCATTGTTCAACCGTCTTATGCTGATGCGCTTAAATCCGCAACCATAGAGGAAAGCTTGGCCGCAGGGCTAAAAGTGTCAAATTCTATTGCTGCGTCCCAACAAGCTTTTGTTGTCGCCAGACAGGCAGTTGCTGCGGCTAAAGCAGCTAATGAATTAAATGGAAATTTTGCTCTTAGCGGTTCAAATGCTCAGTCAGACACTAAATCATCTTCCGGAGGATTTGTAAGCAGCACAGGACTTACTGCTACTCTTTCCTTAAGCAAGCGTATTTATGATTCGGGTGAGTCCAAAACGAAATTTCAAGTTGCAGAGTTTGACCTTGAAAAGGCGCGGAATGAATATCTACTTGCAGAACAGAATGTCTTATTCGAAGTGATTTCAGCGCATCTGGATGTATTGTCAGCTCAAAAGGCATTCGACATTAGAGATGCAAATGAACGTCGACTTTTTGCCCATACTGAAGCTGAAAAAATCAGGTTGGCAGCTGGTACCTCAACCCCAACCCGATTAGCTGAGGCAGAGGCAAGGCTTGCACGTGCTCAATCGGATAAAATTCTTGCTAAGTCAGGATTGCAATCTGCAGCCGAAGCCTATGAATCGTTAACTGGCTTTGATGCTGTAAAACCACTCAGTTTTTCACTACCTCAAGGCTTGCCTGAGAATTCAGCTGATGCCGAAATGAAGGCTGGTAAGTCGCATCCTTCTGTTATAATTTCCGATTTAGCCGCAAAAAGTGCAGGACTTCAATTTAAATTGCTAAAACAATCTGTTTCACCAAAAGTAAATTT
>CABYZM010000059.1 GCA_902523435.1 uncultured SAR116 cluster alpha proteobacterium
GCCAGCAATCCCGCATAAAACACCTGCAATAATCACAGCCTGAAACCGCAGTCCAGATACGCTGACCCCTGCACTATCAACAGCTTCCGGTTTTTCACCAACCGCCCGTAGACGCAGGCCAAATGTGGTTCTGAACACCACATAACCTGTGACAATCACGGAGAACAAAGCGACCCAAACCAGAAGATTATGACCAGAAATGATCTCCTTATAAATCGTTCCCAGCACGGGAACATGCTCAGCTTGTTCGGCAAAAGGCAGTACAATATCTGTGAAGCGCTCAGATTTATTCAGAAACGGTGTCTGCCCACCCTGCGCAAATAAGGCTATGCCCAATGTCACTGTGAGACCTGATGCCAGAATATTAATGGCCAGCCCGGAAATAACCTGGTTGCCCTTATGAGTGATACAAGCAAAGCCATGAATTAGACTCAGCACAACAGAGACAAGAATGCCTCCAGCTAGACCAAGCAGAGGCGAGCCCGTCAGAGCAGCCATACTGGCGGCCGCAAAAGCCGACATCAGCATCTTGCCTTCAAGAGAAATATCTATGATACCTGAGCGTTCTGAAAACAGGCCGGCCATCGCACACAAAATAAGCGGTGTGGCAACCCGCAGAGTTGCATCGATAGTCAACACAAATTGTAGCCAGAGGTCAGCCATTACCCGCTCCCTGTTGGTTTGCGCAGACTGCTGTAGACCCTGATAACGGCAGGCATGAACAGATAAGCAAGCGCCCCTGAAAACAGAATGATGAGACCCTGGATCATTAGGACCATTTCACGCGTTATGGTCTGGAATTCAAAATCAAGTTCTGCCCCGCCCTGATATAAAGCCCCAAACAGCAGGCTGGCCAGCACAATCCCAATGGGATGATTACGGCCCATCAACGCCACCGCAATGCCCGTAAAGCCATATCCTGATGTGAAATTCAAAATTACACGTTGCTGCACGCCCAGAATTTCGTTCAGCGACATCATGCCAGCAAGCGCGCCAGAGATAGCCATCGCGATCATGATAATCTTTGCCGGATCATGGCCTGCATATATGGTTGCCCGCTCGCTGTGGCCTGTTGCCCTGATAATATAGCCCAGCTTAGTCCGCCAGATCAGATGCCAGACCCCAAAACAGGCCAGTATCGCGATCACAAAAGACAGATTTAGAGGTGAGCGCGATACTGAAAATCCAGCCATCTGCAGCACTTCATAAACCAGGGGCAGATTAATGCCGTCTGCAAAGCTTCTTGTTTCCGGTGACATCTGGCCAGGGGCCATCAACATGCCTGCCAGAAGCCAGACCATGATAGATGAGGCAATGAAGTTAAACATAATCGTCGTGATCACGATATGACTGCCGCGTCTAGCCTGAAGCCAGCCTGGGATAAATCCCCAGACAGCCCCAAAGGCTGCCGCAGCGGGAACAGCCAGCGTCACGACCAGCAGTGGCGGCAATACTGAATCCAGGAACAACACAACAAGACCCACACCTAGCCCGCCAATCATAGCCTGCCCCTCACCGCCGATATTAAACAGCATTGCATGAAATGCGACAGCCACAGCAAGGCCTGTAAAGATAAAATTGGTGGTGTAAAACAGCGTGTAGCCCAGCGCGCCGTCATATACAAAGGCGCCCTTGATCATGACCCCCATCGCCACAAATGGGTTCTCGCCGATGATGGCAATGATAACACCTGCTACAGTCAGGGCCGCCATGAGGTTCAGCACGGGCAGCAAACCAATATCAATCCAGCGGGGAAGCGATGAAGCGTTCATAAACTATCTGACTTTCTGTCGACGAGGCGGGGCAGCGGTTACACCGGCCATCATCAGACCAATTTCCTGAATATCTGTATCTGCCTTGCGGACAATACCCATGCTCTTCCCTTCATTCATCACCATGACCCGATCTGACAGGCTCATGATTTCATCCAGCTCAACAGAGACCAAAATCACAGCACAACCCTTATCACGCATCGCTAATAACTGTTTATGAATAAACTCAATTGCGCCGATATCAACACCTCTGGTCGGCTGGCCAACAAGCAGAATATCTGGCTGAGAAGACAGCTCGCGGGCCAGTACAATCTTTTGCTGATTGCCTCCCGAAAACAGATTGCTCTTTAGGCCGGGTTCTGCAGGCCTAACATCATAAGAAGACATCAGGGTCTTACAATGTGCCGCCATTACAGCTGGCGACAAAATAGGTGAACGTCCTCCCATCAAATCGGCATATTCATATCCCAGAACAGCCGACTCAGCTGCTGTAAAAGGCAGAATCAAGCCCATAGCATGTCTATCTTCAGGCACATGGGCCAATCCAAGACGTTTGACTTCTGAAGGAGATGCGGGCTGTTCCGCAGTAATTTTTCTGTCACCAATCTGAACCGTTCCAGACGTTATCTTCCGAATCCCTGCCAGCACCTCAAGCAATTCGGACTGTCCATTCCCAGAAACTCCAGCAATGCCGAGTATTTCACCCCGATGGACTGAAAAACTGATATCAGACAGGCTGGTGACGCCAGATGTTTCAGTTACCGTCAAATGCTCTGCATTTAACATAGCCTGCCCAGCCTGCGCTGCTTGATACCCCACATCCAGCAATACTGGCCGGCCAACCATCATTTGCGCAAGTTGCTGGGGATTTGTCTTTGCTGTCTGCAGATGATCCACCATCTCACCAGACCGCATGACAGACACAAAATCCGTCACTGCCATGATTTCCTTCAGCTTATGCGTGATCAGCAAAATCGTTACCCCTTGCGCTTTAAGGGTACGCAAAATATCAAAAAGCTGCTCTGTTTCCTGAGGTGTCAGCACACCTGTTGGCTCATCAAGAATTAATATCCGTGCCCCACGATACAAGGCTTTCAGAATTTCAACGCGTTGCTGTAGGCCGACAGGCAAGTCCTGCACAACTGCCTGAAGGTCTACGCTTAACCCATAACGCTCCGTTATGCCCTTCAAAGAAGCTTCTGCCTGCCGCGCACCAGCTTTCAGATCAGAACCACCCTCATGCCCCAGAATAATATTCTCTAATACAGTGAAATTCGGCACCAGCATGAAATGCTGATGCACCATCCCGATCCCTGCTGCGATCGCATCAGCGGAACTGCGCAGCCTGACTGGCTCACCAGATATGGCTACAGTGCCAGAATCAGCGCTGTAGAACCCATACAAGATAGACACAAGCGTTGATTTACCTGCGCCATTCTCGCCTACAATGCCGTGAATGGTTCCCGGCACAACAGACAGGCAAACATCCTTATTTGCCTGCACAGAACCAAATGTTTTATTTATATTCTCCAAAGAAATAGCAAGAGGCGATGAATCATCGCCTCTTGCTTTTGAAATTGTTTTGTCAGCCATCCTATGACTTCCGACTGGTCAAATCAGCCTGATTTAGTATGGACAGTTTGAATCGCTCATAAAATCATGAACAACAACTTTACCTGACAGAATATCGCTCCGAGCTTTTTCAACGGCTGATTTAATGCTGGCTGTGACCAAGGACGCGTTATTTTCGTCAAGTGCCCAATCGACACCACCTTCAGCGACACCAAGAACTTTGACGCCTGAAGAAAAAGAACCGCTCATTGCGTCTTTAAAGGTCTCGTAAGCTGCCACATCCACTCGCTTGAGCATGGAGGTCAAAACTGAGCCTGGGGCCATGCCATTCTGGTTTGAATCAACACCTATTGCCAACTTTCCAGCATCAGCAGCAGCCTGAATAACGCCGACGCCAGTTCCACCAGCAGCATGATAAACAACATCGGCGCCCCGATCAATTTGGCTTCTTGTAAGCTCGGCACCCTTAGCAGGGTCATTCCATGCTGATGGCGTGGTCCCGGTCATATTCTGATACACTGCTGCAGATCCGTTCACAGATTTTACACCGCCAACATAACCACAGGCGAATTTTCGGATAAGCGGAATATCCATACCACCAACAAACCCTACTTTATCAGTCTTACTAGCCAAAGCTGCAGCAACGCCAACTAGATAGCTGCCTTCATGTTCTTTGAACACATATTGGCGAAGATTCGGAGCATCCAGCCACCCCACATCAATGATAGAGAACTGCTTATCCGGATAATCAGCTGCAACCTTTGCGATTGCATCAGCTTGAGCAAAGCCCACGCCTAGGACAATGGTTGCCCCACGCTCGGCCATACGTCGCATTGCCTGTTCCCGCTGGGTTTCGTTGGTGACTTCAAATTCCATCACCTCAACACCTGTTTCCTTGGTGAATTTTTCTACCCCGTTCCACACGCCCTCATTAAAGGATTTGTCAAACTTACCACCCATGTCATAAATGACAGCCGGTTTAAAATCAGTTGCTGCTGCTGTCGATGTCGTCATCAGTTGTGGACCTGTGAACATCACTGACAACGCCACAACGCCAGCAACCACTGCTGTAGTGAAAATTTTCATGTCTGGTTCTCCCTTTATGA
>CABYZM010000060.1 GCA_902523435.1 uncultured SAR116 cluster alpha proteobacterium
TACCCGTGAGCTTGCCCTACAGGTGAAAAAAGAATTGGATTGGCTGTATGCTGAAACAGAGCTTGTTTTAGCATCTGCTGTTGGCGGTATGGATATCCGTACTGAACGCCGAGCGTTGTCAGGCCGTGTTGATATTTTGATAGGGACACCAGGGCGGCTTGTCGATCACCTGAACAGAAATAACTTCGATCCGGATAATTTGCGTGTTGTTGTTCTGGATGAAGCTGATGAAATGCTGGATATGGGGTTTCGCGAAGATTTGGAAACCTTACTGAAAGCAGCACCAGAACAAAGGCGCACATTGATGTTTTCTGCTACTGTGCCGCGAACAATTGCCGCGCTGGCACGCAGATATCAGAGGGATGCAGTGCGTGTGGAGACAGCCTCTGAAGAGGAACAACATCAGGATATTGCCTATCAGGCTTGTTCAGTGCGACCAGCAGATCGCCAGAATGCGATTATTAATCTGCTGCGCTTTCATGACGATAAAAAGGCCGTTATTTTCTGCGCTACACGGGCGTCAGTGTCTTATCTTGCCACACGGCTTGCTAATCGCGGATTGTCTGTAGTTGCTTTGTCTGGAGAGTTAAATCAGGCAGCCCGAAACCAGGCAATGCAGGCTATGCGGGACGGGCGGGCGCGTGTCTGTGTAGCTACTGATGTTGCTGCTAGGGGGATTGACCTACCGAATTTGGAACTAGTTATTCATGCTGAACTCCCACGTACACCAGATGTATTACTCCATCGCTCCGGACGAACGGGTCGGGCTGGCCGCAAAGGCACAGCTATTATCGTTGTGCCAGATAACATTTATCGAAAGACACAGAAGCTTTTGCAGCTGGCAGGGATAACAGCAGATTGGGTTAAGGCCCCAGATGCAGATAATATCCGTGCACGTGACGATGAACGCATTTTGCAGAATGCGGATCTGACAGCACAACCTGACGAGAAAGAGACGGAACTGCAGAACCAGTTGACTGCTTCATTCAGCGCTGAACAGCTTGCTCTAGCCCTCATTCGCCAGCATCGTCGTGATTTGACGGCGCCAGAAGAATTGGGTGAAGCAGGTGATATGAACATGGCAGGTGAAATGAAAACTTATCGCTGGTTTAGCCTGTCTGCTGGTAAAGGTCAGGATATCCATGTACGTGGACTGCTCTCTCTTCTGTCTGGACGCGGTGGTGTGAAAAGTTCAGATGTTGGCGATATTTATCTTCATCATTCTGAAAGTCATGTTGCGATTGCTGAACAGGCTTTAAGCAGTTTTTTGGGTCGGTTAAAAGATGGCCAACTAACAGATGACATAAAGGTTACACAGATTGACAGCCCAATCATTCCAGAAGGCAGAGACAAAGCAAAGCGGAGGCAAAACAAACCTTCTTTTGGTCAAAAACGCCAACGCAGATCATCCAGCTGGAGGCCTGATGAAAGAACTGAAAGACTAGAGCGTTCCGGCTCAAAAAGGCTTAAACCTCTCAGTGAAGAGAAATTATTCAGTAAGAAAAAACCTATTCGAAAGGATAAGTCAGACCAGTCAGGACAGGCAGACGTGGCTTTTAAAGATAAAAAGAAACGGCGAAAATTGCCTATATCAGATAAATCAGAAAGACAGCATGGGGCAGAGAAACAGTCAAAAGCAGGTCAGTCTCTGTCTAGTCGCAACAAGGGTGGAAAACTCCATAAGCCAAAGCAGGGTGGCTTTAAGCCGGTTAGACGAAAGTCATCACGCTGAGCAATAGAAGATCTTTTTGACAGTTTTTCGCAGGATGGCAGACTGGCTTAAGACAAAGATTGACAACCCCGATTGGTTTGAACAAATATCGTAATTGGGTAATTGTGTTAACAGCAAAAAGGAGGTGATCAGATGTCTAGTGTTATTTCAGGGCGGACGGATCAGAAAAACAGAATTGTAAGAAATTTGGGGCAATCCCTATAACCCTTGCGAACGGTTTGCGGCCTTCTTGTTGCTGAGGTCAAGCGGACGAGACTGCCTCTGGGCGGGCCGGCCAGTTAACAACACGAAACGTGTAAAACACGGAAGAAGAGATGCCTTTGCGCATCTCTTTTTTGTTGTTCAGCGAGTAGCTTCTGGGAACCGTTTGTTCAGAGCCTGTACTATCTGATCAATGAATTTTGCTGCGGCTACAGATAAAACACGTCCTTTGCGTTGCACAAGATGCACAATGCCTGGAGGAACATCTCCTTCATCAATGGCAATTGATTTAAGTCCCTTCACAATTTGGGTATTTTCCTCAAAGCTAAGTGGAATTGCAAAGCCAATAGCATTTTCATTGCGAATATAATCTGAAATAAAATTTGGTTCATCAGTCTTTATCACAGTCTGCAGGTTCGCGGCTGTGCGCAACCTTCCAACCTCCAGCATTGTTTTCAAGCCACCTTCAGATAAAGGTGAGATGATCGGCCAGGCTAAGCAATCCTGAAGTTTTAGGATCTTATATTCGGCTAAAGGATGATCCTTATGGACCAGTGCAAAAAGGGGTTGTGATACCGAAGCTACAATATCGAGATCGGAAGGCAGCACGGAGTCAAAGATAAAGGACATATCTGTTTCAAAATTCATTAGTGCGGTCAGGCTTTGTTCTGGAGTCTGACGCAACACATCGAATTGCACCGCTTGAAAATCTTGGCGGTACTTCGCGATCTGCCCTGGCAGGAAGGATGATAAAATCTCAGGCCCTCCACCAACGATAACGTGACCACGGCGCACACCAGAGAGATCTGAGATTTGTGAGAGAACACGGGACAAGTCGGTCATTTGGCTGCGTATATGTTGAATAAACAACTCTCCAGCTGTATTCAGCCTGACGCCAGAAGGAAGTCGCTCAAACAAGGGTGTACCCACCTCTTCTTCGAGTGCCAAAATTCGTCGGTTTAGTGCGGTAGAGGTAATATTTAGTTTCTCTGATGCTTTGCGTATCGATTTTTCTCTGGCCACAACATCAATGTAGCGCAGATGAGTCAAATGGCGCATATCTGTTGCTCCTGTTCGTCAAGTCCTTTGCTTTCAGTAGACAAGAACAGCCTTCCCTGCGTTGTTCATAACGCCTTGTGCTGAAAGGTCAATAGAGGATGGTGCAAAAAATGCATCACGATGAATAAAATGCAGCACAATATTTTTTCACAATGGTCTGATAACAAAATGGCAATAAACTCTCAACAGTTGCACAAAAGATGAGATTTGAATTTCTCGGTGCATTTGATGAGAACCGTGTAACAACACAAAATAGAGGACGCTATGAAATATATCATTGCAATCATTCAGCCAGGAAAGCTCGATGCCGTCCATGAGGCTTTGGGCGTGATAGGCATTTCTGGAATGACCGTTAGTGAAGTTCAGGGATATGGGCGCCAAAAAGGTAAAAGCGAAGTGTATCGCGGAGCCGAATATGCCGTGAATTACATACCAAAAATCAAAATCGAAGTTGCAGTAGAGAAAAAGGCGTCTGAGGACGTTGTGGCTGCGATCAAGACCGCCGCTGGTACCGGCAAAATTGGTGATGGAAAAATATTCGTGCTGTCACTCGAAGACGCAATGCGGATACGGACAGCTGAAACAGGCGCAGAGGCGCTCTGATTTAATCAAGTATATTCAAGGAGCATTACAATGATGCGTTTAATCAAAATTTTCACTCCCTTGGTTGCCGGGCTTTCTATTCTCAGCACACCAGCGATGGCGCAGACCGTGCCTGAACATGGAGTTTTCGTTTTAAATTCACTTTTGTTTTTGATTGGTGGATTTCTGGTTATGTTTATGGCGTGCGGCTTTTGCATGCTAGAGGCTGGTTTGGTTAGAGCCAAGAACACAACTACACAGTTAACCAAAAATATCGCTTTATTCTCAATTGCAGCAATGGGATATTATCTTGTTGGTTATAATCTAATGTACCCACTAGGTGATTGGGCAGTTGATGGTGTTCTGTCGAACTTGTTTCCAGCTACAGCTGTGATGGAGGCAGTTGGGGTGACAGCTGACGGGGCAGATGACATTTCATATGCTTCAACAGCGTCAGACTACTTCTTTCAATTAATGTTCTGTGCCGCAACTGCATCAATTGTGTCTGGAACTGTTGCTGAGCGTATCAAATTGTGGCCTTTTTTAGTCTTCACACTCATTTTGACTGCTTTGATCTATCCTTTCCAAGCAAGCTGGAAATGGGGTGGAGGATTTTTAGATGCACTCGGATTTCTTGATTTTGCAGGATCATCGGTTGTGCACTCCGTAGGTGGATACGCGGCCTTGGCCGGTGCTATCGTCCTTGGAGCGAGACATGGCAA
>CABYZM010000061.1 GCA_902523435.1 uncultured SAR116 cluster alpha proteobacterium
GCGTGTTAAGCCACCTGATCAACACTGGCTACATTCGACAGACACAAGGGACGCGAGATAAACGTCAGCGCCTATTGTCCCTGACAAAAAAAGGTGAGGCGTTAGAGGCAAAACTGACCGACCTGCAGTGTCGCCGATTTGCTGCTGCCTACTCTGCGAGAGGCGGAGCTGCCGTGGACGGCTTTGTGAAAGTACTAAGCAGCCTTCTGGATGATGAGATACGCGCCGCTTTGCGCCAGCAATATCCAGATCATATCGACTGACGACAGGAAAAGCAGATATGTCAGCAGCACATATTCTGGTTATTGACGATGATGAACGACTGCGAGATCTATTGCAGCGGTTTCTATCTGAAAGTGGGTTTCTAGTCACTGCAGCGGGCAGTGCCGAAGAAGCCCGTGCTTTTCTAGTTGGCACCATGTTTGACCTGCTGGTTATTGATGTGATGATGCCAGAAGAGACTGGCACAGAATTCTTGGCAGACCTGCGCAAGCGATCTTCTGTGCCAGCGCTATTCCTTACCGCTATAAATGAAACAGAAGACAGGATTGCTGGACTGGAAACAGGGGCTGATGATTATGTTGCCAAGCCATTTGAACCTCGTGAGTTGATCCTGCGCATCAAGAGGATTTTAGCACGTCAGAAGCTGACAGAAAGGCCGAGCCTGGTGCACTTTGGCATGTTCAGCTATGATACAGATAGGCAGATTCTAATGGAAGACGGGCTTCGGGTTCACATCACCACTGCAGAACAGGATTTACTGCATTGTTTTACAGCCGCCCCAAATGAGGTGCTGTCCCGTCAGAATATCTCAGACAGCCTGAAGGGTCGGATGAATGGCCGGTCGATTGATGTGGCCGTCGCCCGCCTACGCACAAAACTTGAACGTGATTCCCGTTTTCCTGTATTCTTGCAGACAGTGCGTGGGAAAGGCTGGATGTTGCGAACGAACTGAAGTGCGAATATTTAAAAAACGTTGATATTTTTGATAAAAGGACAGGTCATGCAATTCCGCTCCTTTATGCCAAAGACCCTTTTTGGGCGTATGTTGGGCATTATTTTGGTACCAATGATCCTGGTTCAAATTGTTACCGTCTTTATCTTTTATGAACGGCATTGGGATTCAGTTACACGACAGATGGCTGGCAGTTTGGCTGGAGAAATCGACCATGTCGTGCGTCAGACCGGCCGGCAGCCCGATGATAAGCGACTTGAGCTAGTGCGCACTATTGCGCAGAGAGATTTTGGATTTGCCGTGATTTTCAGCAACGGGGCGATCCTCGATCCAATAGGTCCACAGGTCAAACAAACTGGCTATGCTGCAAAAATGCTTGCTGAAAATCTCAACAGAAGGCTAAATTTTCCATGGCTGGCTGACTTGGACAGTGCAGCAGATTTGATTGCCATTGATGTTCAACTGGCCAACGGGGTGCTTCGCATCTTAGCGGGCAGGAAGCGGATTCTATCGTCGACAACTTGGGCATTTCTTGGCTGGACGATGGGCTCCTCGATAATTTTGTTCTGTATCGCGTTGGTCTTTATGCAGGCCCAAATCAGACCGATTAGGCAGTTGGCTAATGCCGCCCGTCAACTAGGGTTGGGCCGTGAGACAGAAGATTGGCAGTTAAGCGGTGCAAGGGAAGTGAGGTTAGCTGGACGTGCCTTTCAAGCGATGCGACACAGAATTACTCGACAGATGAGTGAGCGCACAGCCATGCTAGCCGGAGTCAGCCATGACCTGCGCACACCATTGACACGTATGCGCCTGCAAACAGCGCTTATGCCTCAATCAGCGGAGACAGCCGCGCTCGATAAGGATATTTCTGAGCTAGAACAAATGATTGATGGCTATCTTGCCTTTGCCAAAGGCGAGGGTAGAGAAAAATCTGTAAGGGTGAAGCTGGACCAAATACTTGAGCAAATGATCAACCAATATGAAAAGTTGAAAATTGGGCAGTTGGCTTGGCAAAAGCCAGAAATGCACGTTCCCATGATGGAAGTACGTTTACAAGCCATGCGACGCGCCCTAGATAATATAATCGGCAATGCACTTCGTTATGCTAGTTTTGCTGAAATCAGACTTAAGGTTCGTGACGATAATCTATACATCTTTATCGATGACAACGGACCAGGCATTCCACCTGACCAGCGTGCAGATGCACTAAGACCCTTTGTGCGGTTGGAAGGCTCGCGAAATAAAGAGACAGGCGGCACTGGCCTTGGCCTAGCGATCGCACATGATATCATCCTTAGCCATGGTGGCGAGCTAACACTAAAAGACTCTCCGCTGGGCGGTCTGCGCGTAACCATCCTGCTACCTGTATAAAAATTTCAATAAAGTTCGTTTCAGTCAATGCATCGGTGCGCCATCGGGCACAGGGCGTTCTGGAGTCAGCAGCACAATAGCACCATCTGAATCTGAAAGGCCGAGGGTCAATACTTCTGAAATGAAGGGGCCGATCTGGCGCGGCGGAAAATTAACCACAGCCATCACCTGACGCCCCTTTAGACTGACAGCATCATAAAGATCTGTTATCTGAGCTGAGCTTTTTTTTACCCCAATTTCTGGCCCAAAATCAATGGTCAGCTTCCAGGCAGGCTTGCGGGCCTCCGGAAAGTCCTCTACGGTTATGATTGTGCCAACGCGGATATCCACATCAAGGAAGTGATCAAAGCTGACCTGTGGTTTAGCTAGTGTCATAACTCTTGCCTTTTCTTCCTGTCCAAAATGTCACCTACCCTGCTTAACATCAGGTGGTTCTCTGTTTTTGCTTTTAAACTGGTTCTTGTTTTGAGGTCTGCGGTGCGACGGCATCATCAAGATCAGCAGCGTCAAGAACACGAAAAGATATCGCCCATTCCGCTGCCCGCCGCAGTTCTTTATCCAGGCTGCTTAAGGTCAGCGACAGGTCAGCTGTCTCATCAGACTGCCAAACAGGCCGTACCCGAAGCAGCACAGCCATAATACCTTTAATCCGGGCCTGCCGCCGCCAGCCAGTGACCTCATCCCCGCATAAGGACAGCAGGCGATCTGTCATATCTGCCAACCTCGCCAACAAACAGGCCGCTAACACAGGATTGCGCTGGGCAGCCCCGTGAACTGCCTCCATCTGTGCCCTTAAAGGAGCATAAAGTTCAAACCGGCTGATCAGCCCTTCCAGCAGCTTTTCGTGGACAGATGCTTCAGGTACATCAGCAAAATCATCGGCGGACTGGCGAAGCGCAGATGCATCCAGCGCTCGCAGGGCGGCCAGCAAAACAGCATCGCTGTCAGCATAACGAACATACAGATCTGTGAGTTTCAGTCCGGCTTCACCCGCCAGCTGTTCAAGGCTAACAACCTCAAGCGGCTGCTGGTCAAGGGCAGACCACAGCGCTGCAAAAAGGGCCTGGTCCATCTGGTCAGCTGAAATATACCCAAAATCTGTCATCACCCTATCCTTTTAAAACATCTTTTTACAAACAGGCCATGTCATTATCTGTGCTGTTTATTTGATATGGGTTCATGTTGCCTAACTATCCAGTTCTCTGCCTTTGTCACGGGCCGCCCGCAAAGCCCGGTCAAAGACTGGCTGCAGCCCATCATCTGCCTGCAACACAGCAAGAGCGGCTGCGGTGGTTCCTCCTTCAGAAGTGACATTGCGGCGCAGCTGTCCAACCTCTGTTACTGGTTCGGCGGCTATCAGCGCCCCAGCCCCGCTTACCGTCTGGCGGGCTAGATGAACACATAGGTCTGCAGGCAGCCCTAGTTTCTCACCTGCGGCTGCCATAACTTCCGCTAACAGAAACACATAGGCTGGCCCTGAGCCGGACAGCGCTGTAACAGCGTCCATCAAGGTTTCATCTGCCAGATCAACAACTTCACCAACCGCGCCCATCAGCTGCCGAGAAAGGTTGATCATCTCCTGCGGCACATCAGGCGCGGCATATAAAGCAGAAATACCGTGACCAATAGCAGCTGGGGTATTAGGCATCACCCGCAGCCAGCGGGCAGACCGGCCCAACTGGACCGCCAGACGGGCTGTTGATAGTCCCGCAGCAATAGACAGAAAACAGGTCGTCTCATCTCCTAGACCAGACAGGCCAGCCAGAACAGATGTCATCATCTGCGGCTTCACAGCCAGAACCACAAGATCTGGCTTATAGCCGATTTCCAGTTCAGACGGCTGGTGCAGATAGC
>CABYZM010000062.1 GCA_902523435.1 uncultured SAR116 cluster alpha proteobacterium
CATGGTCAGGGTCCTGATGTGATTCCATAAACAGCCCGTCAACGCCAACAGCTACAGCAGCCCTTGCCAAAACGGAAACAAATTCCCGTTGACCACCTGATGCCCTACCAAGGCCTCCGGGTTGCTGAACTGAATGGGTTGCGTCAAATATTACAGGAAAGCCTGTTGCTCGCATCTGAGGCAGGCTCCGCATATCAGTTACAAGGGTGTTATAGCCGAATGACGTGCCGCGTTCTGTTAGCAATACTCGCTCATTTCCAGACGATACCAGCTTATCGGCAACATGCGTCATATCCCAAGGAGCTAGAAACTGACCTTTCTTTACATTAACCACAGCTCCTGTATTAGCAGCAGCCACAAGTAAATCAGTCTGACGGCATAAAAAAGCTGGTATCTGCAAAATATCAACCGCTTCGGCCGCAACGGCACACTGTTCAGGCAAGTGAACATCTGTCAGCACAGGACAGCCTAAAGCTGCTTTTACATCAGCCAATATCTGAATGCCTTCATCAAGCCCGATCCCACGCTGGGCGGATAAAGATGTTCGGTTTGCTTTGTCAAAAGACGATTTATAAACAAAGTTCATCCCTGCTGAGCGAGCAGCTTTATGCAACGCTTCTGCATGAAACAAAGCATGGTCCCGGCTTTCAATCTGGCAAGGGCCAGAAATCAGCAATAAAGGGGCCCCATCTCCTATTTCAAACTCAGGGAGTATGATCTTCAACATTTTTCATTCTCCGCATGAGGGCAAGCAAGATCCTCATAGATAATTCTGTCAGACTAAACGCGACTTTTCTCTGGCAGCAGCGACAAATCCGACAAACAATGGATGCGGCTCAAACGGCTTCGACTTTAACTCTGGATGAAATTGAACTGCAACAAACCAGGGGTGGTCTGGGCGCTCTACAATTTCAGGCAACAGACCATCTGGGGAAAGGCCAGACATTTTTAGCCCTGCATTTTCTAGCTTATCCTGATAGGCAATATTTACCTCATAGCGATGCCTGTGCCGCTCCTCAACAAATTCGGAGCCATAGAGTTTACTGGCTAGCGAACCTTTCGAAATTTGGCATGGATATACACCTAAACGCATAGTCCCACCCAGATCATCTGCATCACTCCTAGTTTCCACCTGATTACCCGCAGACCATTCTGTCATTAGACCAACAACTGGTTCATCACAAGGGCCAAACTCAGTCGAGCTGGCTTGCGGCATTCCAGCCAAACCGCGAGCAGTTTCAAGAACAGCCATTTGCATACCGAAACAAATACCCAGATAAGGAACATTCTGCTCACGAGCGAAACGAATAGCCTCAACCTTGCCTTCTGATCCTCGTTTGCCAAATCCACCTGGAACCAGAATTCCTGAAACATTCTCAAGATGGTGTAAATAGCTTTGGCCGTCTTCTTGTTCAAAAACTTCCGAATCCAGCCATTTGATATTCACTTTTACTTTATTGGCTATGCCGCCATGACTTAGGGCTTCACCTAGAGATTTATAACTGTCCTGTAAAGATGTGTATTTTCCAACAATAGCGATTGTGACCTCGCCTTCAGGATGGGCAAAATTGTGGGCAATATCTCGCCAACAGCTTAGGTCTGGCATCTTACTTTTCAGGCCAAAATGAGCACATACCTGACCATCCAGACCTTGTTCGTGATAGGCTAGAGGCACTTCGTAAATATTACGCACATCTTCAGCAAGAATGACCGCATCTGGTCGCACATTGCAGAACAAGCCAATTTTTGCCCGCTGTTCTGCTGGCAAAGAATGTTCAGTTCGACACAACAATATATCAGGCTGGATACCGACCGACTGCAATTCTTTGACAGAATGCTGAGTTGGCTTTGTTTTTAACTCGCCCGCTGCTGCAATATACGGTAATAAAGTCACGTGGATAAAACAGGCCTTCTGTTTGCCGATTTCGTTTCCGATTTGTCGTATAGCTTCTAGAAACGGCAGGGATTCAATATCTCCAACTGTACCGCCAATTTCGCACAATACAAAATCCTCGCCATCTAAGTCATTAAATACGAATTTTTTAATTGCATCGGTTACATGTGGAATAACCTGAATGGTCGCTCCCAGATAGTCACCACGCCGCTCTTTGGCTAGAACATCAGAGTAAATCCGTCCGGTTGTGACATTGTCCGTCTGACGTGTATGAACGCCTGTGAAACGTTCATAATGACCAAGGTCCAAATCTGTTTCCGCCCCATCATCAGTGACAAAAACCTCACCATGCTGGGTAGGTGACATTGTGCCTGGATCAACATTTAGATAGGGGTCTAATTTACGCAGTCTGACTTTGTAGCCACGTGCCTGGAGAAGAGCGCCAAGCGCGGCGGAACCAAGCCCTTTGCCAAGAGATGAAACAACACCGCCAGTGATAAACACGAAACGAGTCAATACCGCCATCCTCTCTTATTTCCGGCGGTATTGATTATCACAACCTTCATGATGAACATTATTGACCAGTTGGAACTTGCGGTGATGATGGAACTGGTAATTCAGAAGTTGAGTTGACAACTTCATCAACAATGGATGTTTGCTTGCTTCCTGCGCTAGCCAGTATCGCTAAACCAATAGAGGTGGCAAAAAAGCAGGCTGCCAAAACTGCCGTGGTGCGTGTAAGCAGATTGGCTGTTGACCGCGCTGTCATAAAACCACCACTTGATGACCCGCCAATACCCAGACCACCCCCTTCATTTCGTTGGAGAAGAACGACGCCTACAAGACCGACAGCAATCAAAATATGAAGGGTTAATAAAATTGTGGTCATAATTTACCTACCAAAAATGGATGAATTTCCGCACTATACCGGCATTCTCCTAACAAATTGAAAGGCATTGTGCAAAGAAAAAATAAGGGTATTTTTTCTTAACTCTCCTTTGGTCATCAAATCTCCTTATCTGCATAACTAACAATGGCTGCAAAACCATCCGCCGATAGTGACGCACCACCCACCAGAGCACCTCCAACATTTTCCAACCCTAAAATTGAAGTTGCGTTGTCTTTTTTTACCGAACCACCATAAAGAACTGACGGCATCCGCACAGGTGCCAGCGCAGAAAATTGTTCACCCAATATGTTGTGAATGTGGCCATGCATATCGTCTATCTGATTAATTTCAGCTACCAGACCAGTACCAATAGCCCACACAGGCTCATAGGCAATCGCCAAATGGGACAGATTTCGAGCCTGCCACTGGGCTGGCTCACGACAAAATGCTGCTAGTCCCGATAAAAGCTGAGAACGCACATAGTCATTCTGTCTACCTTTTTGCCGCTGTTGTTTCTCTTCACCGACACATAAAATTGCCTTCAAACCAGCTTTCAGCGAGGCGACTAGCTTCTGCCCAATGAAAGAATCTGTCTCACCACATAAATTACGCCGCTCAGAGTGCCCCGCCAACACCCATGCTCCCCCAAAACCTTTAATCATTTCTGCTGAAATTTCACCTGTGTAGGCGCCTGACTGCTGAGGAAAACTGTTCTGTGCACCCCATTCAACAGAAGATGAGGAAAAGGATTGCGCTGCCAGCGCAAAATAGCAGGATGGTACAAAACAGATGACATTTGATTTTGCCTGCATAATACGCTGTTCAATGCAATAGTCATCAAACAGAGAAGCAGCAGCCAGAGGTAGAGGATTCATCTTCCAGTTTGCGGCGATAATCATACAAAATCATCCTTATACTTATGATTTAAGCATTGCGGTTTCCCGCCTCTATTCTTTATAATGTGGAAGTTTTTAAATCGCAAAATTGTTTCACCCTGCATTAACATCTAATGGTGACCTTAATTAAGGTCTGGTCATATCCAACAAGGACAAGCTCATGTTACGGTCAATGAGAGAAGGCGCCA
>CABYZM010000063.1 GCA_902523435.1 uncultured SAR116 cluster alpha proteobacterium
TTTGTCACGTAACGTTGTCATCTTCATCCCAACTAAAGGGTGGTCTAGAACAGTGAACATCTGCGCTGATTCTACTGGCTGTGACATGGTTATCTACCCACTCTGCTTTATGAGCTGTTAAAGGTGAAACGATAAGGTGTTTTGAAACTGATTTC
The DNA here is from genome assembly GCA_902523435.1 of uncultured SAR116 cluster alpha proteobacterium. Classification (GTDB taxonomy): domain Bacteria; phylum Pseudomonadota; class Alphaproteobacteria; order Puniceispirillales; family Puniceispirillaceae; genus JADHLI01. The sequence continues at coordinate 156 of CABYZM010000063.1, forward strand.
AATTCTGTCTTTGACCAAGAAGTAGAACCTGTTTTAGCTGGACTTTTTAGGCCAGTTGATTTAGCCAAAACCAGACTGTCTGTATTCAAATTTGAACATTGAGACGACTATCGTGGCCAAGCTATATTTTTCTTATTCGGCGATGAATGCCGGCAAATCAACAATTCTTTTGCAGGCGTCTCATAATTACCGCGAGCGAGGAATGAACACGCTGCTGCTGACCGCTGCTTTCGATGACAGGGCAGGCAAAGGGAGGATTGGGTCACGCATTGGTTTAGGTGCAGATGCGCTGACGTTTGCAGCTGATACAGATATTGAACAGTTAACACGGCGTGCGCATGAACAACAGGCGTTGGATTGCCTGCTGGTTGATGAGGCGCAATTCCTGTCTGTTGATCAGGTGTGGCAGTTGAGCGTTGTTGTTGATCAGCTCAATATTCCAGTCATGTGCTATGGTTTGCGCACAGATTTCAGAGGTCAGCTTTTCCCTGGTTCAGCTGTTCTATTGGCTGTGGCAGATACTTTGCGAGAAATCAGAACTATCTGCCACTGCGGGCGTAAGGCGACCATGGTAACCCGCCTGACAGAGACAGGCGAAACGGTAACAGATGGCGCCCAGATTGAAATTGGGGGCAATGATAAATATGTTTCTTTATGCCGGGTACACTGGAAAGAAATGACAGGATTACATAAATGACCAGCAAACTTGACCTGACAGCAGATAATACGGCCCTTCTGATCATCGATGTCCAGAATGACTTTTGCCCAGGTGGCCAGCTGGCCGTCCAGGACGGTGATCAGGTGGTAGCGCCGATTAACCTGATGATCACCTCTGCTGCCCATATCGTGGCAACACAGGACAGGCACCCCGATGGGCATGCTAGCTTTGCAACGAGTCATGAAGGCCGAAGACCATTCGATTCAATAGAGTTCAGCTATGGGATGCAGACCTTATGGCCGGATCATTGTGTTCAGGGCAGTGCTGGTGCCGCCTTTCATCCCGAGTTGCAGATTGATTCGGCCCATATGATTATCCGCAAGGGATTCCGCTCGGCCATCGACAGCTATTCAGCTTTTTTTGAAAATGACCAGACCACAGTTACGGGCCTGCATGGCTATTTTAAGAACAGGTCTGTTGGGCAGCTTGTCCTAGCGGGGCTGGCAACAGATTACTGCGTGGCCTACTCAGCCCTAGATGCGGCGAGGCTCGGTTATGATGTTCATGTTGTTCTTCCTGCCTGCCGGGCCATTGATCTTGACGGGTCAATGGCAGCTGCTGCAGAGCAGATGCGCGCGGCGGGTATCACCCTTCGTGAAACACTCCTGTAATAGTTAGGCTGTCATATTTGCCTGCTCTTATTATTTCAATGTCAAAGTGACAGGTAGGGATTTAATTCGGATGTCTGAAGAATTGCGGAATATTGCTATCATTGCCCATGTTGACCATGGCAAGACAACATTGATTGATTCAATCCTGCGCCAAAGCGGCATGTTCCGTGATAACCAAAAGGTTGAAGAGCGGCTGCTGGATTCAGGAGACCTTGAAAAGGAACGGGGCATTACTATTCTGGCAAAGCCGACCTCTGTATTATGGGATGGGGTGCGCATTAATATTATTGATACGCCTGGCCATGCTGATTTTGGAGGCGAAGTTGAGCGGGTTTTGCATATGGCAGACGGCGTTATTCTTCTAACGGATGCAGCTGAAGGGCCGATGCCACAAACGAAATTTGTCCTTGGTAAAGCGCTGGCGCAAGGGCTGCGACCGATTGTTATTGTGAATAAAATTGACAAGTCAGATGCTCGCCCCGATGAGGTTGTTGACGAGGTATTTGACCTGTTTGTATCTCTGGATGCAAATGACGGACAGCTCGATTTCCCGATCCTGTACGCATCTGGGCGTGATGGTTGGTGTGTTGAGCAGCTTGAAGATGAACGCGTTTCTCTGCGCCCATTAATGCAAAAAGTGCTGGCACATGTTCCCGCACCAGAAGGAGATTCGGCAGCGCCATTTGCGATGCTAGCGACGCTGCTTGATTCGGATCAATTTTTGGGTAGATGCCTGACCGGAAGAGTGATGCAGGGTACAGCATCCATAAATGAAGCGGTGCGTGCCTTAAGTTTGAATGGTGAGGTAAAAGAAACAGGGCGTTTGACAAAGCTGTTGCGTTTTGAAGGAGCAGAGCGTGTGCCCGCAGAGTCCGTAAAAGCAGGAGACATCGTCTGTATTGCTGGGCTGGACAAGGCATCCGTTGCCGATACAATCGCCAGTCCGTCTGTGACTACACCTATGCCATCCACCCCCATTGATCCGCCTACAATGGCTGTAACCATCACGGTAAATGACAGCCCTTTTGCGGGCACGGAAGGTAAGAAAGTCACCTCAACAATGATCAGGCAGCGTCTGCTGGCTGAAGCAGAGGTTAATGTTGCTATCACATTTTCAGAAAGTGACAATAAGGACAGTTTTGAAATTGGTGGCCGGGGCGAGCTGCAGCTTGGTGTACTGATTGAAACAATGCGCCGTGAAGGCTTTGAGCTAACTGTATCGCGTCCGCGTGTTTTGTTTCAGACCATAGACGGGAAGAGGTGCGAGCCAATAGAAGAAGTCACGATCGATGTGGATGCTGATTATGCTAGTCCGGTAATTGATGCGCTAAACCAACGCAAGGCAGAGATGCTGGATATGCGGACGTCAACAGCAGGTAAGACACGCCTATTGTTTCTTGCCCCGTCCCGCGGCCTGATTGGATTTCAGGGAAAGTTTCTGACAGAAACGCGGGGTACAGGTGCTCTGAACAGGGTGTTTCACAGCTATGCCCCTTATAAAGGGGATATAACGGGACGGCGAAATGGCGCACTGATTTCAACTGAAACAGGGCAGGCTGTTGCTTATGCACTTTTTAATCTGCAGGACAGAGGCGTTATGTTTGTCAATCCGCAGGATAAGGTATATGAGGGCATGGTTGTTGGCGAGCATAATCGAGATAATGATTTGGGCGTCAATGTCCTGAAAGGCAAAAAGCTAACAAATGTGCGTGCGTCAGGCTCTGATGATGCCATTTTGCTAGTGCCCTCACGGCGACTGTCTCTTGAGGATATGATGGCCTATATCAACCCGGACGAACTCGTTGAAGTGACTCCTGGTTCGCTCCGTTTGCGAAAACGCTATCTTAATCCGCATGAGCGCAAACGGGCAGCCCGTTCTGGCCAGGATATCTAAGTTCTGGCTGTTTTTGTCTGTCGCTTATCGCTCAAAAACAGGCAGGTCAGGTATAGTTCTCTGATCCCTAGAAGACCAAAATTATAGAGGCGTACGGGACGAGGGGGCAGATGCAAACCTTGAAATGCAAAAATTGTGGCACCTAATTTCGGTGTGGGTCTTCAACTGACCGGCACTGGTGGTGCATGGAACTGCCAAATATGACGGACGGGTTTGACCTAGCAGGCGATTGTTTATGCCCAGGCTGTTTGACCCAAGGTCAGGCCAAATCGATAACAAGGCAGAGAAAGAGACGCAAAAAGCAACGTGAAATTGAGCGCAATTCGTTACGTTAAAGTTTGAATGATTGGCTACAGCGGGCTGCAGCCGA
>CABYZM010000064.1 GCA_902523435.1 uncultured SAR116 cluster alpha proteobacterium
GTTAGCAACACCTATTTAGTTGCGACTCTGACTGATCTATCCAGCCTTGAAGTATCATTTGTAGTGCCTGCTGATATCTACGCCAATGTCACTAATTTGATTGGCCAGCAAGTCAAGTTAAGCTGGTCATCTGAAGGAAGTGTTGTGTCAGAAACGACAGCGACCATAACGCGTGCCGAGGTTGTTGTTGACCGAACAGAGGGAGGGGGGCGTCTTTATGCTGAACTCCCAGATGATGCAGCGCGGTCTGTACCGCCGGGAGCATTCGTTGAGGTGTTTTATTCTGGACGGGAGCTGACTAGTGTTATTGAGCTGCCCGAAGAAGCACTTGTTGGCCAAGACCAAGTGTTTGTAATTGAACAGGGTCGTGCAATGCAGCGGCAGGTTGTTTTGCTGCACCGCAGCCCAGGATGGATTTGGGTGCGCGGTGATTTGACGTCAGGTGATAAAGTAATTGCAACACGGTTGCCGGGTATAGGTAATGGCCTTCGTGTCCGAGCGGTTGCATCTGCTCAGTAAGAGTAGTCACTGACCTAAAATACGGCTTTATTACCAAAGGAGAAGTAGGTGATTGATGTTTAGCCATTTCATTGAATTTTTTGTCAAGCATCGCACAGCTGCAAATCTCATTATGATTATAATGATCATTGTTGGCGGCATGTCTGCTTCTCGCCTCAATAAACAGTTTTTTCCATCAATTGATGTTGAGGTAATTGGAGTGAGTGTCGAATGGTCTGGGGCCACAGCAGAAGATGTTGATAATAACGTAATCCAGCCGCTTGAACCTGAACTCCGCACTATTGCAAATGTAAAAAAGGTAATGTCCTCATCTTATGAAGGCTTGGGTATTGCACAAATAGAGTTTGTGTTTGGAGCAGATATGCAAAAGGCACTAGCAGACGTTGAAGCTGCTGTTGGCCTTGTCGAATTTCCTCGAGACTCAGAAGCCCCCAAAATTGTTAAGGGTGAATTTTTTGATACAGTGAGCCGTCTAGTTTTGCATGGCCCCTACAGCCTATCTGCACTTCGTTATCATGCTAAACAGATTAAAGAAGATTTATTGCAAGGCGGCGTGGATAAGGTTGAACTCATTGGCCTGCCAGATGAAGAAATACGGATTGAAATTCGTGAGGCTGAACTAGCGCGTCTGGGCCTAACTTTATCTGATATTTCCAAAACCATTTCTGGCAGTTCTGTGGATGTACCAGCAGGTCGGTTTGCTGATGGGGCTTTGCGCGTGCGCTCAATTGGTTTGCGTAAAACTGCGGCTGAGTACGAAGATATTAACATTCTCGTGCGTGCCGATGGCAGTATTGTAAAATTAGGCCAAATCGCATCCATAATAGATACAATACAAACTCCAGCAGTCCTATTAGAACATAAAGGTCAGCCAGCTTTTGAAATCCATGTAATGCGGAGTCAAACTAGTGACTCTTTGGAAACAAATGAAGCTGTTCAGACATATATTTCTGAAAAAATGCCCTCACTGCCACAGGGTCTTCAAATAGACCAATATAACGTGCAGGCTAATCTTATATCAGAGCGAATCTGGTTGATGATAGAAAATGGGGGCACTGGTCTAATCCTCGTCCTATTAGTTTTATTTGCTTTTTTGCCATGGCGTGTTGCGTTTTGGGTGGCCACGGGAATTCCTATAGCATTTCTGGCGACTTTTGGTGTGATGTTCGCCACAGGCCAATCCATAAATATGATCTCCTTATTTGGTCTGATCATGGCATTGGGCATCGTGGTCGATGATGCAATTGTTATAGGAGAACATGCCGAGCATCTTCGAAGGCGCCGAAATTTGAAGATTGAAAAGGCGGCTATCTTATCAGCTATACGAATGGGTCCTCCTGTTATTTCAGCAATGTTGACAACTGTAGCTGCGTTTTTGCCGCTCTTTACTATAAAAGGGGTTATTGGCGTTGTTATCGGCGCGATACCTGCGGTGGTTTGCGCCGTTTTACTTGCTAGTTTAGTTGAATGTTTTTTAGTTCTCCCCGCCCATCTGGCTCATTCAGGTGCAGATAAAGATAAAGGTGAGGGGTGGTTTAGGCGAAATTTTGACAGTGCTTTTGCATTCATCCGGGACAGAGTATTTGGTTATTTGGTAGGCAAGGCATATAAATTCAGATACGCGACGCTGTCATTGGCCCTTGGGTTGCTGATAACAGCAATTGGAATGATGTCAAGTGGGCGCGTTGGCTTTGTATTTTTTTCTGCGCCAGAAGCGGATAATGTTTATGCTAACGTCACCATGACATCAGGCTCAACGACTAGCCAAACTCAGTTAATGCTAGCTGAATTGGAGCGAGCGCTGAATAAGGTTGAAAGTGAACTAACTAATGGCCGAAATGATCTGGTTTCTTTTTCCTATGGAGTGATGGGGGCGCATGCCTCACCAGGTAATGATGGCCAACCAACTGGTGGAGCAAGCGATATACGTGCAGGCTTAATGATTGAGCTCATTACTGCAGACCAACGTGATGTGCGTGTTAATGAATTTATTAATGCGATGCGAGACGAAATTCAGCCCCTGCCTGGGTTGGAGCGGCTAACTGTGCGCGCGCCTGAAGGCGGCCCGCCAGGCCGGGAGCTAGATATTCGCATTATGGGTGATGACCTGGAACAACTTAAAGCTGCTTCACAGGAGATCATTAAAATTGCTGCTGCTATTCCAGGTACATCGGATATTGAGGATAATCTGAATTATGGTGCTGAAGAGCGAATTATTCGAGTCTCTCAACAGGGTCGTTCACTTGGGTTTACCGCTCAGTCCATTGGAACGCAGGTTCGAGCCGCTTTGGATGGAGCTATTGTCAAACGGTTCCCTCGGGGTGATGAGGTGGTTACGGTTCGTCTTTCGCGAGCTTCCGATGAGGTGGCAACAGACACGCTGACATCCCTGCGTTTGATTACACCGCAGGGTAATTATGTTTCTCTCGGAGATGTAGCGACCATTGAAAACCGTCTTGGATTTTCAATTGTGCGGCGTCAGGATGGTTTTCGCGAAGTAGCAATTCAGGGTGAGCTTGATGATGATGTAATAAATACCTCGCAAGCTAAAGAAATTCTGGAGTCAGGCCAATTTGGCGGCTTTGTGAAAGATAACAACATCCGATATCGGTTTGATGGGAGAGATCAGGAGCAGGGTGAAGCTTTTGCAGATATGGCCAGCGGTGGTGTGCTTGCATTGATATGCATGTACACCATTTTAGCTTGGGTGTTTGCTAGTTGGACCCGGCCTTTTGCTGTGATGGTAATGATCCCCTTTGGCTTAATTGGCGCTGTTGTAGGTCATTATGCAATGGGCTTGAACTTGAACATCCTTTCCTTGTTTGCTCTGATAGCATTATCGGGGATTGTGGTAAATAATTCTATTATTCTGGTAGCTACGATTGAACGTCGGATGGAAGAAATTGATGGCCCGCCTGAGCAGGCCATAATCCAGGGCACTGTTGACAGGCTACGTCCGGTTTTACTTACCTCTATGACAACTATTGGCGGCTTATCAACGCTGATGTTTGAAACTTCGCTTCAAGCTCAATTTCTAATCCCCATGGCCACAACAATTGTCTTTGGGCTAGCGGTGACCACTAGCTTAGTGCTGTTTCTCGTGCCGGCAACCTTGGGTATTGGAC
>CABYZM010000065.1 GCA_902523435.1 uncultured SAR116 cluster alpha proteobacterium
CTGGAACAAATTTAATAATGATGACAGGGGTTAAAAAGTTTTCCGCCCTCTGCATTGCCTTGGCAGCAATATTTTCAGTATTTTTGATACCCCCCCCCTTACAGGCAAAAGACGAATTAAGGGTAATTGCGCTGGTAAATAGTGAACCGATTACAAATCTTGAATTGACTGACCGGGTCAGTTATTTGCGCAGGGTCACTCAACTTAGAGTATCCGAGGAAATTTTACGTAGGGATGCATTGCAAGGGTTGATCGCAGACAGGCTTAAACAGCAGTTTGGTAAAAGTATTGCGCCTGGAACCATTCCAAGGCTAGACAGTACAGCCCAAAAAATCTTAGATAATAATTTTGGCCGTAATGGCAAGACAGGTTCTCTAGTTCTAAAAGAATTGAATATTCCACAGCGTACAGTCCTGAACAAAATCAAAGCTGACATATTGTGGAGCAATGCCCTGCGCCTAAAATTCAAGCGACAATTTGAAAACATTAAAAAAACTGCACAACAAGAGCTAAACAGATTAATTCAGCTCAAAAGCGAGCCTCAAGTGCGCTTCAGTGAGATCATTCTTTTGCCTAATCCTAATCGTTCCCTTGAAGCGACCTTATCTCTTGGAGACAAAATTGTTGCCGCATTGAACGATGGCGCAGATTTTGCCAGTATTGCGCAACAATATTCTGATGCCGCCACAGCGAGCAGAGGTGGGCTAGTTGACTGGGTCTTTGCTACTCGCCTACCTAGTGAAATCAGAACGCCTCTTCTGTCAACTAAGATTGGCGAAATTGTTGGACCTCTCTCATTAGGAGGTCAAATATTTATTCTTCGTAAATCCGAGATGCGCGAAAATGGCCTGTTAGATCCCCTTGAGACAGAAATTGTTCTGGCCCGTGCAGTTGCTCAAATTCCTTTAACCGCTTCAATTGAAAAAAGACAGATGGCCTCAGACTTGCTTCATCAACAAACAAAGTCGATTAACCGCTGCTCTCACATGGCAGAATTTGCTCGAACTTTGGCACCAGACACTTCTCCAATGTTAGAGAATCTGACAATAGGCAGCCTAACACCGCAACTTCAAAAAGTAATTCTTGACCTTGATGTAGGTGAAAAAACAACCCCAATTGCTTTTAGTGAAGGCATGGTGGTCTTCATGCTATGCGATAAAAAAGCGCCAGAGCTTGATCTGCCTGATTTAAAGGAAATTGAACAAGCTGAACTGGAAAAACTCGTTTCTACGCTCAGCGGCCGATTTTTACTCAGACTCCAGAGACAAGCCTCTATCATCTATAGAGATAACACCACATGAATGGTATCAAGCCAGCTCTAATTACACCTGGAGATCCATCTGGAATTGGCCCTGAAATTGCTCTAAAGGCGTGGTCAGAAGGGCAAAAGAATATTGTGCTGATGGGTGACATTGAACATCTGTCCTCAGTTGCCCGCGCTGCTGGTCTAAATATTACCTTCACATCTTTTGATCCCAGCGTCAGTTTGTCAGCTGAAAAATGCAACGTTTGGGAACTTGACTGGCAGGTCACGCCTTGCGTTGGGCAGCCTGATCCGAGAAACGCGACGACAATTGTGAAATCCATTAAACAGGCAGTAAAACAAGTCAAGCAGGGCCAGTTTTCGTCTATAGTTACAAGCCCCATTGCCAAATCACTTTTGTATGAAAATGGATTTGAATTTCCAGGACAAACTGAGTTTCTTGCCAAACTTGACAGCCCGGAGAGCTTTCCTGTCATGATGCTAGCCAATTCGGCTTTACGTGTTGTGCCTTTGACAATTCACATCCCACTATCAGATGTTGAGAAAACAATTACAACTGCTCTGTTCAAACGCACTATTACGGTTTTAGACACGGCCCTTCGCCAATACTTTAACTGTCCTTTTCCGCGTATAGCTATTGCAGGCCTTAATCCACATGCTGGCGAAGATGGACATCTAGGTAGATTTGAGACAGATAAACTAATCCCACTTATACAAGTCCAAGAAATTGAAAAAACATCTTTGCTGGGACCGTTTTCTGCTGACACTTTGTTTTATTCTGAAAAACGAGATGGCTATGATGTTGTTCTATGCATGTATCATGACCAAGCCTTAATTCCTGTGAAAACTATTGATTTTTTTAGGACTGTGAACATCACACTTGGCCTGAGCTTTATCCGCACATCGCCTGATCATGGAACAGCTTTTGACCGAGCGGCAAGGTTTAACAGTCACCCAGGCAGTATAATTAGTGCTATTGACACTGCACAGCAGATGGCAGCAACCAGGCAGCTTCATTCAGAATGACATCGATTACAGAAAAAATTTCTGCCTTACCACCTTTGCGGCATTTGATAAATCAAAAAGATTTTGAGGCCAGGAAGTCACTTAGCCAGAACTTTATTTTTGATATGAATCTTACCCAACGGATTGCTAGAGTCGCATCTCCTCTCACGGGAACAGTGTTTGAAATAGGACCTGGCCCTGGCGGATTAACCCGTGCCCTGTTCTTAGAGGGCGCAGAAAAGGTTATTGCTATAGAAAAGGACAGCCGGGCAATTCAGTTTCTTGAGCATATCGTCATTGCAGCAGACGGGCGCTTAACCCTGCTGGAAAAAGATGCGATGAGGCAACCAATCTGGAAAATGGGCAATGCGCCGCGAAAAATTGTAGCAAATCTCCCCTATAATATCGCAACGGCATTACTGCTTAGATGGCTTGCACATGCAAACGCGTTTGTATCTCTGACCTTGTTGTTTCAAAAAGAGGTTGCGGAGCGGCTAGTAGCCCGACCTGGTGACAAGGCTTATGGACGTTTGTCTATTATCACACAATGGCTCTGCAAGGCAGAACTGAAATTTGACATTCCGCCGAAAGCTTTCATACCACCCCCCAAAATTATCTCCTCAGTTGTTCATTTGACCCCGCGCCCACGGCCTTTATATGACTGCAGGAAAGAAGATCTTGAAGCAACAACGACAATCGCCTTTGGTCAGAGACGCAAGATGCTGCGGGCCTCCTTCAAAAAATATGGTGGGGAAACATTACTTGTGTCAGCTGATATTGATCCGACCGCCCGACCGCAGGAGCTATCGATTGAAGCTTTCACGCAGCTTGCAAATAAGATGAGGCAACGAAATCTCTTTGTGTACGATTAATCCCTGCTAAGAGCAGCCCTCACGCAACTGTTTCATAAATTCAGTCAGGCTAGCCTGGCGGCTTCTGCGTAAACGCTCAGCTTTCAAAATTGTGTGAACAGAATCAATTGACTGATCTAGATCATGATTTACGATGATATAATCATATTCAGGATAATGGCTCATCTCGTCAGCCGCTCGGGCCATGCGGCTGGCAACTACTTCAGCTGAGTCCTGCGCCCGCGTAATTAAGCGCTTCTCCAGTTCAGCCGTAGAAGGAGGTAAAACAAAAATAGAAACTAAATCGTCACGCGCCTTTGCTTTTATTTGCTGGGTGCCTTGCCAGTCAATGTCAAAAAGAACATCGCAGCCAGAGGACAATAGTTTTTGAACCAGCCTCAGCGGCGT
>CABYZM010000066.1 GCA_902523435.1 uncultured SAR116 cluster alpha proteobacterium
AACGACAACTTGTGGAGCGCCCTCGACATGAACAAAAGCTACCGCCTTGTGACGAACAACTACATCGCGGCAGGACGTGACGGCTATCTTACTTTTAAGACAGTGAAGAATGACGGACGCTATACTGACACCTATCTCGACTACGCGCAGTCCTTTGTGGATTACGTGCTCGAACGGGGCAGTGTCAGCAAACTGCCGGTATCCGAATATTCAACACAGTCGATAGTCAAGTAGCAGGCGATGGTTAGTTGACCGGCAAGAAAACTGACCAGGGAGGCGGGTAAAACTCGCCTCCCTTTTTTACACCAATCTAAATCAGCTTTCGGTCTTGTTCGAGAGGGAGGGGGTTAAAAGAGCCGGTTTCTTGCGTCCATCTTATGCTAGAAATCTGAAGGTTCAAATATAAAGTTGAAGGAGCTATTTTGGATCACAGTTTGGTACACACTTCCTAAAGTCAAACATAAGAATGCTTGAGAATCAGATACTTGCACCTGGGATCTTGGAAGTTTTGGAGCGGGTGAAGGGATTCGAACCCTCGACCCCAACCTTGGCAAGGTTGTGCTCTACCCCTGAGCTACACCCGCGTTTCAGCATGTTTATAGCAGGTGACAGGCGACGATATCAAGCGGAAAAAGAAGGCCATAAGAATCTTTGAACTCCCCTTATAACGCCGCTTTCAACGCCTCTCCCACCTTGTCCTGTATGGCCGGATGAAGATAGGGATGCATCGGCAGGGCCAACACATCTGCTGCTAGCGCTTCAGTGATTTTCAAGCCGCCTCTGGAGATGGGATAGTGTGCGTAGGGTTTTTGTGTATGCATAGGGTGCGGATAATAGACGGCTGTTGGCACGCCGTCTTTTCTCATACTGTCCTGTACGGCTTGCCGGTCTGTGCCTCTTGGCAGACGGATAACGTATTGTGCCCAGCTAGAGGTCGCTGTCGCAGACAATTCTGGAATGATTACGCCGCATCCAGCCAGTTTGTCAGCATACCGGTCAGCTGCTTTTTGGCGCAGAGTTAATTCTTCATCGAAAATGCCCAGCTTAGCCAAAAGTACAGCAGCTTGCATAGTATCCAGGCGCGCTGTCATACCAAGCCGTTCATTCTCATACTTATCAGCACTCTGTCCATGTACCCTTGCAGACCGGGCAATTGCGGCTAGCTGGTCATCATTTGTAAATAGCGCACCGCCATCCCCATAACAGCCTAGTGGCTTAGCTGGGAAAAAGCTGGTGGCTGTGGCCGAACCGAATGTGCCAACGACATTTTCAGACAGGGTGGCTCCAAAGCTCTGAGCTGCATCATCTAGCATCCATAGTCCGTTGTCTCGTGAAAAAGTCGCAATCCTTTCCAGCGCCGCAGGCTGGCCAAACAGGCCAACTGGGATAACGCCAACCACATTCAGCCCTGCCTTCTGGCCTGCTGCTAGCGCGTCTACAAGTCGGTCTGGGTCGAGATTAAAGCTAGTTTCTTCTACCTCAGCAAAAATAGGCACCGCGCCTAGCACGGCGATCGTTTCTGCGCTGGCTGCAAAAGTAAAGCTTGGCACAATCACTCCTTCGCCAGGCTTCACGCCCAGCCCTAAAAGGCCAAGAATCAGCGCGTCCGTTCCGGATGAACAAGAAATTGTATGTTTCACATTCAACCGCTTGCAAAGGTTAGCTTCTAGCTCGTCAATTTCTGGACCCATGATGTATTGACCATGATCTAAAACCTTATTTAGACGAGCGTCTATCTCAGGGCGTAGCCGTCTTTGCTGGGTGGCTAGATCAATAAATGGAACAGTCATTAGTTTTAACACTCCGTATTTACCTCTCATTAAGCTGCTGCAAGCAGCCAATCATTTGTTCCATAACAGTCTGAACTGCGACGCCTTCATTGCCATCTGTTAGGGCTGGCTCGCCAGTTTGACAAACCTTAACAAACGCCGAAACTTCTTCTTTTAAAGGCTCGTTCTCTTTAACTGGTAGATGGATGGGGTTGGCGCGTTCCACTACAAACAGCTCGCCAGCTTGTGTGATATGATCGCTGAACAGGGTCAGCTTTTCTGGCCAGGGCTTAGCATCATCAAACATTAAAGAGCCGGTCTGGCCAGTCACAATCAGCCGATGTTCTTTGATTGGATTAATCCAGCTGGTGGTCATGCCCGCACTTACTCCATCGGCAAAACCCAGTCCTGTGGATAAAACATCGATAATGCCAGGCGTAATGTGAGCGGCTCCATGACAGGTAACGCAGGTGGGCAGGCCGCCAGTGAGCGCTAGAATCAGAGATAAATCGTGCGGACACAGGTCAAACAGAGCAGATTCTGTATTGCGGATGCGGCCCATCGCCAGTCTGTTTGCCTGTATATGTCGAAGCTTTCCGACCGCCCCGCCTTTCACCTGAGCCAATAATTCAATAAAGGCTGGATGATAACGGATCAGATGGCCTATCATTAGTTGACGATTCGCCTTTTGTGCAGCGCTGTTCATCGACTTGGCTGATGCCAGGTTGAGGCTCATTGGCTTTTCAACAAAGACATGTTTGCCTGCTCTCAGTGCCTCTAAAGCTAGCTGCTCATGCGCTCGGGCAGAAGCGGAAATCATCACACCATGAACGTTTCTATCAGCACAGACCGTTGAAAAAACTGCTGCATGTGTCGAAAAGGTCTGTGCAAATTCAGCTGCTTTTTCAGAATTGTTATCAACAACGTAACTTAACACGCCTAGACGAGCACAAATCCTTGCAATATTTCGGCCCCACATTCCACAGCCGATCACAGCAATTTTAATGTTTTTGTGAGCGCTCATGAAACAATCCAGCTGCAATGAGTTCGTGACTTAAGAAGTTATTATCTGTCTTAAGCTACCCCAATGCTGTGGGTCAATTGTTGCATTTTGTTACATTACGATTACTTCTTTGTATCTGCTGAACTCCTTTCCTGTTTCTTGTCAATTAATAGGAAGGCCGCTATAAACTCATTATAGTTGTTTAAACTTCTATATGCAGAGTTTTGGAATTGGACGCCTCTTCAGCTTTTCAGGATAGCCTGCCAGTTACATCTGATCAGATTCTTGAAATGCTGACAGAGAAGGGCTTTGTTTATCAACGCATTGACCATATACCGTTGCGCACGGTTGCTGATTCAAAACGAGTTAGGGATGGGTTCTTAACAACGCAACAAGGAGGCGGCCATATTAAAAACCTATATCTGCGGGATAAGAAGAAAAACAGTTTTCTGTTGGTACTTCCTGAAGATGTAGAAATTGATTTGAAAGCGCTTCAGGCTATTATTGGATCGTCCCGACTGTCTTTTGGCTCAGAAACTCGGCTGTTTGATAATCTGGGCGTTCGGCCAGGAGCCGTGACGCCATTGGCTATGGTTACTGGTGTTCATCATGCTGTCAACTTATACATAGACAGTCG
>CABYZM010000067.1 GCA_902523435.1 uncultured SAR116 cluster alpha proteobacterium
CCGAAAAACCTCATTGTCCAGTTCAGGCTCACTTTGGTCGACAAGATTCTACCATTCCAATTTCAGATGTTGAAAGTTTTATCAGTTTGAGGCCTGAGGTGGAAACATACATATATGATGCCGATCACGGTTTTAGTTGCCATCATCGAAAACAATATCATCAATCAAGCGCAAATTTAGCACAAGAGCGTGTTGATGAGTTTCTTAGCCTGCATATTCAAAATACAAATTAAATTTCGCAATCTGGAGTACAGCAATTTGTGCTTTTTGCAAAAACTTAGTTTCAGAGCCTCAACAGATTCATTAATAAGAAGCGTTTACAGTGACTGAAAGATAGAGGATTGTGTAAAATGCCAGAATATAAAACCGCACTGGTAACAGGCGCACAAAAAGGCATTGGAGCATCTATAGCTAAAGCCTTAATTAATGAGGGAGTGAATGTTGTTTTGAATTATCTGGATGATGATAGCACAGTGTCATCCCTAGTAAGAGAAGCAGCAGATAAGGGATTGAAGGCCGAGGCAGTTAAGGCTAACGTTGCCAATCGGTCAGAAGTTGAGAACTTAATAGATGTAGCTGAAAAATTTGGGGGACTAGACTATGCAGTGAGCAACGCTGCTATTTATCCAAGAACACCGCTTTTGGATATGACGGAAGAAGAATGGAAAGAGGTTTTAGACGTTAATTTGAACGGCTGTTTTTTCACTTTACAGGCAGCAGCCCGCAGCATGATAGCTAAGGGCAATGGAGGCTCTATTCTTACAATTTCTTCTGGCGCAGGATTTAAAGGAGCGGCGAAAGGTGCGCATTACAGCGCAAGCAAAAGTGGGTTATTTGGTCTAACAAAATCAGCCGCACTCGAACTAGCCTCTCACAATATACGTGCTAATGTAATCGCACCAGGTTTAGTGGATACTGATCAACCTCGAGGTGAATTTAGTAACGAAGATATGGAACGGATATGGAAAACATTGCCGCTGGCTGGTAAAACCGAGCCTTCTGATATCGCTGACTTAGCCATCTTTTTGTTATCTGGTAAAGCTAGTCGCATCACAGGTCAGATTCTCCATGTGAATGGTGGCGGTCTGATGCCCTAATAATCGTTTGCCTCTAAAGCGTTTCATCCCTCCCGATGATTTGGCTGTGCACCAGTTTCGAATGATTCTTTGTCCATTTAATTGCATTACACCTTGCAGCACCAATCTTTTCAGGCTTGAGTGCGTTTAATTCAGGAGAAAACACGTTTAATTCGCCTTGGCCAAATTTTGCATGTTCTATTGAGATATCAGACATATGTGATTGAAATATTTCAACTGTTCTATTTAGGTTGGTTGGGTCTGGTATTATTCGCATGGTGTAGAAAGTTGAAAAAGCCGGCACGCTTCGGTCAAAATTTTCTCGATTATCTACCTCCATGGTTAATGATAGGACTGGCCCGTTTTTGCGCTGAACCTTTCCAGTAAATCGGTCACCAACTCGCGCTCCATAAACTGGGTCAGGTGGAGTTATCCAGATTTTAGCGTCTAGTTGTGGCCAACCAAACATTTCCCGACCCACGGTAATTTCTTCAGCTGAATCACAATATAAAAAAGGATCATAGAACCCTTCCACACCTTCAAATTGAACTGCCAGAGCTACCACTGCTTCCCGCACTAGAGACCGCTCTGGATGACGAGCAGCAAAATCAGTCCCAAAACCAATATCACAGATTAGCTCGTGAATTGTAAAACGCACTGGAGAATCTGGAATTATGGTCAGAGGTTTTGGGACGAGTTTAGCTATTGCACGCTGATCACAGTCAACAATTAAGGTAACAGAACGGCCACTAAAATTCCAAGGAGGGGGGCCGTACAAACTGGATTGCCCAGTTGGATCCAATGGCGCTGAAAATCCTTTAAGAGTGCCAGTCATTCCCGTTTGCTTTTAACCACTGGGAGTGGGTGACGCCATTGCAGCGAAAACCCTAGCAACAAATTCATCGCGTTCCGCAAGCCTATATTCATCATAGGTAGCTGCTTCGACAGGTTCATCCAATCTGGAGAGGTCTGCACCGTTTTTTGCCAGAATATCCTCCAGAAGTTTTTGCCTATCCCGCATTGCATAAATCTCAGTCGCTAGCGCTAGCACCACACGCATCATGTCTGATTTTGATACAGCTTTAAAATAATCAATTTCTGGAGAGACGGACATTTTTCTCACCCCTGCTGTTATGGCTTATGACCGATTGTTACATGATAGCGGAATTTTCCCATATAATTGCCCTTTGCTCCGCCCCATTCAGAATGAGCCTCTGTCATCTTTGCTTTCAACCCTGCATCCTGATAGGCCTGTATTAAATCCATTTCGTGATAGTCGCGCCAATACGGTTCGCCGTTATGCTCAGTATCCCAGTCCATCAAAAATGCACTCAGTGGGTCAAGGCTGTCATAGCTGGGCAACTCAAGATTCGCTAATACGCCACCGGGGGCTAATACGCGTGCGGCTTCATTAACTATATTGGTTACCGCCTTTGTTGGCACCTCATGAAGCAGCAGCATACAAAAAGCCAGGTCGAAATGACCGTCAGGGAAATCCATATCCTCTGCATTCATTTGGCTGAAATGCATTGGTTTTTCATTTTCCACTGCTCGGTGTCGAGCATATTTTAACATTGGGGCTGCTAGATCAATTCCCCAATGTTCTGCGTCTGGTAAGGCATTCATTATGGGATAGCTCTTGTAGGCTGGTCCGCATCCCATATATAGCACCCGTTTGAAAGGTTGGTCTGGAAGCACGCTAACCAGAGCCCTTCCCATCTCATCTCCGGCTTTGCCGTATCGATGCATTGTATAGGTTGCTACACCTACCTCATAAATTGGGCCGGCTATAGTATTTTTATGAAAATTACCAGGCTGAAGATGAAATTCATTATTTTCGTAATAATCAGGCATAGGTAGATTTGAGTTTAGTGTAAGTGAGCCTGGGTCTTGGTAATCGCTATCTAGCTGTTTTTCTATTTCCGTCTTGCGCTCGTCAAGACCGAAAATTACTTCCCGCCACATAGCTTCCTGACTTAGACGCTGTAAACCACGTGATGTCTGATAAAGTGGGTCTGGACCAAGTTTTTTCTGCATAAACTTGTTATCGCGTAGCTTGGTTTCGTTTGGGTTTTCTGCATCACACCAATTTTCAAATTCCTGCCTCAAAGAAGGCATTATCTGCCCTGCAATATAGACTTTTAGACCCTCTACTAAATCTAGGCGCGCTTGACGCTCGCGGCTTAGGCGCAAATCCATTTTAATGCTCCCACTTCTGAAATACTTTTCTTCCAATCAAAAGTTTGCACCCCTTGTTATCTTTTGTCTAGTTTGCGCA
>CABYZM010000068.1 GCA_902523435.1 uncultured SAR116 cluster alpha proteobacterium
AATCTGAAATGAAGGCAACTTATGTGAATATTTTTGAAATTTCCTTTATTGAAATTTTTACCAATTGGTATCTAATAAGGAGACAACCATGAAGAAAGAGGCAAAAATGAGGAAAGTTTTTTTAATTTTAATTTTATTTTTTGGTTTTCATGCCCCTGTATATGCAGATGGTCATGTGAAAAGGATTTTGTCTACCAGTCAAACTGGTATGGGCAACGACATTGTATACCCTTCAGGTAAAGCCAAGATAACTGCCTTTGAGTTTACTGTGCCCATAGGAAGTCCTGTTGTTCCTCATACTCATTCATTCCCAGTTTTGATAATGATTCAGGAGGGTGAAATTGAACTAATACAAGATGGGAAAAGCTATTTTTATAAAGCGGGTGACGCATTTATAGAGGATGTAGGAATTGTTCATGAGTCAAAAAATATTGGAACTGTTCCAGTAAAAGCTCTTGTAGTTGCGATGGGTATTGAGGGACAAAAAATAATGACCCCAGTTAAATAACCGGAATTGTAAATCATAAATGGGTCTAGAGCACATCTAAAAAGGTACAACTTTGGTAAACAAGAGCGCACCAAACGCCGGTTTTGAAAAGGTTTTTTTCAACACTAGCGTTGGTATTATGTTTGTAGATAAAGGATGCGATGATGTCATTTGGTTTAGTTAATCAACAAATTTGAAATAGAGGTAACTGATGGAAATGTTTTTAGTAGCGAAGTTCACTTGTAGTTATAATGAGTGGAAGTCTGTATATGATGGCGATTTGGAATTGAGAAAAACATTCATGAAAGATGATTTGGTTGGAAAAGTGGATGAGCATACAGCAATGATAAAAGCGACCATCACTGACCCTGAAAAAATGGAAAAAGTGATGGCCGAGCGTATACCACAAATAGCTCCTAAACTCGGGTTAGAGCATGACATGTATACATTAACAAAAATAGAGAGTGATTAAGGCAGAAAAAAATAAATAAACGTGACATCATGCCGTTACCGGAAGAGAACAAGAGGCTTGCGGTAAGGTGGCACGATGTCACGCTTCCTCCCTTAAGCAAGACTCGTGCCCTACTGGTTTTCCAGTAGGGCTTTTTTATTTTATTCTACTAAATCCCCGGAAATCGGAATGGTATGTCTGTTGACGGGATCATATTCCTGCAACATTGGGCGACGCTCATCCAACCAATTAACCACGCCGTCTTTTGCACTTTCCTCAAAGCTATCTGCATCTCTTATCACCACAGCTATCACCTCATCGCCAGCGGTAACCGTAAAGTGTGTATTTGGCTCTCTGTCTTTGCCATTTTCAACTACATCTGCAAGGAATGTGTCATAGTGTTCTGGCTTTGGCTTAAACCGAATTATGCTAAGTTTTTTGCTCATTTGTTGTGCGTCCTTATTCCTAAATCAATCATTTAAAGAGTGTAGTTCTGAATCTTTGTAAGCATAGTATTTTATACCACAATTTTATTGAATGAAGCATTGCTCGCCTCTTACTAAAGAACAGATTTACTCAGCTCGTAATAATCAGTATCAGTTTCGAGTTAGAAGAGACATAAATGTCGTTCTCTTTAGTTGCTTCTCATTTTTTGACCAAGTACATATCGCTGCTCATCAAAGAGAAGAGCTTAGCTTGGACAACATTTTAATATGTGACATCTAGATGAATGCCGTCAAAGACAGTTTGATTAATAAAGACTCCGAAAAGATTTGGTGGACTTATTTCTTTACTAACGAATCCTGTAATTTCAGCTCGTCAAATTTAGGCTTATATTACTCCTACATATAATGTAATCCAAGAGACCGCTTAGATTGTGATGCAGCTAGGACCCGTGCATACAAGTAGGCCCTCAATCACCAGTAATATGAGCCGGTTGGCTCCTAAGTTTTCTTCTCAATGAGATTCAGGATATCGTCACTGGAATATTTAACTGTAGCCATCCCACCGGACATAGATATTTTGACTCCCATATCCTGAAGTTGAACAAACAAAGATTGATGAGCATGATGAATTCTTTCTGAGTCAGATTTGCTTCTCCACAAATTTATGAAAAATAATGTGGTTTCGTCGATATCAACAAATTGTGTAAGGAGAAGCCCCTCAGCGAAAAATCCATCTACTATCGAAACAAATTTGTCTCTCATAGCTTCTTTTGCTAACTGATTTGGGAATCTGACGGTATGTATACGTGTAAACATGCAACTTCCTCCACATAAATATCTAACATTTATAATTATATGGCATATTTGATGTGCAAAGACTAATGGGTAAAGCATCCTATTCGGATGAGGACCACTCCATCTCGCCTTTGGACACTAGGTGATGGCTAGGCGTTTTCTTTTTTGTGGATAACTCCAAATAAAAGCCCCAGTCTAATGACTGGGGCATGAAGTTTGCAATTTGAGAGGAGCGTGGCATCTAGCCACCAAAGTGCAAGACTTCGCTTTCCACTTGCACTAACTGCTAGGTGTCACGTTTGTTTATCTACTCATGTTCGCCGCCATTACCTCGTGCAAGCTGCACATAATTATTAGGGCGATCTTTCTCTGACTTAAAAAGGTTTAGTAGTGGACTAAATACCGCCGTCAACATATTCACGATTGCTTTATGCATTTTCGTCTCCTATATCGAGTATTTTTTACGCTTTACCTTTGCGCTTGGTTCAATCGCCACTAAACACCGCATAAACCTCCGCAAATTTAAAGACAGTTGGTATTCAAGATGGTAATTGCGAAGGTTAGCTAGATTCCCCTTCAATTATAGACTAATTGCAGTCAATACTTTTTATTTAACTGGGCCCTTTCTGACCATCTGTTAGAGAACAGAAATAGTTTCATTTAGACCTTCAAATGTAAGAAATGTGTTGTGTTTTCTTCCCATGGGAAGACAAACAGCTTAGGCACAATGAAATTAAATTAGCGTTTGGTCTTCTTTTTATTAATGCCGTTACGCGCTTCTTGTATTTTGATTAGGTTTCAGCCTCAAAATTGCAAAGATGCCGATAAACCATCGCTTAAAAATCACGCGTAAAGTTATAACTAATATCACCATAGCAGTAGGGGCTAGTGCTATTCTGTCTGCAGCCAATCGCAGTCGATTAAGTGTGACTAGTCCCTCATTCTGACGCGAAATGGGTTGCCTATTCGTTAAATGGGGAAAGTAAATTTCCATATTGCCAGTCTCCAACTCAAATTTTACAAGCTTGAATTTAAATTTCAAATACTTTTTCGATGGCTCTTTCCTAATCTTTGACATAAGGAATAAGGGCCGGGCATATTAAACTCCTATGTTATTCTAGACATCGACAGACCCTCATGCATAA
>CABYZM010000069.1 GCA_902523435.1 uncultured SAR116 cluster alpha proteobacterium
AGATAAAGTCCTTTTAGCGAGCCAGATGATGACTGTGGGGCTGACCCAGAGATGGAAGCGGATTTCACGCGGGGCACATTTCCTGTTGGCGTGTTTTCTGGCGACACAGTAGTCCCCTGCTCAATTATGTCAGCTATGTTGACCAATCATAGCAAAACTGCTACCAAAAACAAACAATATTCGGAAATATTAGTTTTTTTGTCTATTTTTTGAAGTTTTATAACCTTTGTCAGCTTGTCCCTGGCCAGGATGACATAATTGACTTGGAGGCATCTGTAATGGCGCTGATCCCGTTTGATGACAGAGATGGTGTAATCTGGATGAATGGTGAGATGGTGGATTGGCGGAATGCAAAAACCCACACCCTGAGCCATGCTTTGCATTATGGCTCACAGGTCTTTGAAGGTGAGCGGGCTTATGGTGGTAATATTTTCAAATCTCGTGAACACACACAAAGGCTGCGCCAATCTTGTCGTTATCTTGATTTTGAATTGCCTGTGTCTGATGAAGAATTGGACGGCATCAAGTATCAGGTTCTGGCCGCTAATTATATTACTGATGGATATGTGCGGGCCTTTTGTTGGCGTGGTTCAGAAATGATGGCGATTTCTGCACAGGAAACCAAAATTCATTTAGCAGTCGCGGCCTGGCAATGGCCCAGCTATTTTGATCCAGAAGTTAAGATGAAGGGAATCACGTTAGACATCTCTGACTGGCGGCGACCATCATCAGAATCAGCCCCAGTTCATGCCAAGGCAGCAGGCTTATATATGATCTGCACCCTGTCCAAACATATAGCCGAACAAAAGGGTTTTCAGGATTCTCTGATGCTTGATTGGCGAGGCTATATTGCTGAGGCGACAGGCGCTAATGTTTTTTTTCTGATGAGAGATGGCACTTTGCATACTCCCACTCCAGACTGCTTTCTGAATGGCATTACCCGCCAAACCGTTATTGATATGGCCAAGGCAAGAGGAATTGAGGTTATTGAGCGTCATATGCAGCCAGGTGATATGGCAGAAGCAGAGGAATGTTTTTTGACAGGCACCGCAGCTGAAGTCACGCCCGTGCGCCAGATTGGTGATTATCGATTTACACCGGGCGCGATTACCCGAGAGCTGGTGAACGGCTATGCCGAACTGGTGAATGGCGGCGGTTAGCTCACCTCATGAGGCCAGTTGCGCTTGATTTGAAACTAGGCTGTTTTATCGCTATCACCTCTGCGAGTATATCCTGCAACATAGGTCTGTTTTAGAGGAGTTTTTAGACTTTGCCCTGCAGCTTATTGCCGAATGCGATGGGCGCTTATGAAAGATGAAGGTCAGCAGAAAGAGCAAAAAATTGAAGTAACCAGAATAGCAACAGAATAGAAAAATGACGGGGATGGTCGATAGCAGAAACCTTCCACTCTTACAATTCTTAAATATGTTTGGAGCCTGCCCGGAAATACATTACTCCAGTCTGTACGGTCATTGCTGCGGCAAACCATAGCAGAACTATCCCGCCGGTCTCTGCCATCACCCTACTAGCACCATCCAGAATTGGCGCGCCAATAAGTACTCCAAGGGCGGCCATCTGCGCAGCTGTTTTCCATTTTGCTGCCAGGCTGACCGGCACAATCACCTTACTGCCTGCCAGATGTTCCCGCAGGCCAGAGACCAGAATTTCACGCATCAGAATAATCAGGGCTGGCGCCAGAAAAGCAGCATCAGCGAAACGGCCCGCAGCCAGCGCCAGCAAACAGGCTGTCACCAGCAGTTTATCGGCGATCGGGTCTAGCATGCGGCCTATCGGCGAAACAATATTCATCTGTCTAGCCAAATACCCATCCAGCCAGTCAGAGGCACTGGCGATAATGAATAGAAAAAGACCGAGAGCGGTCATCCACTTCTCCTGAGGCTGCCAGAGCACAAACGCAATTAGCGGAGACAGTGCGATCCGCAATCCGGTTACAAAATTCGGAATATGCTGTTTCATTAATGACTTGCTTCTTCGACTGTCTAGGACCATTTAACGTTTTATGTCTTCCTTTTTTATCGTTGCCATAAGCCGGCGTCCAGCCCTGCTTACTTGTCTTTTTCGTGAAACCAGTCATACAGGGTCTGGGCCAGCGCTTCCGATACACCGTCAACAGCTTGCAGATCACGTGCACCAGCACGGGCAACTGCACGGGCAGACCCAAAATGAGCCAACAGGGCTTTTTTACGTTTAGCCCCGATGCCTGGAACATTATCAAGTGGGTTTTTGAAGCTCTGTCTGGCACGGCGGGCGCGGTGACTGCCAATGGCATAGCGATGTGCTTCGTCACGCAGGCGTTGCAGATAATGCATCACCTGGTCACTTTGTGGTAGGGTAAAACTCTTTTTACCGCGCATGTGGAACTGTTCACGCCCAGCGTTTCTGTTTGGGCCCTTCGATACGGCTACAACACAAATATCATCAAGGCCGAACTCATCCATCACACTGGTCACTGCGCTCAATTGGCCGCGGCCACCGTCAATTAGCAACAAATCAGGCCAACTTGCGGTCTCACGCCCCGGGTCTTCTTTTAAAGCCCGCTCAAATCGCCGATGAATCATTTGACGCATCATGCCAAAATCATCTCCATCTGTCACGCCGTGGGGGCCTTCCTCCTTCATATTGAATTTTCGATAGGCTGAATTTATAAATCCATCTGGACCAGCTACAACCATGCCACCAACAGCCTGTGCGCCCTGAATATGGGAATTGTCATAAATCTCAATACGCTGGGGCGGCTCTTCAAGGTCAAACAAATTAGCTACTCTTGCCAATAACTTGGTCTGGCTGCTGGTCTCCGCCAACTTGCGGTTCAGCGCATCCTTGGCATTCCGATGTGCCATTTCAACTAGTTTGCGTCGTGTCCCGCGCTGCGGCTGGCTGATGTCAACTTTTTGACCTGTGGAAAGCGATAGAGCCTCTGCTAGCAAGCTGGCTTCATCTGGCAAGGCGCTGACAAGGATCAGTTTCGGGGCAAGACGTTCATCATAGAACTGGCTAATAAAAGCAGCAATGACCGCACCATCACGGCTTGCGTCTGTATCCGCCCAGAAGTTATCATTTTGGTCTATTTCACCCAAATCATCATCGCATGTGTCGGTATTTTTCTGGTCTGGGTGGGGGTGGACAGGCAGTTCAGACAGCCCCTTGTCTTTCGGAAA
>CABYZM010000070.1 GCA_902523435.1 uncultured SAR116 cluster alpha proteobacterium
TTTCAATTCCAACCTATTGGCTTGGCCTTGTCATGCTGTTTGTCTTCTTCTATCTGCTACGATGGGCACCTCCAGGTATGGGACGAATATCACTAATGGTCAGCCCACCTGATTTCATTACAGGGAGCTACTTAATCGATAGCTTGCTAACTGCTAATTGGCGGGCAGCACATTCAGCGTTTGCACATTTGATCTTACCCGTTGTTTGCCTTGCGATCGTTTCAGCGGCTCCAATAATCAAACAAACAAGGGCTATCGCTTTAGAGGTCATAGCCTCTGATTCAGTTCGGTATGCTCGGGCATGTGGCCTCAAGACAAAAACTGTACGCGACATTGTTTTTCGCAATAGCGCTACTCCAATTATTACTTTTGTGGGAACAGAAATTACTGGATTAGTCGGAACTATGTCACTGATCGAATACGTCTTTGCTTGGGGGGGATTGGGTCAATACGGACTAAACGCAATTGTGCGAGGTGACTTTACAGCGGTCCAGGGCTATGTGCTTACGCTCGCACTATTTTCAGTCCTAGTCTTTTTGGTGGTGGACATAATTATAACGATCATTGAACCTCGCTCGGAGTTGACTTGAAATGCCTGCTGTTTCACCAACGAATGTTCGTTTCTCCACTCGAATTAGCAATCGCCTGCGCGGCGTGAGTCGGTTGAGCCCAACAGCAACTGCTGGTGTGGTAATTATTCTTATGTTTGGCATACTTGCTATTTTTTCTGGACTGTTTATGACACATGACCCCGTTTCAGCCTATCCAGATCGGATCCTACAAAGCCCTTCTGCAGAGCATTGGTTCGGCACTGATAGCAATGGAATGGACGTTTTCTCTCGTGTAATTTATGGCGCAAAATTTGGCTTTGGAATAGCGATCCCAGCAGTGACTATATCGGTACTGATAGGTGTGCCAGTTGGGCTTATCGCTGGTTATCGAGGAGGTATTCTAGATGAAGTCCTAATGCGTGTCTTTGACGGACTTCGCGTGTTCCCATCCATTATTCTCGCATTAGCCGTTGTTGCTGCAACCGGCCAATCACTTATAAATGTAGTCCTTGTTCTAGGTTTTTTGGATAGCCCAGTATTTGCTCGGCTGGTTCGCGCTGAAGTGTTGACCTTGCGGTCTTCTATATTTGTAGAAAGTGCTGTTGCAGCCGGAAATCCAACATGGCGTATTCTGTTTCTGCATCTGCTGCCTAACTCAATACAGGGCGCAATGGCACAAACAGCTGTGCGAGCCGCTTGGGCCGTTCGCATCAGCGCGACGCTAGCCTTTTTAGGAGTAGGCATCCAAGCACCAACTCCTGAATGGGGGGCGATGATTAGGCAAGGGGCAGAATTTATGGTAACTGGTCAATGGTGGGTAGCTATATTTCCCGGAATTGCCCTGATTTTTTTAGTGTTTGGGCTTAATCTATTCGGCGATGGCATTCAAGATATCTTGGACCCTAGACGGAGAGTTTCAAAATGAGCCTGCTATCCGTCTCTGAACTACAGACACATTTCATTTTTCACGATATCGACAATCAGCTCCGTGAGGCCTGTGCACTTAACAAAGTTAATCTAACCCTCAACCGTGGGGAAGTCTTGGGTATTGTTGGTGAGACTGGCGCAGGAAAATCCCTAACCGCACAATCAATATGTGGCCTTCTGCGCCCACCTGCCCGCATTGTTGGCGGCTCAGTAAAATTTGATGGCCGTGAATTATTGTCACTGCCTGATGATGAGCTAAATGCCATACGCGGGGCCGATATTGCCATGGTTGTGCAAAATCCGCGTAGTTCTCTAGACCCACTAACTCGTATTGGAGAACAGCTAGTGCGCATTCACCAGACACATACAGGTGGTTCCCTAGAAATATCCAGGCAAAAAGCGATGGAAATGATGCAGGCAGTTGGTATTCCTGATCCGCAAGGAAGGTTTACTGCCTGGCCTCATGAACTCTCCGGTGGCATGGCGCAGCGTGTGCTGATTGCCATGGCTCTAATGAATTCGCCTAAGTTACTTATTGCAGATGAGCCAACAACTGGTTTAGATGTGACCGTACAGGCACAAATTTTAGATTTACTAAGAGGCCTGGTTAGCCGGTTTGACATGGCCAGTATGATTATCACTCATGACCTAGGGATAGTTGCACATTATTGTGACGAAGTAGCAGTGATGTTTGCTGGTGAAATCATCGAACAGGGGAAAATTCGAGACGTCTTTCTTAAGCCCGCCCATCCTTACACTCAACAATTATTGGCCGCAACCCCAGAACAACTGCACCTAGGAACAAAGAATCAACTTGGAGGACCACCACCAGATCTTTTTAATCTTCCAACTGGTTGCCTAAGCCAAGACCGCTGCCCTCTTGCAACGAACGCCTGCCAAAATAGGCCGCCCGTAGTAAAAATCTCATCTGGCCATACCGCTCGTTGTCATTTTGCAAAACCGCTTAAGACCAGCAGAGGCAAAAAAAATGGGTGACATAATCCTGCAAACCACAAATCTAGTTAAGCGCTTTCCAGTGGGTCGTTCTGGCACCTTTGTCAATGCAGTTAATGGAGTGAATTTATCGATTAGGCGTGGCGAGGTCCTAGGCATGGTGGGGGAGAGCGGGTCTGGGAAGTCAACCATAGGCCGCACTGTTTTACGCCTTACCAACCCAACAGAAGGGCAAGTCTTCTTTAATGGACAAGACATAACTAACTTGCCAAACAAATATGTTCGGCCTCTGCGTAAAGATATGCAAATGGTATTTCAAGACCCATGGAGCGCTCTGAACCCACGCATGAAAGTTGGCGATTTAATAGCAGAGCCACTTCGAATTCATCTTGATATATCGCGCTCGGAATGCCAGGACAGAACAGAAATGCTAGCCCAAAGAGTGCGTCTTAGTACAGATTTTCTTAATCGAACACCAAGTGCACTTTCTGGCGGCCAACTTCAACGCGTTTGCATAGCACGCGCAATTGCCACAAACCCAAAATTGATTGTTCTAGATGAGCCAACTAGCTCACTCGACCTTTCTGTAAGAGCAGGAATACTCGAGCTACTTCAAGAATTGCGAGTTGAAACAGAAGCTGGATTCCTTTTTATAAGCCATGATTTGGGCACAATAAAACTTATTAGCGACCGAATTGCGGTGCTATATCT
>CABYZM010000071.1 GCA_902523435.1 uncultured SAR116 cluster alpha proteobacterium
CACCAGTCATGCTCAGGTGCACGGCCAGCAAGCATTTTGATTTTCTGTGTCCAGGTGCATCTCAAGAAGAGAAGCTAAGCTGGTTCAAACGGGCCAGCCTGGTGGGGCGGATGCAGGTCCCTGCCCGTTCACTGAGTGGCGGCGAACAGCAGAAACTTGCAATCATCGGAGCACTGGCCAGCCAGCCCGAGGTGCTGTTT
Organism: uncultured SAR116 cluster alpha proteobacterium; assembly: GCA_902523435.1. GTDB lineage: Bacteria > Pseudomonadota > Alphaproteobacteria > Puniceispirillales > Puniceispirillaceae > JADHLI01. The sequence continues at coordinate 201 of CABYZM010000071.1, forward strand.
CTGGATGAGCCGGCTGCAAACCTAGATTTTGAGGCCACTGCTTTTGTTGAAGAAATGATTAGATGGTCTGCAAAAGACGGCACAACTATCGTTATGGTCAGCCATAACCGGGCGCAGGCTGAGAGGCTGGCTGATCATATCCTTTTTATGGATAAGGGCCGGCTCATGGAACAGACTTCGGCCAAGCAGTTCTTCTGCGCCCCGAACTCGGATGCAGGCAAGACCTATCTGAACTTTGCTTAAGGCTGATAAGCCGTCTAGTCAGCCCAGAACGGAAAAGCTAGAATCTTTATTCACTGGACGTTTGCGAGAATAAAAGCCAGTATCAACTTTCAGCCTGGTGTAAGGCAAGGTGAAGGTCATCGGGGTTGTGTCATGATCTGTGCCATTTTCGCAATAGGTCACCAGTGCTGCCATCAGCTTACCGGCAATCGGCGCATTTTTATATTGGTTGCCGCTTGTCCCACAGGCCATATAGAACCCGTCCAGAGCAGATTTATCATAAATCGGGATCCAGTCTGTTGACGCATCATAGAGATCAACCACCCCGCGAAGTTGTGAGGTGATACCCAGTTCCGGCACACGCTGGGCGTAGCGCAGAGCCTGGGTGGTCCATTGATCTGAAAAATTGTCATCATAATCTGTATCACCGTCTACCCATCTATGACCATCACAAGGCGGATCTTCGCTGCCAATCAGAATATGATTGCCATGTTCGGGACGGCAATACAGCGCAATATCGCTGTCTGAGATAATCATGCCATTAGCCTCAAAATCAAAACCTGCAGGAGAGGGCAGATGCACAACTTCCTGACGCAGTGGGCGGGTTTCGATGGTCATGTCATCTGTTACGCCAGCCAGCTGGTTGATATGGGCAGAGCCTGGCCCCGCGATATTAATCACAATAGGGGCGTGAATCTCAGCACCATCAGCAAGCCTCACCCCTCTGACTGACCCACTTTTTTGCAAGATTTCGATAATCTCTGCGCGCAGGCGATACCTCGCGCCATGCCGGGCCGCCGCGGCCGCCAGATTTTGCGCAGACAAGGCCGGGTCTGTGACATAACCAGCTTTCGGCCAGAAGACACCACCCTTAAGCCGAGTCCCGTTCGGTTGACCGAAAGCGTCATCATCACGGGGGCGGGCTGGTGCATAAGAGGCCAGATTATAAATCGGCAAACGGGCCTGTATCTGATCAGCATCCCAGTCTTCGATAGGAATCGACAAGGTCTGGCTGTGGCCAATATGTTTTTCTAGATAGCCATTGGCCTCAGTCTTCATCACAAGGCAACCACATTCAACAAAACGCGCCAAAGCGTGATCAGAAGACAGGCTGAGATAATCCGCCCAGTCCCGCCAATAATGATAGCCTTCGAAAGCAAAGGCAGTGCCGTCCCAAGTGGAATAATGCATCCGAATGATTGCACAAGACCCCGCGGTAGACCCATGACCAATTTGGCTGTTGCGATCAACACACACAGTTTTATAGCCCTGTTTGGCCAGTTCAAACGAAGTGGCAGTGCCGATCACCCCTGTGCCAATAATAATGACATCTGCTGTATCTGTCACCGGCCCAGTCATACGCGCATCGCCGCCCCCGCCCGATCATAAAGAGAGGGCGCGATCACCTCAGCGCGTTGTTCTGCACCTACCACATGCACAGACAGCTTTGTGCCTTCAGCACAAAGGTCCGTATTCACCATCGCCATGGCCAGAGACTGGCCGGTGGTATGACCATAACCGCCCGAGGTCACAAAGCCGACAAGGCGGCCGCCTGACCAAACCGGCTCATATCCTGAGGCATCAGCATCACTTGCCTGAACCGCTAAAGTGACGAGCTTTTTTTCAGGGCCGTTGCCGTCCCGTTCTGCACGGGCGGCAGCATGGCCGATAAAGTCATCCCGGTTCCAGTCCATGAACCTGTCCATGCCGGTCATACCGGGGGTGTAGAGTTGGGTAAATTCGGCTGACCAGATGCCAAAGCTTTTTTCCAGCCGCAGAGACAACAGCGCGTTAAAGCCATATTCGCGGATATTCACTTTAAACCCTGCCGCCAGCAGCAGCCGGCGCAGGGCAATATGATCGCCCATCCGGCAATTAATCTCATAGCCCAGCTCTCCAGCTACAGACAGACGGCCAATACGGGTGCGCAACAGACCGATATCAAACGTCCCACATCCCATAAAACTAAGTTGGCCAATATCGCCATCTGTAAGCTGTTCAATGACCTGTTTTGATTTCGGCCCGGCAAGAGAGAAACCGGCCCATTCTTCACCTAAGTCACAGACTTCAACTCCGGTTTCTGCATAATGGCTGAACCAACGCATATGCCAGGCCCGCAGATAATATGAACCCATGATCCACCAGCGGCCATCCCCCCAGTTAAACACCGTCAGATCGCCTTTCATGCGGCCTTCGGGGCTTAACATCGGCGCAAGGGCCGCCTTGCCCGGCTTAGGCATACGTCCCGCCAGAACCCGGGCCAGCCAGGCCTCTGCATTCGGCCCAGTCACCTCAAAACGAGAGAAACCGGTAATATCAAGCAAGCCGACATCACGCCGGACCGCATGGCATTCCTCTGCAACAAAATCAAAGGCGTTTGAGCGTTTTAAAGACGGCGTTTCAGTAAAGCCTTGCGGAGCGAAATAGAGGGGAACTTCGAGATCCCAGCTGGTTCCCCAGAGCGCGCCAGCCGCCGTCATCGCATCATGAGCTGGGGCCATTTTCAGCGGCCGGCCTGCAGGCAGCTGTTCATTCGGATAGGTCATCACAAACCGGCGGGAATAAAATTGGCCGGTGGTCTGACGGATATATTCCTTATTTTCGGCAAATTCGCCATAGCGGGCGATATCCATACCATAA
>CABYZM010000072.1 GCA_902523435.1 uncultured SAR116 cluster alpha proteobacterium
AAAACAGGTGCAGACGTGGTGCGCACTCTATCCTTTGCAGACCATCATAACTATTCTGAAGCTGATTTATCGCGGCTGCAGCAAGAGGCTTGGACAAACGGTGCTGACTTGATCACCACTCACAAAGACTGGGTTCGTCTGCCACCAGACTGGCGTACGAGAATTTTGATGCTGCCTGTAACCTTCCGGTTCTCTCGAAACGATAAATCAGCATTGTTGGAGCTGATTACAGCTATCCTTCCGGAAAGACAGAGCTGATGTCGATGTCCTATCGGCAAGGCTGGCTAAAGTTTCTTTACAGCTATTTCATCTGGCCCTTGGAAGCAATTCTGCTTGGCTTTCTTATCGGATTGCTAACTATATCACCTTTGCGTGTGGCCAGTTTTGTGATGGGCAGATTATTTGCGGGGCTGGGTCCGATTACCCCATGGCACAAACGTGCAGAAGAACAGATGAAACTGGCTTTGCCTGAATATTCAAAAGCAGAACGACAAATCTGGTTAAGTGAAATGTGGGACAATCTGGGCAGGACGGCGGCAGAATTTATCAAAACCAGACAGATGCTTAATAACGGCTATATCCAATTTGAAGGCCTGCATCATCTTACAGATCATGATGGTGGTTTTGTCATTGGTGCTCATCTGGGCAATTGGGAAGCTCTATCTATGCTGGGACCCTGCACAAATGTGAAAACTGGTTTAATCTACCGCCCATTAAATAACCCTTACGTGTCCAGACTGATGAAACGTCGAACCTACTCTGCTGATGCAGATATTTATGAAAAAGGTCGACAAGCCGCAATCGGCATGGTGTCAACCTTGCGCAAAGGAGGCTTCATGCTGCTTCTGGTTGACCAGCAATTACGCGAGGGCGAAACAGTGCCGTTTTTTGGCTATCCCGCCAAGACCGCTGTGGCACATATCAAACTCGCCGCGAAAACAGGAAAGCCTATTTTTATGGCGCAAACCGTCCGTGGAACAGGCTGCAACATCAAAGTCTTTCTTTCTGCACCGATTTATATGCAGCAAACAGCTGATGACAAACACTGCCGAGAGGTCGCAAAACAGATCAATCAGCAGATTGAAACATGGATAAGGCAGCATCCTGGCCAGTGGCTCTGGCCACACAGGCGGTGGGGCAAGATTCCGCCAGCGCAGCTTTCAAAATAAATCGCCTTGCGTTTTATCGGCACCAGTTTTTGATTTTTTGGGCTGTGGAGCTGTAGCCAGTTCAGGGTCAAGCTGTGCCCTGCGTTCAGCATCAGAAAATCTGATTTTCACTGTTGCGCGCTCAGGGACAGCCTTGCTTGTCTTCACAGGTTTACCGCCTTGATCTGTAACAAGTGCAAACCCCCTATCTAGCACCCGTTGATAGGAATTAGCAGCCAGAAGCCGTGCTGTCTGATTCAGTTGGTTATCTGCGTGTTCTAGAACAGCAGACAGGCTATGTTCAAGACGCCTGTCCAATATACTGACAGTTTGTTCAATTGCACCTACACGCTGTTCAGGCGACACAAGCCGGTCAGACAAAGTAGCCAGTCTTAGCTGCAAGCGATCAAGGCGCCTGTAAAGCCCTGTATCAATGCGCGTAAACGCCAAATCAACTGATTGTGACAAACGGCCTATAAGATCCTCAGGGTGCAGCAAGCCCCGTTCAGCAGCTCTTACTGACTGCTGTGCTGATGTCAGCCTTATCAGAACTGCACGCCGCAGACGGGCTTCCGTCTCGCTTAACTGGGCCAAGAGATCAGCAGCGACAGGGGTGGCAAATTCTGCTGCGGCTGTTGGTGTCGGGGCACGGACATCAGCAGCATAATCTATTAACGTTGTATCTGTTTCATGACCAACAGCTGAGATCAGAGGAATAACTGATGCCGCCGCCGCACGCACAACAACTTCTTCATTGAAGGACCATAGATCCTCCAAGGAGCCACCACCGCGGGCAACAATCAAAAGATCAGGGCGGGGCACCTCACCTCCATCATCCATCGCATTAAATCCAGTGATCGCTGCCGCAATCTGGTCCGCTGAGCCCACACCTTGAACATTGACACCCCACACTAGGATGCGAGTAGGAAACCGTTCAGAAATACGGTGCAGAATATCCCGTATGACAGCACCGGTCGGGCTTGTAACAACACCGATAGTGGCAGGAATTGATGGCAGTGGCTGTTTGCGTGCAGTATCGAACAGCCCTTCTTCGGCTAGGCGACGGCGCCTGTCTTCAAGCTGTTTTAAAAGCGCCCCCTCACCCGCAATTTCTATATCATTTACCACGAGCTGATAGCGAGACTGCCCTCCGAAAGTAGTCATTTTCCCAGTGCAGATAACATCAAGCCCGTCTTCAGGCCGGACAGACAAGCGGGCTGCTGTTCCCTTCCATATAACAGCAGACAGGGCATTACGATCATCTTTCAAAGTAAGATAAATATGGCCTGATGCAGGAGTGCGCGGTTGCGAGATTTCGCCTCTTACACGGACATACTCAAAAGCGGTCTCAACCGTGCGTTTCACAGCCTGACTAAGCTCTTCAACAGTCAGATACGGCGCGTTCGTTGCAGGATTTATCACTTCGTTTGGCATTTGCAGATTATGCCGTATCGCGCTAGTTTAGGCGAGAGTTTATCCAGCCATTCAGGCACATTTTTAATATGAGATGCAGGTATGAAAATTTTGATCATAGGTAGCGGCGGACGCGAACATGCCCTAGCCTGGAGCATTTTTGATTCTCCTTTGTGTGATGAGCTTATCATCGCCCCAGGCAACCCCGGCATTGCCCAGCTTGGCCGTTGCGAGGCAGTGTCTGCAGAAGATACTGCAGCGATTGTTGAGCTAGCCAAAAACGAAGCTGCTGATCTAGTTATCGTTGGCCCAGAAGTTCCGCTAGTCAACGGCCTTGCTGATGACCTTATTGCGGCAGACATTCCGGTGTTTGGGCCAAATGCTGCTGCTGCTCGGTTGGAGGGTTCGAAAGCCTTTGCGCGTGATTTCTGCGATCGTCATAATATTCCTCAACCAAA
>CABYZM010000073.1 GCA_902523435.1 uncultured SAR116 cluster alpha proteobacterium
ATTATGGATCAGTTTCTCATACTGTCGCAATGATAGGAATGAGTATAAGCGAAATAAAGAATGTCCAAAGCATGGCAAGGGCGACAGAGGAGGTTTCTACTCTATATTTGCTAGCAAAAGTCATCGGCATTAAACCCACTGGCGCTGCGGCCACCATTAGAATGGTGCGTGCACTATCAAAAGGATAATTCAGGAATTTTATCAGTATCAAAAAGGAAACTAGCGGGTATATAATTGTCTTTACGCATGTAACAAAGAATGCGATTTTTAGACCTTTTAAACTCACTTTTTCTGATAGTAAAATGCCTGAGGCAAATAAAGCTAATGGCGCAGCAGTTAGCGCGATTCTATAATGGGTTGGCAAAGGTGGTGAGGTGTAGTTGAGATTCAGTCCAATACAAACTCTAGTTTGTAAACGATAATTCCTGGCTTGTCCAATACCCTCGGGGGACACCCCCTAGAAACTCAACTACAAAAATAGCGTAACTGCAATTGGCAACTTTCAAAGTGCTTACTTGTTCAGAACGTTTCACTTACTGAAAATTTGTCTCGTATAGGTTTCTGGTATCTTCAAAAAATAAATCAGCTAATATCAGAAACAAGTTATGCAATTTGTTCAGAACGCTGAAGCGTCCACAGGTCTAAGTAACGCCCGTTCTGTTTTAATAATTCGCTATGCGTCCCAACCTCAACTACGACACCATCTTCTAACACAATGATTTTATCGGCTTTCAAAACTGTTGAAAGCCGATGAGCAATCATGACAACTGTTCTGCCGTGACTGACTCTTTCAAGGGCCTCTTGGATTTCGTGCTCGGTCTCACTGTCAAGTGCGCTGGTTGCCTCATCAAGTAACAAAATTGGTGGATTTTTTAAAAGTGTACGTGCTATACCAACCCTTTGCTTTTCACCACCAGACAGCTTTAATCCACGTTCGCCAACAACTGTGTTGTATTTTTGTGGCAATGACATAATGAATTTGTGGATTTGTGCATTTTTGGCAGCATTAATAACTTCAGTATGAGTGGCATTTTCGCGTCCATATGAAATATTATAATGGATTGTGTCATTAAAAAGCACAGTATCCTGAGGAACAACACCGACAGCTTGATGCAGGCTGTCTTGAGTAATGTCACGTACATCCTGCCCATCGATTAGGACTGCACCGTTTGTCACGTCATAAAACCGAAACAAAAGACGGCCAATTGTGGACTTTCCGCTTCCTGATGGTCCAACAATTGCAACAGTTTTTCCAGCAGGTACATCAATGGTTATTTCCTTGAGAATTTGTCGTTCCTGATCATATGAAAAGCTAACTTTTTTGAAATAAAGGTGACCGCTAGCAATTTTCAGTGTTGGCGCCTTTGCGCGATCTTTTATTTCAGTTGGCTCGTCAAGAAGATCAAACATTTGTCTCATATCAACCAGGGCCTGCCTGATTTCACGGTAAACCGTACCGAGAAAATTTAGTGGCATTGTGATTTGAATCATGTAGGCATTGACCAGCACAAAATCACCAACAGTGAGTTCACCAGCCTGAACGCCCAAAGCAGCAAGAAGCATAACGGATAGTAGGCCAATTGTAATCAGAACCGTCTGGCCAAAATTTAAAAATGCCAGTGAATAGGTTGTTTTAAGAGCAGCAGCTTCATATCCTGCCATTGCAATGTCATATCGGGCAGCCTCTCGCTTGGCAGCTCCAAAATACTTTACTGTTTCAAAATTTAACAGGCTATCTATGGCCTTTTGATTGGCGTCTGTATCGTGTTCATTCATCTTGCGCCGTAGTTTTACGCGCCACTCTGTAACGCCAAATGTGAACCAAACATATATGCAAATGGTCGCAAGTATGATGCCAACATATCGCCAATCCTGCAGTTTCCAGAATATGGCTAGGCTGATAAAAATCAATTCAAGTAGCAAAGGTCCTGTCGAAAATACCAGATACCGTAACAGGAACTCGACACCCTTTACACCTCGCTCAATTACCCTACTCAAACCACCTGTCTTTCGGGTGATGTGATATCGCAAAGACAACCTGTGAATGTGTTCAAAAGTTTCCAGCGCCAGCCGACGTAGGGCACGCTGTGCGACCTTTGCAAAAAGTGAATCACGAATCTGCTGGAAACCATTTGTCGCTATCCGAGCAAAAGCATATGCAATTGTTAATCCAATTGCACCTAGCGCAAAATTTGGAACATTCTCTCCTGCAAGGTCGTCAACGGCCCATGCCTGTAATATGGGGCCAAGAATTGCGATTGCCTTTGCTGCCACTAATGCCAAAAGAGCAAGCGCAACACGCACACGAAGGTTAAAATTATTTGATTGCCAGATGAAAGGGGTGACACGCTTTATTACGCGCCACGCAGCTTCACCTTCACTCTGTTCAGATGCAGGCTTGGAATTCGACGGACTTTTTATGTTCCTGCTCCTGATTTAAAATTCTACCCCTTTATAGACCAACTTAGAAGCAACCTCACAGTCAAATTTAGAGTACTCAAATGTCTTCTTACTCGATTGTGCTGTAATCCTTGCTTCTTCCAATGTTACAAGCTTTGTGCTGCCTAAGCCCAAGTCACAACGTTTCCCTTTAATCGTAAGGCGTTGTTCCCAGCGTTTGCTCCCTGTTTGCTCCACAATCAAGTACAGACCGGCCTGTCGCTATACTTTTCAGGCTTATTTGTTTTCTTAACAAAGAGCGCACTTAACTTATGCGCATCGTGAGAGGACAAAAACTCACCCCACTAGTAACTTAAGGTTCTACAGGACTGTAATGGACAGGTCTATCACTTTTATGCCCATAAATCCTCAGTAAACAAGGGATTATTGGGCCTAAAAGCTAACAAAAGATAACATGCAAAAGAGGACTATGGCGGAGGAGCCCTCCGCCTAACTTCACTGTAAGTCTCTGTTTTCAGTATCTGAAATTACCATAAAATTTAGCAGCCCACAAATGGGTCTACA
>CABYZM010000074.1 GCA_902523435.1 uncultured SAR116 cluster alpha proteobacterium
CTCTTACTCTTTGAGGAAAGGCTCTGGGAAGTTGGTAAAGAAATCATCCTCAGAAATCATTGTCATTACACCTGATTCAACCACAGCACCTGCTTTTTTCCGTTCTTCTGTTAGTTCCTCATTGGAACCGAACGCTTGAAATGCTTCCATATCAGGAAATTTCATGATGGCATGAAGTTTAGTTGGGTCATCTTTCTGCACTCCTGCAAAGAGCATCACCATTCCCATTTCATCCATGCGGTGTTTGTTTTGTTTTACCATTGATTTCCAAGTGTCAAATCCTTTGGTGATGGTTATTTCACCTTTAACAATTATTGCCATTTCTCTATCTCCCTACTGTTGTTCAAAGCGGATTTCTATCAGTCCAACTTTCGTACTCATTAGTCTCAGAGATTATCCAATCAACGTCAACATCCTCTGGTGGGAAGCTGACTGGGGTCACTTTAGCACTATCACCAATGTTGATGGGCACATGAAACATCTTTTCAAACTCGTCATGCATCACATTCACTAACTCGCTGTATAGGCCACGTATGATAATGAAGCTGTCATGGACTGGAAGAACGGGAATATCTCTTTTGGCAAAGTGAAGCATTATCTGTTCAGCAAGCTGACTGTCTCTGAACTGTAGTCTGTTGCCCATGCCACAGAAGAAACTGTCTTTGATTGGTTCATGCTTATCCAAGATAAGCTGCCTTAGTTCCTTCCATGTTTTTCCTGTACTTTTCCAGTCAATATCTTTGGGCGGTGTAGTCAGCTTTGACTTGGCTTGAACCATTGCATTGAACGCTTGTTTGACTACATCCCTATGTTCCTTGCCAATGCCAATGTCGTAGCCATCATTATTCAGCTTATTGCCATTGATGGCATATAGAAGTGAAGGGTTGAAGCAACTAAAATCAAACTCGTCTGTGAACTTCCCATCAATGGTAATAAAGGCTCTGTAGGCACTGGGTATGTTGTGCCACCAAGCCCCATAAAAGCGCCCTCCTTCATCAAAGGAGGTTGAATTAAAGACACGTCTTAATGTGGCTCTGTGAAGCTGTATGGGCGAGCAATCATGGTCTTTGTCTTTGGTTAACTCCTTGTTGAGTTTTGCCCAATGCTCATCAGTCAAATATAAGTCAGCCCAGTGGCGCTTGATGCAGTCATTGATGATAGTTAGGTTGTCTTTCCACCCACGTGTCTGCTCATTGTCAGTATATTCTTTCTTCACCTTCATAGTGATGAACTTCGGCTTATCATCCTTCCACTTCATCCGTCTTTCAGTAGCAACTTGAACAACAATTGGGTCTGTATCTTCATGTCCTACTAGCTGCTTTGGCAGTAAGCTGGAAACCACTTCAAAATGCTTCAGGAAGGTGTCTGTTGGCCTGTATCTGGTCTGGTCACCTTCACCTGTTTCACGCCTATAGCGACCCCTGTTGGTCATCTGCACATATCTCAGTATCTCCATAAGGTCTAGAACACCTTCTATGGCGATGGTGTAGGTAATACCCTCTGGTATATACTTACCTGCTTTGTATCTGTTCTTGTCTCTTGAGATACGTGTTGATGCACCCTTATGCGCTGTATGAACAGCTAACAGCTTCCTACACAGCCACCCTGTACTCAGAAGGAACTTCTCATGTTCACTTACGCTGCGCTTGTTCTTGCGTGGGCGTACCTCTGCCTCACGTTCAATTAGGTGTAGGGTAAAGGCTTGTATCTGCTGGTTAAGGTCATTCATGAATGTAAAATCTTTCTTTACATTATACTAATTAAGCCAGACTATAAAATACCAATCGGTATTAAAAAAGGGAAAATCAAAGGAAAACTCATATTACAAATGCCATAGCAATAATATTTTTTGCATTAACTGGCTCATCTGCGGTTGCTGACGGCCATTATAACGGTCAAGGTTTCTCAAGTAACGTTTCTTCAACTACCCTTGAAGGCAAAACCGGGTCAATTATTCATATGATTAATGAAGATTTCTGGCAGTATCAGAATGCACCTGACGGTTGGCCAACTGCGGCTATGGCAACTTGTCATTTTACTATGATGATGGCCGCTGGCGAGCAAGCCCCCTCATCAATAAATGGCGTTTGTGAGTCAATAGACCCAGATGGAGATGCCACAATTTGGACTGCATCAATAGACCCAAGTACAGGAATCGGGAAAGGAAACTTGGTTAACGGAACTGGAAAGTATAAGGGTGTTCAAGCATTTCCAACTTTCCAAACCACGTTCCAAATTGATGCTGCCCACAGCATTTATGACTTTAAATGGTAGGCGAAAACCTAGTAACGCAGTTTGAAGACTGAATAGAAAACATCACCGAAGTGTGAGGCATCAAATGAAATTAAAATTAGTCTATTTCAAAATGAGGGCGTTAGCTGAAGCACCTCAAATGCTTATGCGCTGTCATAACATTGAATATGATTATTTAATGTCTTGGGAACATTTCGGTGATGTTTGGCCTAATGTAAAACCGACACTGACTTTCAAACAACTGCCTATGCTTGAGGTGAATGGAACACAACAAATCTGTCAGAGTGTCGCAATACTTCAGTATTTGGAGACAGTTGCCGGCATCACGTTGAAAGAACCTATAAAGGCTGCACAATCAGCTGCCATTTTGCAAAGTGCACAAGAATTGTTTGCGCCGCTAAATCCCACGGTCAATTTTGCGGTGGGTGATGATTTTAATTCAAAGAAAGAGGCGATGAGACCTAACCTTTCTAGGCGATTCTCTGATTTGAATAATTGCTTGGAGGTGTATGAAGGTCAGTATTTCATTGACGATACACCAAGAGCAGCTGAGTTCGCAGCTTATCACCATCTGAATTTGTCACAGTTACTTGACGAAACACTTATTGTGGAGTTTCCTCGCTTACAAAAATTCCTCTCTGACATGGAAGCGATACCAGAACTCGCATATT
>CABYZM010000075.1 GCA_902523435.1 uncultured SAR116 cluster alpha proteobacterium
ACACAGGACCGCGCCAGTAACGTTTTGACTCAAATTCCTCATGTTGGGGATCCCAACTTGGCATCCCGTAACTGCAAGCTGATAGAATTCGATTACAGTGATGTGCCATGCTTTCTTTTTGTGCCTTTGAACCAGCGCCAGCAAAAAAAGAAAGCATTGAGGCATTTGTTGTAGCGTTGCTGAAGGTGCCGGATTTAATATCACGTGCGCAGTAGCTGCCAATAGAGTCGTTCCATAACCATTCGCATCCTTTGTTGAGGAGTTCAATCCAATCCTTTATCTCATTCAGTTCATCCGTAAAGTCCAATAGTTGGGCAAGTTCAAACAGGTCTTTGTTTGCCCTTAAAAAAATGAATTGTACGCCAGGATCAGCCATTAAAAATGGACCATCGTTGTGAATAAGTTTATGATTCCAGCCGGTTTTTTGGCCGAACTCAACGATAGCAATGAACTTATCATATTGTTCTTGCGTTGGGCGTTGGTTGACATCTACATGAGACGTATCTCGGCGCTGGTAACGCATCAAATCGTCAGGCACTTCAACGCTTTTGAGACCAATATCCCAGTCAGGACAGTTATCACGCCCTGACTCCCAAGGGTGAATGATGCCAATTATGCCGGTTCCTAGAGGGTCTCTATTGGTAGCAAACCAGCGGTGATAGGACATTAAGCGTGAAAAAATCTGCTTTGCCTTTTTCTTGTCATAATTTGACCCCATGCGCACCATTTGTAAAACTATGCTAGCTAAAACGGGCGGCTGTGAATGACCACTTGTTGGCGGTTCAGTATTTGTTTTCCATACATCTGGGCCAGGAAAATAATCGGGATCATTACGTCGGAAAATAATATGTGGCACCATACCATCTTCCCATTGCGCATCTAGCAGCGAGGTGATTTCTAACCAAGCGCGCCATTTATTAAAATGCCAAATTCCTAAAGCTGTAAAACCAGAATCCCAATTCCATTGATAGGGATAAAGCCGATTGGTGGGCACCGTGTAGCCGCCACGATCATTATTTTTAATTATATTAATTGCCTCTTTAATCCGACTTGCCATTTTTTATCCCTTAACACTGCCTGTGGTAAGTCCGGAGACAAGAAACCTCTCAAACCATAAAAAAAGAAGAAGGACAGGCGCTGTTGCAATTACCGCACCCGCCATCAGGTGCTGACGTGGAACCTCAGAAGAATTCAATGACACGATACCTCTCGATAAAGTGAAAAGTTTTATGTCATCCAGAAACATAAAGGCGAACAGAAATTCATTCCATGCAATCATAAATACATATAGTGCCACAGAAGCAATTGCGGGCATAGAGAGTGGCATTGCAATCTTGACAATTATTTGTAAACGAGACAGGCCGTCCATCAATCCTGCATCATCAAGTTCAGATGGCAACCCGGCAAAATATCCTTTTAGCATATAAAGTGCTACAGGTATTGTTGTTGCTGGGTACACAATGCACAACCCTATAAGTGAATTACGAAGACCAAGTTGGCTAAACACTGCATATAAGGGGATTACCAAAATGATGGCAGGTATTAAATAAATCAAAAGAACTGAACTTGAAAGCCACTCACGTCCTGAGAAACGTAGCTTTGCCACAGCATAAGCACCTGGTATGGAAAAAAACAAGGTTACTAAGACGGTAACAAACGAAACGATAGTTGAGTTTAATAATAGTGTGCCAAAACTATATTCCGAAAAAAGCTCAATATATGAGCGGAATAGCTCACCAATGCTGAGAGTAAAATCAATAGAGAGGTCAAGTGGATTAATGAGCAGGCTTTGTTGGCCTTTTAAACTTGTTAGAACCATAATATAGAATGGGATGAGGACGGCAATTATGAACATGAATAAGCCAAGACCCCATAAAAGCCGAAGATAGAACTGCTCAATGGCATAGCGTTTTTGTAATTTAGGGCTGAGATCATTAATTGTTGCCTCAAGGCAAAACCATGAGATTATAGAAATAACTACAAGGCCAAAAGCACTCTGCCAATTTGAAAGCAGGCCATGTGGAATAAAAGTTTTACCGCCCCCGAATGCAAAGAGCAGAATAATCATTGCCAAGATTCCAAAAGAATGGCGGAGCACACTCACTTGAGGGCGATAAATTACAGCCAAAAATCCGACTATTATGCCGGCCATTACTGCTGGTCCAAGCTGCAAAGGCACACCCTTCCCTGTGGAAATAATCATTAGGACGGTCACAAATATTTGCCATAGGATTGTCCATATACCTCCTGCTATTACAGCTCCAAAACTTCCATGCATCCAAAATTTTGTCATCCTGAATCCTTTGGTGAGAAGCGGATGAATATTGAAGCAAAAAATAGCAAAAGTACGAAAATAACCACAGCGACAGCAGCTCCCGCACCAAGATTAGAAATAGCAAATGCTTGTTCATATACACTAACTGTTAAAGTTCGTGTGCCAGCGTTGCCTCCTGTTAAAAGAAAAATGTCATCAAATTTATTGAATGTCCAAATAAAGCGCAGTAGGAAAAGTATGGCCAGAATACCTGCAATAAAGGGTAAAGATAAAAACCAAAATTGCTGTATAGGTGATGCACCATCAATTTCGGCCGCTTCATATATATCAGAAGGAATAGATTGCATACGCGCTAAAATAAAAAGAAATGAAAGTGGGAAATATCGCCATACCTCGAAAAGGATTACCATTGTTAAAGCAAGTGGAAAGTTGAAAGAGAAACCAAAAATTTCTATTCCTACAGTTCTTTGGCCAAAAAAATTTACTGGGGTCGATACTACATCCATTTGGAT
>CABYZM010000076.1 GCA_902523435.1 uncultured SAR116 cluster alpha proteobacterium
TAATTTGGGCTTGCTAATCATTGATGAAGAACAGAACTTTGGTGTTGCTCAAAAGGAGCGTTTGAAAGAATTGCGCGGTGATATTCATGTTCTGACCCTGTCTGCGACACCGATCCCCCGTACGCTCCAGCTTGCCTTATCGGGTGTGCGGAATATGTCCATTATTGCTACGCCTCCGGTTGATAGGCTTGCTGTGCGGACATTTGTTGGCAGTTGGGATGGAGTTGTACTAAAAGAGGCCCTTCTTAGAGAAAAGTTCAGAGGTGGCCAGACATTCGTTGTGTGTCCCCGTATTGCAGATTTAAACCGGATTTACGATCGGGTTATCGCATTGGTACCAGACCTGAAAGTCCTGACCGCACATGGTAAGATGTCAGCAGCTGAACTTGATCAGACAATGACAGATTTTGGGGAAGGTGCAGCAGATGTTTTGCTTTCAACAAACATAATTGAATCTGGCATCGATATTCCCACAGCAAATACACTCATTGTGCACCGCTCTGACATGTTTGGCCTCGCCCAACTTTACCAGCTGCGCGGTCGTGTAGGCCGCAGCAAGGAACGTGCTTATGCATATTTGACAACAGATCCACAATTGTTGCTGACATCACAGGCTCGCCGCCGTCTTGAGGTGATGCAGACACTTGACAAGCTTGGAGCCGGCTTTTCTCTTGCGTCTTATGATATGGACATCAGAGGGGCAGGTAATTTGTTGGGGGATGAACAGTCTGGCCATGTAAAAGAGGTGGGTATTGAGCTGTATCAGGATATGCTCAAACAGGCTGTTGATGCCGCACGGCTGGAACGTTCAAACACCGCAGATGAGGAATCAGATACCAGCTGGTCTCCACAGATCACTCTTGGTACGAGCGTGATGATTCCGGAAGATTATGTTTGTGATCTGTCAGTGCGCCTGTCACTATACAGGCGCATAGGAGGGTTGAGTGTGTCTGATGATGTCACCCTAATGGCAACGGAATTAGAAGATCGTTTTGGTGTAATTCCAGATTCAGTTACTAACCTCTTAGATATTGTAGTATTAAAACAGTATTGTAAAAAATGTAATATTCAGAAATTGGATGCAGGAGATAAGGGGTTTGCTTTATCTTTCAAAGACAATTACTTTGCACGTCCTGATCAGTTAATCGGCTGGATTGCTGGTAAGGGCAGCAGTGTTCAGTTGCGGGCTGACCATAAGCTGATTATTAGAACAAATTTGGTTGCCAAAACGCACAGAGCAGAAAAAGCAAGAGAATATCTGCAGGAGATCGCAAATCTTTTGGTCGAGGCTGCCTAAGCAGGCCGCGCCGCAGAATCAATCACATTTAAGAGGATATCAGGCGGGTAGGCTCCGGCCAGAGACAGGCTGCCATTAAAAATAATCATGGGTACACCCTCTATAGCTAAGGTGTTACAGTCATGTAGGTCTGTTTCCAACTGGTTGGCGGCTGCAGTTAGCTCAGAAGACAACGTTTGACGGTCCAAGTCGCACGCCTCAAGAATTTCGTCCTGAATGCCAACCTCACTTATGTCCTGCCCATCCAGAAAATAAGCCTTATAAAAGCGGTCAGCCAGAATCTCACTCTTATCACCAGCTGCCAGCACCAAATGATGTATAGGCCGCGTGTCAGGTGTTCTCTGTATCTTTGAGAATTGGAATTCAATACCTGCATCAAGGCCAGCCATTGCAATACGTCCATAAACTGCGGATGCGGCATGGCCAAATTTTGCTGTCAAGTAAGCCTGACGGTCCATTCCTTCTGCAGGCATAGACGGATTTAACAGGAAACTGCGCCAGCGATAAACAGGCGTAAGATTCGGGCGTTTTGAAAAGGCCTGGTCAAGCCGTGTTTTGCCGATATAACACCACGGACAAATAATATCAGCAAAGATGTCAACATCAATTCGGCTTGTCATTTTATCATCTCATGTTTATGTCGTAAGGGCCCATGGGCTTGTCGATTTCAGACTGCCTGTTGAGCATAGACGAACAGGCGGTATAACTGAATAGTTTTATGGTATAGTTAATGGTTGAGAAGCAGATAAAACATGTGCTGAAAAAGCGCGATCGGCTGTTGGCCTCGGCAAAAACACTTGGCATTTCTGTTCTCGTTGATGAGGAAAATGTTCCTTTCGCTGATGAGGATGTGTGAAACACCTCTTTCCGCAGCTATCTCTGCGATTGCTGGAGCGATTTGGGGAGCTTGTGTCCAATACTCTCTGCGTCTTAGGGGAATTTCATCTGCATGGCCCGTTTTTAAAATAGTAATTTTTGGGAGAGGGCCTAATCCAATTTTATCTGTGAAATCGCCGGCTGTGATAAATCCGCTCTTTGCTCTATCTGTTAGGTCGATGACCTTAGCAACACCCGCAAAATTATCTAGATTAAAATCTTCAAGTAAAGGCTTGTTTGGGAAGTGCCAGCCTGGGGAACTCGTATATGTAAACCCTTTACCAGCCCATCTTAAGCCAAATTCTTGAAATTCATCACCGTCCTCATATGATTGAGAAACCAAAGGGAAAGTGTCCCAAAACCAGTGAGCTTCAATCGTCTGCGAAAGGCTAACATATTCCATCTCAATTCCTTAAGAATTGATGGCTACAAAAAGTAGCCATCAATAAGATTGTATTATGCGTTTTTAAACTTTTCCCAGGAACCCATCCACTCTTCACGATTATCAGGGCTTTTTCTCGGAGAGAGATTTGCCATGAAAATCTCATCAAATTTTTCAAGATTACCGAGGTTAAGT
>CABYZM010000077.1 GCA_902523435.1 uncultured SAR116 cluster alpha proteobacterium
CCGCATCAAAAAATCGTCATGATCCGGTATGCTGAATTTCATAAAATTGAAAAAAATCAGATAAGTGAAACAACGTTATTTATTGATTTTTTGCACTTGATGGCACAGGTGGGGCTGAACCCAATCATGGAACAGAAAGGTATACATCTCATACAGCCCGGCCCACAAACGCATGATGGCTTGCTCTTTAAAGACCATAAATCAGAGGAAGGCAAGGCGACATTGGGCCTGATCAACCGCATGCTCGCAGATATTAATGAGGGCCAGTATGCAACCCCTGAAGATGAGTTGCGCCAATGCTGGCATGACGATATGCTCTGGTGGGGTCCAACAGGGATTGGTGCAACCTATACAATTGACAGATATATTCAGCAACATCAAAAGCCGTTTAGAACCCAGAATGAAGGACGGCGATTCAACGGCCACATCTGTCGCATGGCTGAAGGAAATTATGGAGGGTTTTTTGGTTGGCCAAATTTGAGTTTGAGGCCATCAGGCGGTTATATGGGAATGCCGCCGTATCATGATTTTGCTGATATGCGGGTTGTAGATATCTATCGCCGTAAAGGTGATAAGCTTGCTGAGAATTGGGTTTTTATTGACCTGTTGCATTTTCTGAATATGCAGGGGCAAGATATTCTTGGTCAAATTTAATGAACTATTTTTAGTATGATGAATAAAAGCAGAGGCTTTGTTGGTAACCTACCTGCCATTTTATAAGGCTACGATGCTAACCATTACAGGTGTATTTTTATTTACCTGTGTAGATGTATTCATCAAGTTACTCTCGCCAAGCTTCCAGGTTGGGCAAGTCCTTATAGTGTTTGGCATGGGTACCGCTGTTTTGTTTTGGGCAATGGCTTTGCTCTCAGGCCAGTCTGTATTTGATAAACAATATATTCATAAAGCCACCTTGTTCAGATGTGTAAGTGAAACGATTGGTGGTCTTGCTCTTGTGTTTGCACTGTCTAATTCAGCGTTATCAGTTGTTACAGCTATAATGCAGACATCACCTCTAGTGCTGACAATTATGGCTGTGGTTTTTTTAAAAGAGAGGATAGGCCCACCGCGGATTATTGCCATTTTTATTGGATTTATGGGTGTTTTAATCGTCATCAGGCCAACGCTTGAGGGCGTTGATGTTTTTGCTGTTTCAGCTCTTATAGGAGTTATTGGTCTTGCAGGGCGGGATTTTAGTGCACGAATTTTGCCGAATGATATTTCGGTCATTGGTCTTTCATTTTTCGGCTCTTTGTCCGTAGCTGTTGCTGGCTTTTTGCTGATGGTGTTTTCTGGGGATTGGATACTACCAGATATTATACAGATGATGTATTGTGTAGGGATGATAATTGCTGGTGGTCTTGGCCTCTGGTGCATGTCCTTATCAATCCGTTTAGCTGATGTATCTGCGGTTAGTCCTTTTCGCTATGCGCGCATTATTTTTGGTATGATAACAGGCGTTGTTATCTTTAATGAAGATATTGACAGCTTAACGATACTTGGTTCAGCAATCATTGTAGGAGCTGGATTATATACTTGGTCACGAGAGCGGCGTTTCACCTAAATTAAGAGTTGCTTACTAAGCTTCATGACCTGCCAAATACCCCAGTCCAATTGCAGTTAATAAGCCGTTTCCAGAAAGGTAACCGGATACATCTGGGCCAGAAACACCACAAACCGCACCCCCACATGCAAATAATCCTCGGATTATTGAGCCATCATTTTTGATAACGCGTGCCTTTTCATCGATTGCTAAGCCGCCCTGAGTGTGAAAAAGAGTGCCAGTTACTTTCACCGCAAAAAAAGGCGGCTTTAAAAGTTTTTCAAGGGAAAATACACGACCAAATCTATCGGGCGCTTCTTTTTCAGCTTGAACTGCACAATATTCAAAAGTCTCTGAGATGTTTTGGAAGGGCAGATTTAGTTTTTCTGACAGCTCTTCAATACTATCAGCAGAAATTATCGCCTTGGCTGTTTCTGCATTTCTGAAGTCTTCGAATTCACGCCCAATTTCAAGAAGTCGCTCATCAAAAATATTGAAGGCGACTTGTTCAGGTTGAGCGAGGACTTTTACGGCCTGTTCGGAATAACCTTCATGCTCATTCGAAAAACGTTTTCCTTCAACATTAACTTGAATGCCGCCCTCCATCATAAGGCCCCATGTAATGAGAATACCGTGAGGGTGCGCGACAGAACCATGTCCTTGATAACCTGTGAGGTCAACAAGCTTGCAATCAAGCTTTTCGCCCCAAAGCAAAGCTTCGCCCTGATTCCCTGGATGTCCAAAATAGAGCGCATCACTCATTTCTGGTATATGTTTCTCTATCAGTTCGGGGTTGCCCCCATATCCGTTACAGGCAAGAATGACTGACCTCGCGCGGATCGTTTCCTCTTTTCCATCAGGCCTCATTCCTTTTGAACCTATGATTTTGTTATTATTAGTCCTGACAAGATCAGTAATTTTCAAATTACAGGAAATCAGAATTTCGCGATGATTTGCTGCATTTTCAAGCCGCTGAATTAGAGCTGCACCAGTTGTTTCTGGAACTGCATGCATTCGGTAACTGCTGTGGCTAGGATAAAGAAAGCTATCTAATACTTTGAAGGGGATGTCGTGTTCAACTTCAAGCCAATCAAT
>CABYZM010000078.1 GCA_902523435.1 uncultured SAR116 cluster alpha proteobacterium
TCAGTTCCCTTATTTTTCAGAACATTTATCCTGTCTTACCCTCAGGCGTGTTGCTGATGATGTTCATCTTACGGGCCCGATTGTCCAGCCAGATGGAGCCAATGAAGCCCTTTGGCGGGCCTTGATGCTAGGTCTGCGTGACTATTGTGATAAAAACGGGTTTCCATCTGTCATTTTTGGGCTTTCAGGTGGTATTGATTCAGCAATTGTAGCGACCCTGGCCGTGGATGCGCTAGGATCTGATCGGGTTCATGCGGTGATGATGCCATCTGACTATACAGCAGAGATTTCAGTCACAGATGCGGATAAATTAGCAGAAGCGCTGGGCATAAAGCTTGATACAATTGCTATTCGCAAAGGCATGACAGCCTTTGACAATATGCTGGCTACTTCATTTGAGGGGCAGAACCCTGGTCTTGCAGAAGAAAATATCCAGTCCCGTTTGCGTGGCATGCTATTGATGGCTTTGTCGAACAAGTTTGGGCATCTTGTTCTGGCCACCGGCAATAAATCAGAATACGCAGCGGGATATTCGACACTTTATGGTGATATGTGTGGCGGTTTTGCGCCCATCAAAGATGTCTGGAAAACACGTATCTTTGAGCTTGCGCGCTGGCGGAATTCGGCCGTCCCGAAAGGGGGCCTTGGTCCAACAGGTGAGGTCATTCCTGACAGGATTATCACGCGGCCACCATCCGCTGAATTACGCCCTGACCAGCAGGATACGGACAGTCTGCCGCCCTATGAAATTCTTGACGAGATATTGATCGCTCTCACTGAGGAAATGGCAGACATAGAGACCATTACTGCCAGAGGGTTTGATGCTGACACTGTAGCCCAAGCTAGCCAGTTACTGTTCCGGGCAGAATATAAACGGTTTCAGGCTGCACCAGGTCCCAAGGTGACAGCGCGGGCCTTTGGCCGTGACAGGCGATTGCCCTTGACATCCGGCTTTCGTCCCCAATTTATGGAGAAACTATGACACCTGCAAAAGTTCGTTTTGCGCCAAGCCCAACGGGCATGCTTCATGTCGGTAATTTACGCACAGCCCTGATTAATTATCTGTTTGCTCGAAACATTGGCGGGTCATTTATGTTGCGGATTGATGATACTGACAATACCCGCTCAACAGTTGAATTTGAGGTGGCCATTCGTGAAGATTTGCAATGGATGGGTATGCAGTGGGATGAGGAAGACAGACAGTCAATCCGCCTAGCACGTTACGATGAAGCGTTGAAGATGTTGCTGGCACGTGGCCACGCTTATCCCTGCTATGAAACTCAAGAAGAGTTATCGCTGAAGCGCAAATCCCAGCTTATGGCAGGAAAGCCGCCAGTTTATGACCGTTCTGCCTTGGCATTAACAGAAGCAGAAAAACAGAAATTGGAAGCTGAAGGGCGGCAGCCTCATTACCGGTTTCTGCTCAATCACGCTGAGGTTGCATGGACAGATTTGGTGCGCGGTTACGTATCATATCATATGTCCAGCCTTTCTGACCCTGTCTTGATGAGGGAGGATGGCAGGGTCATTTATACACTTGCTTCAGTTGTGGATGACATTGATCACGGTATCACGACAATTCTTCGCGGCGAGGACCATGTTACAAACTCAGCTGCTCAGATCCAACTATTTGAAGCACTTGGCGCCCAGCCGCCAGCCATGGGACATCTGGCCTTGCTGGCAGGCACAGATGGAGAGGGGCTGTCAAAACGCTTGGGCAGTCTTTCTGTTCGCCAATTGCGCGAGAAAGGGGTAGAAGCGCTAGCCCTTGCCAGTCTGTTAGCGCGAATTGGCACATCAGCCCCGATCATAGCGCAACCCTTAATGGCTGATATTATTTCTGAGTTTGATATCAATAGCTTTGGGCGGGCAACACCAAAATTTTCTTCTGATGAATTAATGCAGATAAATGCCCGTGTACTGCAGCAACTCGATTTCAGTGTTGTAAATGGTCGTCTTTCTGACGCAGGTCTCGGCTCTGTTGATGAGGTTTTTTGGCTTGCAGTGAAAGGCAATATCACAACATTGACAGAAGTTGCAGATTGGTGGGCAGTTTGTCATCAGCCTGTTGTGCCGGAAATTGAAGACCCTGATCTCCTTGCTGTTGCATTGGAAAAACTTCCTGAAGGACCATTTGGCCAAGAGAGTTGGTCTGTATGGACAAACGCAGTGGGAGCTGCTGCAGGTAAGAAAGGAAAGTCCTTGTTCATGCCGTTGCGAAAGGCACTCACTGGCCGTGCGTTTGGCCCTGATATGGGTGTCTTGCTGTGTTATATGAAAGCTGAAATTGTCAGGCAAAGGCTCGCTGGACAAACAGCCTGACAAATCTGAGAACTGATGAAAATATGATGTGAAGATAATGGATATTGTCCTTTATAATACAATGGCAAAGGAAAAGCAGGTCCTCCAGCCGCTTCAGCGTGATAATGTCCGGTTGTATGCCTGTGGGCCGACTGTCTATGACAGAATTCATGTTGGCAACGCCCGTCCGCTTGTTGTATTTGACGTTCTTGTC
>CABYZM010000079.1 GCA_902523435.1 uncultured SAR116 cluster alpha proteobacterium
CCTTTTGCTAGGCTTTCTGAATTGAAAAAATGAATTTTGTATTTATGCTCAAAGCGCTGAGTTTGAAGGAGTTTTGTGGATGAAACCGCCACCACGAATATCGTTGGACGCGATGGGCGGCGACCAGGCTCCTGAAATCGTTGTTCAGGGTGCTGACAAGGCATTCGCCGCTTATCCGGATATTTCGTTGATATTTGTTGGTGATGAGAGGAAGATCAGCCCCTTATTGAAAACAACTCGATACATGCAAGAGGCGGATATTCATCATACAGATGAAGCTGTTGCTCCAGGTGATAAGCCATCTCAGGCTTTGCGCGCCGGAAAGAATACATCCATGTGGAGGGCCATTGAGCTTGTTGCAAATGGTGAGGTTGACGCGGTGGTTTCTGCAGGAAATACAGGTGCGTTGATGGCAATGTCAAAGCTTCAAATGAGGATGATTGAAGGCGTTACCCGACCAGCTATTGCAGGATTTTTTCCAAATCCACATGGTCAGTCCTGCGTTTTGGATTTAGGAGCAAATATCGAATGTGATGCAGAAAACCTCATACAGTTTGCGATAATGGGCAGCGCGTTCTATCGTGATATTCATGGAGGTGTCTCGCCGAGTGTTGGCCTTTTGAATGTTGGAGAGGAAGATCAGAAGGGATTTGATTATTTGCGTGAAGCAGCAGCGGTACTGGGCGCAGACTCACTTAATCTCAACTATCACGGATTTGTGGAAGGTTCGGATATAGCAGGGGGGAAAGTTGATGTCGTTGTGACCGACGGCTTTTCAGGAAATGTAGCCTTGAAAACTGCAGAGGGTGTCGCGGAACTATTCCAGGGTGGATTGCGATCTGCATTTTCTGAGAATATATCGACAAGACTGGGGTTTCTGTTGGCTCGTTCTGGCTTGCGTAGATTCAGACACAAACTTGATCCTCGACGATATAATGGTGCAGTTTTTCTTGGATTGAACGGGATATCGGTAAAATCACACGGGGGTACTGATGCATTTGGATTTTCGAATGCCATTGGTGTGGCCGTTCATATGCTTCAACAAGGCTTTATTCCAGAAGTAAAATCAGCGATCCACAAGGCGAGATATATTCTTAATAAGGGTATAAATGACAGAGATGAATAGACGGTCTGTTCTTATGGTGGGCGCTGGGTCCTATTTGCCATCACATGTAATGACAAATGATGATTTATCTGAATTTGTTGAGACAGATGATAGCTGGATAAAGCAGCGAACGGGGATCGGCCAAAGGCACATTGTTGCTGAGGGAGAAAGGACATCAGACCTGGCTGTACACGCTGCGCAGCAAGCATTAGAGAATGCAAGACTGTCTGCAGATGATATTGATATAATCATCATTGCTACCACCACTCCTGATTATACATTTCCATCAACAGCGTCAGTAGTTCAGCATAAGTTAAAGGCCTATCAAGCTTTTGCTTTTGACGTGCAAGCGGTGTGTGCAGGCTTTGTATACGGTCTTGGAGTTGGTGATTCGCTTCTCAAATCTGGTCAGGGGCAGAGAGCACTAATCATTGGTGCAGAGAGCTTTACTAAACTTCTAAATTGGAAAGATAGGACCACTTGTGTTTTGTTTGATAGGCACCAGGTGCTTTCTGAACCATTAGGCTGAATTAATTCGCTTCTTCATGAGGTTAGAGGGTCGAAAGGATAACACTCTGCGCGGTGTAATAACAGCCTCAACTCCTGTTTTAGGGTTTCGGCCAAGGCGTTCATTTTTTGATTGCACTGAAAAAGTACCAAATGAAGATAGTTTGACTGAGTTGCCCGTTATAAGGCTTTCAGTAACCTCCTCAAGCACACTGCTGACAAGATGCGAACATTCATTGTGTGACAGCCCTATCTGTTGGTGTACAGCATTAGCTAAATCACTTCGTGTAATCGTCTTATCCATATTGAAACCGTATCACTTGATAAAATCTGGGTCAATCCATCAAAGACCAATTTTTAACTTCAAATTCATAAAGAAACATACTGTTTTATCTATTTTTTTTAAAATGGGCGGCCAAAGCTTCAGACGATGCTCCTCATGATTGGGGGGTGTTGTCCACAGTATTACATACGGACGGTAGGTACCGTGACATCCTGTATGTTGATGGAGGGCCATCTACAACCGGCACGGTAGGTCACGTAAAAATGAAGGGCCAGGATGTTTTCAAACATGCTGTGGAAAAACTCTCCAGTGCAATGAACGAAGTAATCCAAAAGACTGGCCATCAGCCAGAAGATATTGACTGGTTAATTCCGCATCAGGCGAATATCCGGATCATTGACGGAATGCAACGCAAACTGGGGCTACCAGCTGAACGGGTAGTTCGTTGTGTGGATAAACATGCAAACACAT
>CABYZM010000080.1 GCA_902523435.1 uncultured SAR116 cluster alpha proteobacterium
CTGATTGAACGCCGTCAGAAGATTAACTTCCGTTTTAATGGGCAACAGGTAACGGGGTTCAAAGGGGACACAATTGCGTCTGCGTTAATGGCATCTGGCCATATGCTGGTTGGGCGCAGCTTTAAGTATCACCGTCCACGTGGTATTATGTCTGCTGGTGTTGAAGAAGGAGGAGCGTTGTTCAACACAGGAGATGGTGCGGCCCGAGTGCCCAATGTAAAAGGAACCGTGACAGAAATTACTGAAGGGCTCAGGGTATACAGCCAGAACGTCTTTCCTAGCCCAGGATTTGATTTGGGCGCAGTTAATGGATTGATTGCTCCCTTCATCACTGCAGGATTTTACTACAAAACCTTTATGGGTCCATTTGCCAACACAAAGTTTTGGATGTTGTGTGAACGCTTCATTCGCAGAGCTGCCGGGCTTGGTCAGGCATCACGAGAAGCAGACCCCTCGACATATGACATCGCAAACGGTTTCTGTGATGCTCTAGTCATTGGCTCTGGGCCTGCTGGACTTACAGCTGCGGCGGGTCTCGCTGAAAAGGGCCTAAATGTCATTCTAGTCGAACAGGATTTTGAATGCGGTGGCAACTGGCTAGCCACTGCTGATAAGATAGACCTAGCCAGTCGTGATCAGTTGCTAGCGCGAATAAGTGCTGCAGGTGGGCAGATTATGACACGGTCAACAGCTTTTGGTCTTTATGATGGTCATGTTGTTGGTGTAATTGAAAGATGCACGGATCATTTATCTGAACCGCACCCTGATCTGCCACGTGAAATTTTTCATATCATCCGTGCAGGCCATATTATTCTAGCCACTGGTGCTCTTGAACGAGGCCTCGCAATTGGAAATAATGATAAGCCGGGGGTAATGCTGGCACATGCGCTGACGCACTATGCAGGTCGATATGGGGTCATGCCTGGCAGTATGGCCGTGATGGCCACCTGTCATGATGGAACTTATGAAGATGCTGTATATCTAGCTAAAAAGGGGATGCAGATCACGTTGCTGGACGCGCGAAACAAGCCTAGTCATCTGCACAAGAAAGCTGAAGCTGTAGGAATATCAGTTATGTTGGGATGTGTTCCTGTCAATATTGTTGGTGGTAAGCGGGTTGCTGGTGTTGAAATTGGCCAGTTAGGAGCAGGTGATAAGGTTGAAGACAGTCGAAAGGTCATAGGCTGTGATGTGGTTGGCCTGTCTGGTGGTTACTCCCCGGTTGTCAATCTGTTGTCACATCGCGGTGTTAAACCCATTTGGAATGAGCGCCTTCAGGCATTCCTCAGCGGAAAAACAGCAGAAAATATTTACACCATTGGCGCTGCGGAGGGGTTTTATGATGATGAGTCCGTTCTTTTATCAGCAAAAAAAGTTGTTGGTATGCTTACAGGCAAGCCATTTTACGGCCATCTAAACAGAGGCTGGCCCAGTTCTATCCACCCGCTTTTTGAAATTCGTACTTCACGTAAACTGAAATGTTTTATTGATCCACAGCATGATGTCACTACAGATGATATCCGTCAGGCAGAGCTGGAAGGCTTCACTTCCGTTGAACACATGAAACGCTATACCACGTTGGGTATGGCAACTGATCAAGGACGTGTGGGAAATGTATTGGGTATTGCTGCAATGGCTGATGCACTCGGCCAATCCATCAAAGAGACAGGCATAACAACCTTTCGCCCACCTTTCACGCCTGTATCTATTGGCGCATTGGCTGGACGATATTCTGGTGCGCATTGGGCACCGGCACGTCGGTCCCCAATGCATCACCAGCACCTAGCAGCAGGGGCTGTAATGACTGATGCCGGTTTATGGAAACGTCCTTGGTATTATCCTAATGCAGCTGAAACAATAGACGATGCTTATATTCGAGAAGCGGCAACCACACGTCAGACCGTTGGTATGGTTGATGTGTCCACATTGGGTAAAATAGCTGTTCAGGGGCCAGATGCGACCACATTTTTGAACAGAATTTATATAAACGGTTTTGCCAAACTGACAGTGGGACGGGCTAGATATGGAGTGATGCTGCGTGATGATGGTATGGTTCTTGATGATGGCACAACATGGCGCCTGGAAGATGATGATTATTTTATGACGACTACCACAGCGCAAGCTGGACCGGTTATGCAGTTCATGGAAGAGCTGTTGCAGACTCGTTGGACGGACCTGCGTGTTCATTTATCATCGGTTACAGATCTATGGGCTGGGATGGCAGTCGCTGGCCCGTTAGCGCGCAGCCTTTTAGCGAGAGCTGTTCCCGACCTTGACTGGTCAGACGAAGCCTTTTCGTTTAT
>CABYZM010000081.1 GCA_902523435.1 uncultured SAR116 cluster alpha proteobacterium
AATCCAATTATCGCGGAGGCTCACGACGCAAGCCATGGTATCTACGACAGCGCTACTGGTGAAACCTTAGTACAAGGCAAATCAGGTTTGCCTATATTTGTTGGAGTAATGGCCTTTGCAGTAAAAGCTGTCATAGATAAAGTAAAAAAAGACGGTGGGCTTCAAGAAGGTGATGTCTTTATATTCAACGACCCATATGATGGAGGGACCCATCTCTCGGACTTCAGGCTTGTTAAACCAGTCTTCAGAAGGGGAAAAGTTTTTTGTTTTCTTGCCTCTGTGGGTCACTGGCATGATGTGGGCGGTAATGTTCCAGGTAATTATAATCCTCAGGCAACCGAGAGCTTTCAAGAAGGTATGCTTATACCGCCGGTAAAACTATTTGAAGCTGGCGTTATGAAAACAGACATCGTTGATATCCTCTCAGCAAACTCCCGCCTTCCCAATTCACTTTATGGTGACCTAAATGGGCAAATAAATGCGCTAGACCTAGGAGAAGGGCGCCTGCATGAACTTCTAGATGAGTATACTGAAAAAAGTGTTTCAGAAGCACTAACTGAACTTAAAAACCGTGCAGAAAAAATGATGAGCGATCACCTGTTGGCTCTGCCAGATGGTACAATATCTGTTGAAGATTATTTGGATAACGATGGCGTAAGTGATGAACCACTTAAATTAGCTGTTGATATGACAATCGACAAAAACAGACTTAAAATTGACTTCAGTCGCTCTGGTAAGGCTTGTGCTGGACCAGTAAACATATCTAAATCAACAACCATAGCGGCCACATATGTTGCTCTGAAACATGTTTTCACAGATGTTCCAGCTAATGCCGGGGTATTGGAACCCGTTGACTTCATTATTCCTGAAAATAGTTTCCTGAGCGTAAAAGCCCCCAAGCCAGTTGGCGGTTATACCGAGACCATACTTCGTCTCATTGACGTGATTTTTCAAGCTTTCCAGCACACAACTCCCGAACGAGTAAATGGCTGCGCTTACGGAACGATAAATGCACTCTCAATCGCTGGCTTCCGAGATAATGGTGCAAGATGGGTGATGTTTTCCTTTTTTGGCGGAGGACACGGCGGACATCCAGAAGGAGATGGCCTTAATCATGGTAATGCGCCAATCTCTACAGCAACTATACCGCCCCTTGAAATACTAGAAGCTGCTTATCCTGTCCAATTCACACAATGGGCGTTGCGCCCAGACTCAGGGGGCAAAGGCAAATTCAGAGGCGGACTTGGCGCTGTTTATGAAATTGAGTTGCTTGAGGAAAGTGCAACAGCTTTTCTTTTTGGGGAAAGAGGAAAATATGCTCCACAAGGAGTAGTCGGAGGCGAAGAAGGGGCAAAAAATAAATTTTATTTTGACATTGATTATAAAAAACAGACAAAAAAATCCCCCCCTTTAGTCTCTAAAATTACAGGAATAAACCTGAAAAGGGGTCAAAGAGTTCGGCTTGAAACCCCAGGCGGTGGAGGATATGGAGCTTTCTCCGAAAGGTCAAAAGAACTGAATGCAAATGACCTAAAGCAGGGCTATGTTACAAAGGGGTGATGATGAGTAGTCATGTCGTAATTGGTGTGGATGTTGGTGGAACATTTACTGATATACTCGCTCTCGATGAACTCTCAGAGGAGGTCAGAGTATTCAAAATTCCATCAACACGGGAAGACCAATCGATTGGATTTTTGGAAGGTATTCTTGAAGTCAGCCAAAACGTTAAAGACGTCGGAACAATCATTCATGGCACTACCGTCGCCACTAATGCATTACTAGAAAGGAAAGGTGCAAAAACCGGCATCATCACTACATCAGGTTTTCGTGATGTATTGGAGATGCGGAGAAGAGACCGCCCTACAACTTGGGGGCTTTGGGGACAATTCACACCAGTAGTTCAGCGCGTCGATAGACTTGAAGTTGAGGAGCGCACTTTGGCAGACGGTACGGTGCGTGTTGCTGTTGACCTAATGGAAGTAGAACGCGCAGCCAAAACTTTGCTCAAGAACGGTTGTGAAGCCGTATGCTTATTTTTCATTAATGGATATGCCAATCCAAAAAACGAGAAAAAGGCTGCCGAAAGTCTTCGCAAGATTTGGCCAAATGAGCACGTTAGCGTTGCAACAGAAATTCTTCCTGAAATCAGAGAATTTGAAAGATGTTCAACGACTACTTTAAATGCTTATTTGCAGCCTCCTGTTGCAAATTATCTTGCACGAATTGAGGACAGGATTAGGG
>CABYZM010000082.1 GCA_902523435.1 uncultured SAR116 cluster alpha proteobacterium
GAGGCTGAGGGTGTCATCATTGGCTGTCTTCAGCTCAGCTTCATTCCAGGACTGTCCCGGCAAGGGGCATGGCGCGGCCAGATTGAAAGTGTTCGCATATCCTCTAAAAGACGCGGTGCTGGTCTGGGGCAAGAAATGATCAGTTGGGCGGTCAATGCGTGCAGAGAACGCGGGTGCCGGATAATTCAGCTGACATCAGATAAAGCGAGAAAGGACGCAGCAGAATTTTATCGCGCGCTCGGTTTTGTCGCGTCCCATGAGGGATTCAAGCAAACAATCTGAAAGACCTCTCATGCTTTATTCAAAACTTGAAAGCAATGTGCAAGCTCCAATTCACGCCACAATTTACTTAAGATTCTACAGGACTGTTATGGACAGGTTCATCACCTGACTAAATTAATTCTTGAGCAGATACTGAGCCACTGAAATTAACTGAGCCACAATTCGTTTTCTTTAAAGTTTGTTTAACACAATACCTGGAACCGTTGTACACGGCTTTTAATGGTTGAGCTAGAAAAGCCCACCTTGTTTTGAACAAAAATCTACCAAAATACTGCCTAAAGTTCTCTTTAGGAGAGAAAAATGTTAGTTCTCCTCCCTGAACTTTGGGTTGCCTTTGTGCAGCCCACTTTTATTCTGATTAATTTTTTAAAAAAAAGACCCGCAGATTCCTCTGCGAGGCATGGTCTTTGCTTAGGAAAAATGTGCCACTGGGTCATCCTCACCAATCCAAACAATCCAACGGCTCAGTGGTACACTCTATTTTATATAGGGAACCCCCTTTCGGCGGACGCGAGCAGCACGGCGTTTCTACTCAAGCTTTCCTGCAACTTGGCCTGAAGCCAGTTCCAAGTTCTGTGGACCACCGACCAGGGTTACTGATTGGGTTTGGCAATCAGCTTTAGGCTTTGTTTGGATGGGTGGGGGCTGTGGATGCGTGGTCTGCGGCTCTCAGACCGCGGTTCGACGATGGGTTGGCAAGATGGTTCAGACGTGCTTTTATACTGATTAGTATTTAAAAAATGGTAAAAACGTAAACGGTCTCTAAACCTACTTTTGAGTCTAAGATTGACTTCGAAAGCTTCGGTTAATAGAAGTATTCAACAATGAAAAAATTAGCTTTATTATCATCAATTATCTTTTTTGCTCTTATAAGTTCGCCTCAAGCTGCTGATATCTCTCTAAAGGGAATGGCGTGCTGGACTGGCGAGCGAAAAATGCTGCCCGCATCAAATAAAAATTGGGGTATGGGTTTTGATATTAAGGGCACTTACATGGATGAAATCTCCAATAAGGAGAATTCCTATTTTGAGTGCGCGGGGCACATACATATGGTGAATGGTGCAATGAAAGGCCAAACATACAATTGTATGCATTATTTTGCTGATGGGAGTCAGGCGCTAGAAATTGGAGAGATTAAAAACGACAGTGGAACAAAATCAACCTTTTTAGACGGCACAGGGCGTCACAAAGGCGTTTTGGGTGAATTCACTCGCGGTCCACGCATTTCAATGGGTAAGGCTCCTGACAATAGGTTTGGAGCCTGTCGCGAGATCCAAGGCTTCAAGAGATTAGCTAATTGACATATGAAAAAAGAAAAAATTTTTCAATATGTAGCACTCTGGCATAAACAAATCCAAAAAAGAATAAGTGGCTACTGAGAAATTTAGATGAGTGGTCTGGAACAGGAGTTTGTGTGGGAGTAGATTTCGATAGCGACTTAGGTAAGCTCCAACGCCTGATGGCAGAGAGTATTGCAGGAACTACCCGGCGAAATGCAATTCCTAGTGAGTTACATATCCAATCGGCCGATACGATCATTGATGTAGGTTGTGGTGCTGGTCATCTATTAACACATTTAGCTAAAGCTGTTGGCAATAATGGAACAATTTATGGATTAGATCCGAGTAAAGTTCAGCTTGAGCAGGCTAATCAGCGATGCTCAGAATTTGACAATATTACGCTTATTGAAAGAAATGCGGATGAAACTCAATTGGAGTTTGATAGCTGCCACTCTGCAACCTCAACTCAAGCCTTGGAATACATTCCTGATGTAAATCCAGCTTTGGACGAAATTACTCGC